>CAYSDO010000225.1:0-7414 GCA_964429665.1 uncultured Bifidobacterium sp.
TTCAACGATTCAACGATTCAACGAAACCCGGCGTTGACCTTTACGTCGGCGGCACAGAACACGCCGTTCTCCACCTGCTCTACGCGCGTTTCTGGCACAAGGTGTTGTTTGACCTCGGCTACGTCTCGACGCCCGAACCGTTCTTCAAGCTCGTCAACCAAGGCCTCATCCTCGGCGAAGACGGGCAGAAGATGTCCAAATCCCGTGGCAACGTGGTGAACCCGGACGACGTGCTGAAGGAATTCGGCGCGGATGCCTTCCGCCTTTACGAAATGTTCATGGGCCCGCTGCAAGATACCAAACCATGGAATACGCGCGGCGTCGAAGGCGTGTATCGTTTCCTCGGTCGCGTCTGGCGTTTGTTCGTGGACGAAAAATCCGAAACGGCGTTTGAACAGGCCGAAACCACCGCCGCGGCCCCGAGCGCGGAATTGCTCGATCACATCCTGCTCGACGGCGCAATCACCGACGTCGCGCCGACGCCCGCGCAGTTGAAGCCGCTCCACGCGTGCATCAAGAAGGTCACCGAAGACCTCGACGGCATGCGCTTCAACACCGCCATCTCCGCGATGATGGTGTTCATCAATGAAGCCAACTCGTGGCAGACGAAACAGTTGCCAGTAATGAAAACCTTCCTGCAATTGCTCGCCCCGTTCGCGCCGCACCTTGCGGAAGAACTCTGGGCACGATTGCATTCGACCTTCGGCCAACACGCGACGTCCCTGCCCTACGCCGAATGGCCGAAGTTTGATCCAGCACTGCTCGTTGAAAGCGAGATCGAGATTCCCGTCTCCGTGAACGGCAAGATGCGCGACGTCATCAAAGTCCCCGTGGACGCCGACAGCGCCACGCTCGAATCCGCCGCCAAAGCCGCAGAGAAGGTGAAGCCCTTTCTCGACGGCAAGACGATCAAGAAAATCATCGTCGTGCCCAAGAGAATGGTGAACATCATTGTTGCGTAACCGTTCCTGGCAGGATTGTGTGCAGCAAATCATGTTTGCAACTCGCGATGTGAACTGTTATCTCATTGTCAGGTGGCCGATGTGGCGGAATTGGCAGACGCGCTAGACTCAAAATCTGGTACTCGTAAGAGTGTGTGGGTTCGACCCCCTCCGTCGGCACCATCTTCAAACATGAACCCAAGGTGACATCCGTACGCTGAGTCATGTGGTTTATCACCCTCATTTTCTCCACGCTGGCCGGGGTGGGGTTCATCGCCATGGCGGTGTCCACCCAATGGCGCTTTGTGCCAGAAGCGCGTCGCAAGGCAGCCGTGCTTTCGGAATGGCCCTGGTTCGTAAAGGGATTTGTCCTTCCACTCATCCTCTGGGCGCTCATGAACATCGGCCTGTCCCAGACGTTGCAACCGTTCATGCCCAACATCCAAGCCGCGCAAAACGCAGGAAGGAACTGGACGCCGGCTTTCCTTCGAGCCATGAGTTCGGGCATATTTATTGTGAGCACCTACTGGGCGGCGGTGACCATGAGCATCGTGCTGTTTCAAACATGGCGCAAAATTGAGAGTGAGACCCGCGATGACTTCCGCAGTCTGTGCCTGACGAGTCTTTGCGCGATGATGTTGCCTGTGATTGGCCTGTTCTGGATCGCAGGCTGGCCGGTTCTGGGGTTGGCGGCAATCGCAATCCTGCTGCCGATCGTCGGCTATGGCCCGACTTTGCTGCACAAGGTCATGGCACCGCCGATGTATTCGAGTGCGATCGCCAAGATGAAGTTCGGCAAATATGCCGCCGCCGAACAGGAAATCATCAAGCAACTCGAAGGGCGCGAGCACGATTTTGAGGGCTGGCTCATGCTGGCGACTCTTTACGCCGAACAGTTCAACGATCTGCCGGGCGCGGAGGAGATCATCATGGAACTTTGCGATCAACCGGCCATCACGCCGCCGCAGATGTCCGTGGCGTTGCACAAGCTGGCGGATTGGTATCTGAAAATCGGCGGCAATCCCGATGCCGCAGCCCGCGCGTTGCTCGTCATCGTGAATCGTCTTCCCGGCTCGCATCTCGCGCGTATGGCCGAAGCGCGGCGGTCTCAACTGCCCCGTTCCGTCGCCGAAATGATGGAACAAAAACACGCACACAAGATCGCGCTGCCTTCGTTGAACGATGATTTTGAAAAGACCGACGAAACCCCTCCGAGTGAAGCGGAGCGCAAGGAGGCCACGGAGCGTGCGAAACAACTGAGCATCATTCTGACGGACTATCCGGACGACACTGCCGCGCGCGAAAGACTGGCGCGGTTGTTCACCGAAAAGCTCGCACGCGCCGACCTGGGAATCGGACAGGTCGAATTGCTTCTGCAAATTCAGAATCCTCCGGACGGCAAACGCGCAGAATGGCTCGGCTTGCTCGCCGCCTGGAAGCTCAGACATCACCAAGACAAAAACGGGGCACGCGAAATCCTTGAACGTATCGTCCGGGAATTCCCGGAAACACCTCATGCCTTCGCCGCACAACGACGCCTGGGTCTGATGGAAGTTGATTCCAGAATCGCTGCCGTGCCACCGCGCCCCAGGATCATCATTCGCCGGGATTGACCGGTCTGTGCCCCTGCCCTACTTCGTTTGTGCGAAGAGCATGAACAACCTCGGACCTCGCGCCGTTTGGATTGCGAATTCCTTCTCCTGATCGCCATGTGGAATCGCGTAGCCGTCGCAATTCTTGTCGGCAGCTGGTTTGCCATCCACCAGCAGCATATAGTGGTGCGTTTTATTGCTCTCGATGCTGTGCTGCGTCAGATTCCAGTTCTTGTGTACCTTGTCGTGGGTCAACGGAACGCGCTGCCAGTCCGTGAACGAACCGACGATTTCCACCGCGTGCGGCTCCTGTGCTGCCGCGTCGGTTTTGTGCCAGCGGAATATCTTCGAGTAGGTGCCTTTGGCCGTAGCGAGCTTCGGAGCGGGTATGGCGCGGCTGGTTTGAGAGTGACGGTGACCGTGGCCATTCACGGCGGGGTGCGCATGATGGCTGGCAGTCGTTTTGTGCGTATGAGTGTGCGAATGGTTCAACATATTTTTCCGGGCGCGCGGACATTAGTGCGCAGTCTTCGATATTGCAACTTTTTGGTTCATGAATTCACATCATCATTCCTTTGAGCAAAGTATTGAGTCCGGCAGGGCGTTTCGTCCATACTGTGGAGGCGAATGAATGTTATGCGACATCGAGGCATCGTTTCCCCCATCCAGCGGACTGCTTTTTCGTTTTTGCTTTGCGCAGTGCTGGCAATGTTGAACCAGCACAGCCAGGCGGAGACGAATCAAATCACTCTTACGGCGTTTTCCGCCCCGCTTTCGCTGGAACGGGCATTCAATCTGGCCCTTCAGCAAAATCGCGCCATCTTGAAATCGCGCGCCGAGGTTGAATCCCAACACGGCGTGGTCATCCAGACACGGGCAGTCGTCATTCCGAAGGTTCAGGCCACCGGCAACTACACCGACTACGATCCCAAATCCATTGAATCCTTCCCTGTGCCGGGTGTGGGAACGCCGCATCAAAGCTGGAATACCGGCCTGCAACTGGTGCAATCGTTTTATGAAGGCGGTCGCATGTCGTCCGCGTTGCGCACTGCAAAGCTGACGCGCGAGCAATCCCTGCTTCAACATCAGACCGTGCTCGCGGATACGCTGCTGGCGGTGCGTGTGGCGTATTACGACGTGCTGGTGGCAGCACAGCAGATCATCGTGCGCGAAGCTTCCGTGAACCTGCTTGGCAAGGAGCAGGACGACCAGCAACGGCGTCTCGACGCCGGCACGGTGCCGCGCTTCAACGTGTTGCGCGCCGAGGTCGCGGTAGCCAATGCAAGACCCGCCCTCATTCGCGCCCGTAACGCCCATCGCGTCGCCAAAAACAATCTCGCCAACCTGCTCGGCTTCGATCTGCCACGCGAAGTCGGCGAAGACATCCCGCTGCAACTCACGGATACGTTGGAGCTGCCGCCTGTGCAGTTTGAATTGTCCGCCGCAATCGGTCAGGCCCTGGCGAACCGCACAGAACTCGCTGCGCTCAGAAAGGCGGAGTTGCGGCGCAAGGAAGACATTGTCAACGCACGGTCCGGCATGTTGCCAAGCGTGCAGGGATTTGCCGGTTGGGGCTGGCGCAATTCGAGTTTCACCACTGATCTGGCCCGTGAAGTTGACGGCTGGCAGGTCGGCGCACAGATGAGCTGGAACATTTTTGACGGCAACCTGACGCGCGGAAAAATAGTTCAAGCCAAAGCCCAGCAGGAGAAGGCGCGCATCGAACTCGATGACTCGGCCAGCAAGATCGAATTGGAAGTCCGCACCGCCTACTCGGAGTTTGTAGGGGCGCGTGAAGTCCTGGAGTCTCAGAAGAAGGTCCAGGAGCAGGCTGACGAGGCGTTGCGTCTCGCCAAGGCGCGCGCGGATGCCGGCACTGCCACACAGCTCGACGTGCTCAATGCCGAAACTGCCCTGACCGAGGCACGAACCACACAAGTTCAAGCCCAGCGCGATTATGCTGTGGCCGTATCAAAGCTCGAACGCTCCATCGGCAAGCCGTGAACTGGGAGGAGCGCGCACAGACTTGGCCGCGCGTCACCGTTTACGGCAGTAAGCGATCACGAAATCCGGCTGGAGGAATGCGGCAAACATCGAACCTGCCAAACCACCGGTAGCGGCGCTTCGCCACGGCATCATAGATCGAATCACGAAGCGGACGTGGAACGATTCGCAGCCAGGAGACGATCCTCCAGAATCCGCCGATGTGATCCAATAGTCTCAGCATCGCATCGGAACGAAGATGCGTTTGCTGGCGGCCTGTGCCGGTATCCACAATGAGCACGATGCTGTCGGTGGCGGGTGGTAATTGCCGGTGTTTGCGAGCGGTCTCGCCCTGCAACGGGGCGAATTTGATCGCTTGGGTTGCGTCTCTTACCAGCAGGAAATGAACAGCCCTGTCACATAGTCCGCAGACTCCGTCGTAGAACACGAGGCAGGTTTGTTTCCTGGTGGCGAACATTTGGAGGTGGGTTTGTTTGCGTCCGGCTCTCAATGATGAGTGTATTCTCGACGTGAAACTGTGTCGAGCATAGCCTCCGGGCCATTCATGACTGACAATCGAGCACAATCGAACGAGACGCTGCGCTCACTTTCGCCCCAGCAATGGAAAACCGGGATCGCAGCGTGGCTGGGCTGGATGTTTGACGGATTGGAGCTTCATCTCTACACGCTCGTCGCATTGCCATTCGTGGCACAACTGCTCCGCACTCAAGACACGACCGATCCGAGCGTCGGCAGACATGCTTCGATCATCCAGGGAGCGTTCCTGCTGGGTTGGGCATTTGGCGGCGCGTTCTTTGGACGCATTGGCGACAGGCTTGGACGTTCGCGCGCATTGAGTCTGACGGTGCTGACGTATGCGGTGTTTACAGGCATGTCATTCTTCGCGCAAACGTGGTGGCACTTGATGATCTTCCGCTTTCTTGCCGCGCTTGGCGTTGGAGGCGAATGGGCGGTGGGGGCGTCGTTGCTCTCCGAAACGTGGCCGAGGAAATGGCGGACATGGATTGCTGCGGTGCTTCAATGTGGAGTCAACATCGGGATTCTCATGGCCGTGGGCGCACACAAACTGCTCGGTGGCCAGGAGCCGCGCTATTTGTTCCTTGTCGGTGTGATCCCCGCGCTGCTGGTGTTTTGGATTCGCAGAGCCGTGCCTGAAACCCATGAGTGGAGGACGGCAAAGAAGGAGTCGAACCAACGCGAGCCTGGAATTGCAGATCTGTTTCATGGAAGCGTTCGCCGCGTGACTCTGTTCACCATGATTGTCTGCGCCATCTCCTTGACTGGTCACTGGGCGTTCATGTTCTGGCACGCACAGCATTTGAGGAATCTTCCGGAAGTCACGGCGTGGTCGCCGGAACAGAAGAATCATCTCGTGGGCATTGCGATGTTTGTTGTCATCGGTTCGTCCATCATCGGGAACTTCTTCTCCGGATGGCTGGCGAGGAGGATCGGCTATCGCGCTGCGATAGGTGGAACATTTTTTGTGTATTTTGCGGTGATGATGGGCGCGTATTGCGTGCCGAGAGATCATCATGCCTTGCTCTGGTGGTTTCCAGTGATCGGGTTTTGTCAGGGTGTGTTTGGATTGTTCACCATGTATCTGCCGCCATTGTTTCCCACGCTGCTGCGGACCACGGGAGCGGGATTTTGCTACAACATTGGCCGCGCAGTGTCCGCAGTAGGCGTGGTCTTCTTTGGATTGTTCTCAAAGGTGGGAGATCACCGGCTGGCATTGTATTACGCCGGGTTTCTCTTCCTGCCAGCGGCGATAATTTCCTTCCTGATGCCCAAGGTAAAGGATTGATGGCTGCCGGAAAAAAAATCACCAATCTGTATTCATCATCTCCGATGAAAAAACTTGTCCTCGCGATGCCCAGAACGTAGGAAATCGCAATGCCAATTCATCTCCCGGCCATATCACGCAGAGAATTTCTCAATCGAGTACTCATGCTTGGTGGCGGCCTGGCATTTGCACCTTCCGCCTTCGCAAGAACAAAGCGCAGGGACGCAAACTCCTGGGCACTCCTCGCCGACACGCACATTGCGGCTGATGTGAATCAGCAAGTTCGTGAGACGAACATGGCCGCAAACCTAAAAACGGTCGTGGACGAGGTATTGCAATTGCCGAGGCGACCCGCAGGCGCGTTTGTTGTAGGAGATTGTGCGTGGTCAAAAGGCGATGCAGGAGACTACGCAACGCTTGCAGGTTTGGTTGACCCACTCCGCAGTGGTGGAATTCCAATGCAGCTGGCGCTAGGCAATCACGATCATCGGGAGCATTTCTGGCAGGCGATTGATCCGGAGCACAAAGCAACGCGGCTTTTGGGTGACCATCATGTTGCGTTGATCGAGTCGTCGCGTGTGAACTGGTTCATGTTGGATTCACTTGAAACGACGTTGCAGACACCGGGCAATCTGGGCGGAGAACAACTCAACTGGCTCAAGAAAACATTGGACAAACACTCAAGGAAGCCGGCTGTGCTGCTGATTCATCACAATCCAGGAGCAAGCGAACAGAACGCCGGCCTCAAGGACACGGAACGGTTGTTGGAAATCATCCGACCACGCCGGCAGGTGAAGGCGTGGTTCTTCGGGCACACGCATCATTGGAGCGTGACGCAGGATGTGAGCGGGATTCACCTCATAAATCTCCCGCCGGTCGCATACATCTTCAAGGAAGGTGATCCAGCAGGATGGATTCAAGCATCCGTTGTCGCCGGCGGAATGAAAGTGGAGTTTCGATGCCTGAACACCGGGCACAAGGCGCATGGTCAAGCAGTGAATTTGGACTGGAGAAAGGGTTAGCACCATCGGGAGTTGCGCCCCAAACATTACGATCCTGATAGTTCTTGAAAAGAGTGGTGAATTATTTTCCGG
>CAYSDO010000226.1:0-7409 GCA_964429665.1 uncultured Bifidobacterium sp.
CCCGCGAGCGCAGGTTGTTGCCCATCACTTCGGTGGCCAGATGCAGTCCGCCGTCCAGCCTTGGAACGAGCCGTTGACTCACCACCCACCGCAACGAGTCCGCCAGCCGCTGCCGCATGAGCGCCTCCTCGTCCTTGTCAAACATACCAAGGATGCGGTTGATCGTCTGACTGGCGTTGATCGTGTGCAGGGATGTCAAAACAAGATGCCCCGTCTCTCCGGCAGTGATGGCAACCTCCATCGTTTCCCGATCCCGGATTTCGCCGACCAGGATCGTATGCGGCGACTGGCGCAAAGCCGATTTGAGGCCGAATGAAAAATCGAAGTAATCCTTTCCGTACTCGCGCTGGCTGAAACTCGCGCGAATCGGTTCGTGCACATACTCTATCGGGTCTTCGAGTGTGATTACATGGATGTCCTGGGTGCGATTGATTTCGTTCAGGATCGCCGCCAGCGTGGTCGTTTTGCCCGTGCCGGTGGCCCCGGTGAGGAAAATCAGGCCGGCAGTTTCGTTGATGATCTTTTCGAAGACGGGGGGCACTTTGAGGTCCTCAAGCTGCGGGACCGCATTGGAGAGTTTGCGCATCACGATCGCCCGGTGCCCGGCCTGCGAATAGATATTTACGCGGAAACGGGCCACTCCCGGCACGGCATAACTGCAATCGCAGGAACCGTTCTTGCGGTAGGTATCAGCTGCCAACGCATTACCGTCCAGGAGGATTTCCGACAGTTGCCCCGTCATTTCCGTGCTGACGGGTTCAGTTATCAAGCCACTGGTGTATGAACGCAACCGCCCGTAACAGGACATTTGCGGCACCCGCCCGGGTATGAACAACAGGTCGGAAATGCCATTTTCACACAGAACCATGGCTATCAGCAGATCATTGAATTGCTCCTTATTCATAAACTTCTCCTATCGGGGGCGCATTAAGCAGTTTCCGTGTCAGGAAGGAGCGTCTTTTGGATTTAGCCGTGGCTCATTGTAAGACGCAGGGTGGCAAAGTTGCTTTCGTGTGGTTCTTGAATCCCCGCTCCGCTGCCATCGTGTTCGAGTGCATCAGTGTTGATCCGTGCCCATCTGTGGTCAAAACGGGTTTGCGCTCATTGTGCTATTCCCTGGCAAAAATGTTTTCGCGGTTACATCGGACGGCGTTGCGCCCCTTCAGGGCTGGGAGTTGGTCCACGAGGCAACTTTCCATGCGCCTTCCACTTTGTTCCAAGTCAGAGCACTTTTCCGCCTTATCAGTCAAAAACCCATGCGCAAGTGCAGCACGACTGTGTTTGGCAGATCTGCCGCAGGTCGTGAAGAGTTTGGTAGCTGCGAAGTCATTCCAATTGCCGCAGCTGCCAGTTTCGCACCCAGACGTATCTCCAGCAGTTGCATGCCCGCCAAACTTAATCTCAAAACACGGCTTGGAATTTTGAGACAGGACCTTACTTCACCGTGGTCATCTCAATCTTGGGATTCAGCTCCAGGTTCAAATCCTTGAAGCGCACTTCAGTCGGGCCGCCAGCATGAACCTGCAGGCCGATGATGCCGCGCATGGCCACGAGCGGATCATCAAGGTCCGTGCACAGGTTTCCATTCAGCGCCGTGCGTATCTTGCCGCCAACGGCGAGGATCTCGTACGTGTTCCAATCATTTGTTTTCACGAACTGATCGCCGGGTTTTTTGGAGAGCAACTCGCGGCCGTTTTCCTCGTAGAGCTTGCCCCACCAGCCCTGCCCCATGTCAGCCTGGCAACCTTTCATCTCGTATTCGCCGTGAGGTTCGCTGCGGAACTGGATGCCGCTGTTTGCGGCGTTCGGCGTGAGCTTGACCTGGCAGACAAGCCGGAAGTCCGACAACACAAACTGGCTTTTCAGGAATTCGTTGTGTTTGAGGCCGGTGGCGGTTTTGCCAACGATCTCGCCATTGTCCACATGCCAGAGCTCGGTGTCGCCGTCCCAGTTGGAAAGGTCCTTGCCGTTGAAGAACAGCGCGACGGTTTCTGGAGTCGCAAGCAGCGGCACCTGGCCGGGCTGACGCAGGTAATAAATCAGGTCGCGAACCTCCTGCTCGTTAAGCGGCGTGAGCAAACCCTCCGGCATCATGGAAAGCTGGCCTTGCTGCATCTTGGCGATTTCATTGCGCGGGAGCGTGAGTGTTTCGTTGGCGGTCACGACAACGACAGCCCGGTCATTCTGTTCCTTCACGATACCGGTGATTACGCGGTCATCCTTCATGTCAATGTTCCAACTGCGATAATCGTTCGGAATGACGGCGTTCGGGTCCACGATGTTTTGCAGGATATAATCCAGATCGCCACGGTTTGAACCGGTCAGGTCCGGCCCCACCTTGCCGCCCGTGCCAAAGAGCGTGTGGCATTGCTGACAGGTTTTGGCAAACACCACGCGACCGCGAACAGCATCGCCTGGGGTCGAACCGCCGGCATAGTAAATCTTTTTGAATCTACCGATCTCGGCGAGCTTGTCCGCAGCGCTTTCCCGAGCCACACCCCAGACCTTGGTCAACAGATCGTTGACCTCCGGATTTTTGAGATTGCGCAATTGCTGGACGAGATCGGCGGTCAAATCCTGCTTGGTAATTTTCCCGTCACCAATTGCAGCAAGCAGCGGAACTGCGAATGCGGCGCGGGATGACAGCGCGTTCAAGGCATCGCGTTTCGGTCCAGCGGGGAGCGAGGGATAAACCGCCAGGATGGCAGCGGGAGTTTTGGCGTAATCATACGCTGCCAATCCACGAATGGCCGGGCCTTGGAGCTGGGAATCCTTCAACAATTGTTGAAGCAATGGCGGCAACCCTTCGTCCTTGGCTGCGAACAACGAATCATAGGCCGCCCTGCGTGCTCCTGCTTCCGCACTGGCGTCCATCAGGGTTTTGCGCAATGAAGCCAAAGCCTGCGCGCTGCCAAACGTCAACGAGAGCGACTGAACAAGCGAGCGGACTTCGGTATTCTGGCTTGCACCCAGTTTGGATTCCACATCCGACCAGCCTTGAGGGGCGGCGACTTTGCGTTGACCTTGGAGCGAGGTGCTCAAGCCGCTGAGGATGTCGAGGCGATGGGAATCATCAGGCGCGCGAAGCAAAGCTTTTTTGATTGCTGCAAAAGCTTCCGGAGTATTCAACGCACCAGCCCGACGTGCGGTGAAATTGAGAAGCTTGGGCAGTTTGGAATTCTCAGCAAGCTTGAGCGCACGCTCGGTATCCTTGGCCACGAGCGGTTCAGCCGCATACCAGACCATGAGCGGGATGTTGTGATCGTTGGCGTCTTCCGCATGTTGGGACAATGCTTCGATCACGTCCCAGCGATCCTCGACGGGCAATCGTTGCATTGCAGACGCGAGGTAAAGCCGGACGACGGGGGATTTGTCTTCGCGGGCTAGGTGGGACAATTCTTTTAGCACTTTAGTTGTAACCTTTTTATCTTCGCAGAGAAACTGGACTTCCCAGGCTCTGACGAATTGGTTGGCGCGGTGCAGAAGATATTGCGGGTCGCCTGCTCCACCGGCTGAATGCAACGTCCAAAGCCACCGAAGTTTTTGGTCCGGATCATATCCGGGTGTTTCTGCGGGCATACGTTTTGCAACCTTTCCTCCGAGCGTTGAGTCTGTAGAGGACCGCTCCTGCAGAATCCGGCGTGCGTGGCGACCGGCCCAATCGTTTTTGTCTATGGCCAACTGAATCAATTCCTGCTCGGGATTCTTTTCCAAATCCACCTTCTCAAACTTTGCCTCCCCATAACTCACCTTGAAAATTCGCCCGTTGCTCCGGTCATGTCCGTTCGGATCATTGTGGTGACATTCGTTTTTGTCGTACCAATCAATCAGGTAAACCGCGCCATCGGGACCGGATTGCAAGTTTAGAATCTGCGACCACTTGTCGTTGAAGTTGATCATGTCCTTGCCGTGATGTCCCACAAATCCGGAACCGGCGCGCTCGGGAATGTCCATGTTGATGCGCGCGCCGTGGATGTTGTTCATGAAAATCTTCCCGCGGTATTCCTCGGGCCAGTTGTCGCCCTGATAAACCATCAAGCCTGCATGAGCATGACCACCACCGACTGCACCAGAACGCGCGTTTCCGGCGTGAGGGCCTTTGTCGCCGGCATAGTGAAGGTGGTCGGCAACGGTTTTGATGTCCTCATAGATGTAGGGGAAGATCGGCTTGCGGCTGCCCTGCTCGCGGTGCTTTTCGTTGCGTGCGGTTTCGTCGCGACTGGTGGAGAAATGTTCGCCACCCTGCCGCTGGTAACGCCCGCCCTGGATCATGTGGTAGAGATGAGGAATTACACAGCCTTCCGTCCAGCACTGACCGCGCTCATCAAAGTCCACACCCCAGGGATTGCTTGTACCCTCGGCAAAGACCTCAAAGATGTGCTTGGTGGGATGATAACGCCAGACACCGGCGTCCATCCATTGACGTTCATTCTCAGGTGCGCCGGGTTTACCGACAAGCGAGGGACAAAAAACTCCGTGACAACCGTACAGCCAGCCGTCCGGTCCCCACGTGAACGTGTTCAAGGTTTCGTGCGTGTCACGTTTGTAGTCCCAGCCATCGAGAAGTATCTGCGGCTTGCCTGCGGGCTTTGGTTCGTCGCCGTCCTGGATTGGAATGAACATGAGATACGGTGCCGCGCCAACCCAAACGCCTCCGAAGCCCACTTCCAATCCGCTCACGAGATTCAATCCCTCCATGAACACCGTTCGGCGATTGAATTTGCCATCGCCATCGGTGTCTTCAAACACAAGGATGCGATCCTTCCCCTCGCCTTCCTTCGCGCGGATCGGATAGGTGTAGGCCTCCGCCACCCACAACCGCCCGCGATGATCAATCGCGAAGGCGATGGGCTGCTTCACATCCGGTTCACCGGCGAAAAGTGTAGCTTTGAAACCCGGAGGCAGCGTCATTTCCTTCGCAGCCTGCTCCGGAGTTGTGCCTGCGAATTTCACGACGTCCAAAGGCGGCATCTCGCTTTTGCCTGCTGTGGCTGCGTTGACCTCATTGGCAAACTTGGGCCGGGTGGCGTGAAGTTTGAAGTCATCGAAATTGACATGCCCCCAGCCGCCACTGGACTGGTCAACAACGCGGATGAAGATTGATTTGCCAGCCTGCTTCGCCAAATCCACCACCACGGGCTTCATCGTTTCTTCGTTGTTACCTGAAACCTTGAAAAAGACTTCCTTGGTGTCCGCGAGAACGAGTTCGACACGCGTGCTCTCCTGTGAACCGCCGCCAACGAGAAAACTGGCAAAGGGTTGGGTGACCTTGAAAGGCGTGGATTCGAGCTTGCCTTGGGGTTCGTCGCCTCCGACTTCGTAGCTCCCAACCCAGAAATTCCCAGCGTGACCGCTCTTCATGTCGGAGCGACGGACACTCACGGTATCGCCGCGAACCGGCTGGCGCTCGAAGGCATTGCCCTCGGCGAACCAGTCTTTGAGAGTGCCGGATTCAAAGTCGAGGTTGAGCGGCTTGCCTTCCTTGTCCACCGGCAATGATTGGCCGAACGAAAGGAATGACAATGTGGACAGAAGCAAAGCAACTACGCTGAAGCGAGGATTAATTTTCATTTGGTGTTGTAACCCGGATTCTGGCTCGGAGGTTTATACCAACTCACCCAAGGTCTGCAACAGATCAATAGTGACGAGGAATGAATGAAACGGGCTTTAGCGGTGCGATCTGGATGTCGCTTTTCTGAATGATCAGGGGCAGGAGTCGGAACGCCGGCAGCTAGTTGCGGACAGTAGAATGTTCGGACAAGTAACGCATGTCCTGATTGCCCGGGGTCAATCTTACGGAAGAAGACATAAAAACACCGGTGACGGGCACTTTTGTCTGAGCGTTGAGCCACTTGTGAATTTCTGCGTGGCCATCGGCAAAGCTGAGTCCGCCTGCCCCGTTATGAGAGCTGGCAGGCACATCAATCATGTAGAGGCCCGAATCAGGAATTCCGTCGTTCATGGCGACAGCAAAATCTCCATAATTGAGGCTGTCCGGGTGTTCATCGATCAGGACATAGGCATTGGCAGTTCCCATTTTGCCGAAGTCTGAGATTTTGCGGAAAACCCGATATTTGGCGTGGGTAAGAAAGGAAGACCAATCGTCCGGGGAATTCATCGCCTGGCTCATTGAGATGCTGCGCACACGGGGATGTTTGACGCCGCCGATGGTTACGGTGCTTCGATCAGAAGGGCATTTGTAAATGCCAGCGGTCTTCGCCGTGTAAGGCGCCAGCTTGGCGTACTGGGGATCTGTGAGGAAGATGGTGTTGGTGTTGTCGCTGTTGCCGCCGTTGTAATCAAGAATCCCCTTGACCCAACCAGGATCGGTTGGCGAAAGCGCGTTCCAGACCAGATTGCCGCCGTAATCATCGGGATACATGGTCCACGCGAGCGTGAGCTGTTTCATATTGCTGAGGCATTGGATTCCTTTTGCCTTCTCCTTGGCCCGGGATAATGCGGGCAGCAGCATACCTGCGAGAATGGCGATGATGGCAATGACGACAAGCAGTTCGATCAAGGTGAACGCCGACGCAGGAATCCGGGTGGAACGGAGGGCTTTGGCTTTTATTGAAGCACTCATAAGCAAATTCATCTGGACGGCTTTCCTGTTCGGGTTCTTACGGATGAGCAGACCATAGTGGTTTCAAGGCGGCAAGGTTTTACTGCTCGCATTTCCAGCACCCGCGTTTTCCAATCTTTACAAGCATGGAGCCAAAATGGAAAATCCTCTGTCAATTCCGAGTTGACAGACCATGAAACACATTGCCGTTCAACCATGTTCACTGCGACGCCTGGCCTTGCTCGGCCTTACCTTTATGACTTTGAATTGCCATACCGAAACACCTCACGCGAGTTTTCCTGCCAAGGAACGCCAGATCACCAAGGCACAACACAACCACATCCTGACAAACGCGGGCGTCTGGTCGCCAGACAGCGAATGGATTGTCTATGACATGCGCGCCACAGGATTCGATGGTCCGCGTATCGAGGCAGTGAATGTCCACACCGGCGAAATCAAGGTCATCTACGAATCCAAGAACGGCGCGTTTTGTGGTGTAGTGACCTGCAGTCCTCGCGAAAAGAAATCGGTGTTCATCCTCGGCCCGGAAAATCCCACACCCGACTGGCAATACGACTTCAGCCATCGCCAGGGTGTCATCGTGGATTGGTCAAAGCCGGGCGTGGCGATGAATCTTGACGGGCGTGATCTTACGCCACCCTTCACAGCGGGCGCATTGCGAGGCGGATCGCACGTTCACGTGTGGGATGCGCAGGGTGACTGGGTAAGCTACACCTACAACGATGCTCTGGTGGAAAGCGACATCCGCGATATTGCTGTCAGCGCTCCCCGCTCCCGCGTGAGTGTTTCCAAAAAACATCCCCGCAATCACGACGGTGAATACTTT
>CAYSDO010000227.1:0-7377 GCA_964429665.1 uncultured Bifidobacterium sp.
GGGCAAAGCCAGGAAAACCACAGCCGAAGTGTAACGGCTCCCATGCCGTTACGGTGAGCTACTCACTCTCCAACTTGAGCACGCCACCGAAGACCATGTTTCAATGCGCCAGCACGCTCGCCACGCCGAGCACCGCGCCCACAATGATGGCAGCAAGTTTGGCGAAATTGAACCGGTGCACATCGCTCGCCTCAAAAAGAATCGTTGTCGAGATATGCATGAAGATGCCGATGACAACCGCCATCAGTTCGCGGGAATAGTTCATCAACGGCGTATGTGCACTGATCAACATGCCTAACGGCGCCATGGCTGCGAATAACCCCAACATCCCAAGCGCCGCCCTGCGTTTCATTCCCGATTGCAGCAACATCCCGAGCAGTGCAATTGAAACGGGGTAATTATGGACGACGATGCTCACGAGGAGCATTTTTCGGGATTCAGGGTCGTGATGATGTTGAGCATCGCCAAGCGCCATCGCCTCAACAAACGCGTGGAGACAAAGCCCCGCGACCACGCCAATCGGCATCCGCCCTTGCAAAGGATGGGAATGGCCATGTTCAACCCCCATCGAGATTACATCCAGCGCCACCTGAACAAAAAAACCTGTCAAAATCAACGCTCCGATGAGGAGTTCGCTTCGATGTGGGGTACTGTCGTGGCTGTGATAAAGCTCCGGCAGCAAGTGCAGCATCGTCAGGCACAGCAGATACGCGCCGGTGAACGCATTGAGCAGTTTGATGTGCCGGGCCTCGGTGAGCTTGAACGCAAACACCGTCACCACACCCATCGCAATGCTGGAAAGGAGGATGAGATAGTCCATGAAAAATCAGGCCATGTCACACAACTGTTGCAAGACGTTTGCAAACGGCGACAAAAAGAATGCCCCGCCCGTGAATGCGGGCGGGGCAGCACGAAAACGGTTACTTCACCAGCAACATCTGGCGCGCGCGCTTGATCGCCTGGTTGAGTTTGCGCTGATAATGCGCAGGAAGACCGGTGTATTTGCGCGGCAGGATGCGGCCCTGATCAGTCACAAACTGCCGCAACAGATTTGTGTTCTTGAAATCCAGCGCGTCCACGGTGAAGTCAATTTTCGGCTTCGGACGGGGCGTGCGACGTTCGGTTGTGCCACGGCGGTTGCCGCGACGATCCTTTTCGGTATTTGTCTTGCGTGGCATGATTACTTGATCTCCTTATGCAACGTATGACGGCGCAGGGCCGGATTGTACTTCTTCAGTTCGAGTTTTTCGGTCTGAAGTTTCTTGTTGCGTGTGGTGGTATAGCGCGACGGTGACTTGCCCTCCTTGCGGGCTTCCGTGCATTCGATAGTGATGATTTCTCGCGGCATAAATTATTCCTTCTCTTTTGCTACAGCAGGCTTTTCCTCGGCATCCGGCTCATCTGGTTCTTCCACATCAGGACCGCCTGCGGCATCCACAGTGCCCAATGCGCCGAGTCGTCGTTGACGCAACGCTCCGTCCCGCTCCAGTTGTGCCTGAGCCTGAACAGTAAAACGCGCCCACGGAATCGCTTCCAGGCGCGCCTTGGGAATAGGCTTCCCTGTCAATTCGCACACACCGTAGGTTTTCTTCTCAATCCGCTTGAGCGCTTCTTCAATTTCGTAAACTGCATCCTGATCAGACGAAAGCAGGCTCAACGCGAAGTCGCGATCGAAATTATCCGTGCCTGAATCTGCCATGTGCAGACTGTAACCGGCAATCTCCTGTGCTGATTCCTTGGCCAGTCCGTTCATCTGGCGCATGAGTTGTTCGCGCAATTCAAGCAGACGGTTGTAATACTTCTGCCACTCTGCCTTGATCTTCTTGGGGTTGGCTTCCTTCTTCACGCTCGCGACCGAATGACCCAAAATGGCCGCCGCAGTGGCAACGGCGTGTGGGATGGTGCGTTTTGTGTTTTTTACTGTTTTTTTCTTTGCGGTCACAATTAATTCAAAAAATGTTGCATTAGCGGCGAACCGCTCGTTTGTCCCAAATAGAGCAACTTTCTCTTTTTGAGGGCGGCGACTGTAACAAACGACCACAAATAATCCACAACAATCTTGAAAAAAATCAGCAGGAATCGGTAAGCGTCATTTAGCGGGAGAGATTGTGGTTGCTCTCTTGGACGCTTGGTCAGAGTGTACTTTGGCGCGCCACTGCGGATAATCACGTGTCAAAAGTAATTCGGGCCAGTTTCCATACCACGCCGTGCCAGTGCGCATTTCGCGACCAATTTCTGAAAATGCATACCGCTTGACGACATCATAGTCCGCGAAAACCGGCCGATCCGTGCCTATTTCGTAATGCCTTGCCCAGACCGGCGGAGCTTGAGCGTCGGTCAGCGCAACGAGATCAAAGTTTGCATCGTGCTTTTCAAACGTCGCAGGAGGTGCATCCACGCGCTTGACGCGTACCCCGGATAGCCTTGTCTTACCCAACCATTCCACTGCTGAGTCAGTCGCCCGCAACACTTCATCACTTGGCGAATCCGATCGCATCAGGAAACAGGTGGCCGAGTTGGCGCAAGCGCTGCAAGCCGCCACCGGCGACCACGTCCAAGTGGCGTTTGTGGACCAAGGCTACACCGGCGAAGAACCCGCGACGGCGGCCGCGCAGCACGGCGTGCATTTGGAAGTGGTCAAGCATCACGAGGCAAAACGAGGGTTTGTCTTGTTGCCGCGCCGCTGGGTGGTGGAGCGCTCCTTTGCCTGGGCCGCGCGATTTCGTCGCCTGGCCCGCGATTACGAGCGGCTCGCCACGACCCTGGCGGGCTATCACTGGCTCGCCTTCGCCATGCTCATGCTCAAATCACTGTTCACCAAATGTTCATGACAGGCTCTAGGAACATACCTCGTGAAGCCGACTTCAATCGATTTTCAACCGAACAAGTAAAATATGTCCAC
Organism: uncultured Bifidobacterium sp.; assembly: GCA_964429665.1. Classification (GTDB taxonomy): domain Bacteria; phylum Verrucomicrobiota; class Verrucomicrobiia; order Limisphaerales; family JADLHS01; genus JADLHS01. The sequence goes on from CAYSDO010000227.1 coordinate 2,903, forward strand.
ATCAGCCGGCCTGTGACTCCGACGCAACCGAAGCCGATCGAATCGCCTCCAGCTCCTCCCATCGTGCATAAAGTTTCGTCACGTTTTCCTTTGCGGCATCCAGTTCAGTTGTGAGTTGGTTGACTTGGGCAGCGTGCTTGCGAAAAAAATCGGGATCGGCAAACAAGCCTTCAATCCGCGCCACCTCGGCCTCGACGGCGTGAATCTGCACCTCCATGCCTTCCAGTTCGCGCTGTTCCTTGAAGGAAAGTTTGCGCGGCTTGGCTACCTTTGGCGTGGCCGCGTCTCGGGAGAGCGCCGCTGACTTGTTCAACGAGACGATGGCGGCATTCTGCCGAGACGCCGCTACGGCCGCGCGTTGCTTCTTCTCCAGGTAGTAATCGTAGTCACCCACGCTATGGGAAATCTTCCCGTCACCCTCGAACGCGAGGATGTTCGTGCAGACGCGATTCAAGAAATAGCGGTCGTGGCTCACGACGAGAACCATTCCCGGAAACGCGATCAATGCTTCTTCCAGCACGCGCAATGTCGGCAGGTCGAGATCGTTCGTCGGTTCGTCGAGGATGAGGAAGTTGCCGCCGCACTTCAGAATTTTGGCGAGCAACAACCGGCTACGCTCACCACCGCTCAGCTTTCGCACCTGCGTCGTAATGCGGTCGTCCGAGAACAGAAACCGTTTCAGATACGAGCGCACCGAGATTTTTGAATCGCCCCAGATCACAAATTCCGTGCCGTCGGACGCTTCATCCAGCACCGTGCGCTCCTCGTTCAATTGCAAGCGACCTTGATCCACGTAGTTGAACCTGGTGAGTTGCCCGATCTTCACCGTGCCTTCGGTGGGCGGAAGCTGACCGATGATGGCTTTGAGCAACGTGGTTTTGCCGAGACCGTTCCGCCCGCAAACGCCGATGCGCTGCCCGTTCTCGAATGTGTAGCTGAATCCGCTGAACAACTTCTTCCCACCGAGCGTCATCCCGAGATTGGTGACTTCCACCGTGCGATTGCCGAGTTGCGGCGGCGGCGGGATGACGAGTTCCATGTCCTCTTCGACCATCGGCCCTTCCTTCGCCGCTTCATCGTAGTAGCGCTCGAACCGATCCTTCTGTTTGCTGCGTTGCGCGCGCGGGCCTTGCCGCACCCAGGCGAGTTCCTTTTTCAGAAACATCTGCCGCTTGTGCTCGATGGTCGCGTCCGCTTCCTGGCGTTCCGCCTTGGCCAGCAGGTAATCGGTGTAGTTGCCGTTGTGCGACCAGAACTTTCCGTCGTACAACTCAACCATGCGCTTCGCCACCCGATCGAGAAAGTAGCGATCATGCGTCACAACGAGAAACGAACCATGAAACTCATCGAGAAAATCCGCGACCCAGTCAATGGATTCGGGGTCAAGATGGTTCGTTGGCTCGTCGAGAATCAGGAAGTCGGGCAGCGAAACAATCGCGCGGCACATTGCCACACGTCGCTTCTCGCCGCCGGAAAGCGTATCAACGCGACGATCACCCGTAGGACAATTCAGATGCGACATCGCCGTCTCGATGCGTTGATCGAGCGTCCAGCCTTCGAGCGATTGGATGCGATGTTCCAGTTCCTCATGACGTTTCGAGTCGTGCGGCAATGATTCGAACTCGGCGATCAAATCGAGCACCGGCTTCGCGCCATCGCGGATGTTTTCGTAAACCGACTTGGTCGCGTCCAGCATGAAATCCTGCGGCAGATAACTTACTACTAGATCACGCCGTCGCGAGACATCGCCGATGTCCGGCGACTGCACCCCGGCAAGCAGCTTCAAAAAAGTCGTCTTGCCGCAGCCGTTGCGGCCGACCAGCCCGATGCGGTCGCTCTCGTCAATGGCCAGCGTGGCGGCGTCGAGCACCGCGCGCGCGCCATAGCGGACGGTGACTTCGGAGGCGGAGATGATGGTGGACATGGCGGGTTAACCACGAAAGACTCGGACGACACCAAAGCAATAATTCAAATTCATCAGGGCGCGAACAATATCAGAGAATCAGAAGCGAACAAGACCCAACCCAAGACCGGCATCAGCCGTTTCGCTTGGTGATCTTGTCAGGATTGCGTGCTCGGCTCACTGCAGTGTCGTAGGTAATGAGAGCTTTGCTGTAGAGATCGTGAAGACAATTGTCCATGAGCACCATTCCCTCCTTGCGGCCCATCTGAATGATGTTTTCCAACTGGTGCATTTGATTTTCGCGAACGATATTTCGCACCGCACCGGTGGCGATTACGAGTTCATAGCCAAGCACACGACGATTGCGATCCACAGCGGGCAACAACTCCTGCGCCACGATTCCCTGGAGTGAATTCGACAATTGCAAAATCACCTGCCGCTGGGTACTGCCTTCAAACACCCCGACGATACGTTCCACCGCCTGAGAGACGCTGGGTGAATGCATCGTCGCAAAAACAAGGTGGCCGGTTTCCGCAGCGGTGAGAGCGGTGGCGATGGTCTCGGGGTCGCGCAACTCGCCAATCACAATCACGTCTGGATCCTGGCGCAAGACATGAATGAGCGCGCGGTTGAATGAGCGCACGTCCGTCATCACTTCTTGTTGGACGACGATGGCGCAACGGTTGTCGTGAACGTATTCAATAGGGTCTTCGATGGTGACGATCTTGCAACGGCGCTCCTGGTTAATGAGGTTGACCATGTAATTCATGGTCGTGGTCTTGCCCGCGCCCGTCGGACCGGTGATGAGCACGAGTCCGTTCGGTTTGCGAGCAAGTTCGTCAACCTGTGGTGGCAAACCCAGTTGCTCACGGCTCGGAATATCATGTCCGCAAAAGCGCAGGCTGAGTTCGGCGTGAGCGTTGCGACGATATAGCGTTACACGCATGCGACCCGCCGTGGGATGCAGGAACGACATGCAAAGCTCCCAATCCTGATCGAACTTTTTCTTCTGCTGGTCGTTGAGCATCGAGTCGGTAATGGCAACGATGTCCTTCTCGGAAAGCGCATCGCCATCGGCGAGAATGATCTCACCGTTCACGCGAAACGCCGGCGGCACACCGACGATGAGGTGGAGATCGGACGCCTCGTTTTCAGAGGCGGTGCGGAGCAGTTGGTCAAGAGGGCCGGGGTTCATCTTTCGAAGATTTGGCGCCATGCGCCGCGCACTCGCAACCAGAAACCCGTCGCCGCCACGCGCGTCAACGCGAGCCGCGCTTCGGAGCAATCAGGATTCAACTGCCGCGCCTCGTTGAACGAGCGTTCCGCCGGGCCGGTCATGCCGAGTGCGAGCTGGCAATTGCCGAGTTCAAGCCAAAGCAGGGAGTGTGTAGTGTTTCGCTCCAGCGCGATTTGCAGTAGCTTCACGGCGACCGTGATTTGTTTGTAGTAATGGCGGATGCGGGCCGCAAGCCACGGCACCACCCAGTCCCCAGGTGCGATGGCCAGCGCCTTGTCGAAACAGTAATCGGCGCGTGCTTCCTTGCGAGCAAGCAACACATCGGCACGAGCAAGCCAGATATAAGGCGTGTCACCGCGCTCCTCGATGGACGCATCCGATAGAGCGATGGCTTCTTCAAGTTTCCCATCGCGACCCTGCGCGACGCCTTTGGCCGCGAGCAGCTCGGGTTCGTGAGGGAAACGCTCCAGTGCCTTGTCAGCCCAAAGCACGGCCTCTCGAAACTCGCCGAGTTCAATCAGCGAACGCACCTGACCCGTCCACGCAGCGGTGTTTTGCGGATTAAACTCGAGCACCTTGGCAAACCAGCGCAAGGCCTTCTCAAATTCAGCGAACTCGAACGCCTTCCTGGCACTGGTGATGAAATACGCTTCGTCGTGAGCCGAAGCGCATTCGTGCGATTCGCCCTCATGGCTGTTTTCAAATTCCAGATTTCCAAACCGGCTCATTTTTTTGTTTCTGTGGTTGCGCCAGTATGCAAAGTGACGCGTACAAACCAACTACATTTAATTCCGGCCCTGAGCACGAGCAGTCACTCGCCCGCAGAGCGTGACCCGGCAGAGAAGCGCCGATAAATTTCGTTGCTCTCGTCGTCATCACGCGCTGCGACCGGGGACCGGTCGCGCTCCGTTTGCATTCCGCGCACGACCATCGGCCCACGTGCGCAGTCGGCTGATCTGTTCGTCCATCGTTTTTGACAACGGCACGGTCTGGCGCAACGCTTCGAGGATGTGCCCAGTCGTGAGTTCTGCTTGCACCGAAAACGCGTCGAACATTGCACTGATAATCGCCTGTTCGATCTCCGCACCACTGAAATTATTGCTCTGCGCTACGAGCGCAAAAATATCGAACTTTTCCGGAGAACGACCGCGACGCCTTAGATGAATCTCAAAAATCGCCGCACTCTCCTCTTCGGATGGTAGATCAACGAAAAAGATTTCATCGAGCCGTCCCTTGCGCATCAACTCGGGCGGTAATTGAGAAATGTCGTTTGCCGTCGCGACCACAAACACCGGCGCGGTCTTTTCCGAGAGCCATGTGAGAAAAGTTCCGAAC
>CAYSDO010000228.1:0-7375 GCA_964429665.1 uncultured Bifidobacterium sp.
CACCCGGAATGCATTGAGGTGAAATGTGCCAACAGGCCGCGAGTCGTTTTTTATAAGATTGAATGGAGAGTCAAATGGTTGAAGAAAGAATTTGACCCGAAAACAATCATTCTGTAATTTCTGTTCAGGCAGAAACAATCGAAATATGGCAAAAATTAGCTCAGTCCAACAGAAGTTCATACTCCACTGGGGTGAGATGGGAACGCGCTGGGGCATCAATCGCACTGTGGCTCAGATGCACGCGCTGATTTTTATTTCTCCAAAACCCCTCAATGCGGAGGAAATCGCCGATACGCTTGTTGTCGCACGCTCAAACGTCAGCAACAGCCTCAAGGAACTTCAGGGATGGGGAATCGTGAAGCGAGTCCATGTCCTCGGCGATTCACGCGATCATTTCGAGAGCATGAAAGACGTGTGGGAAATGTTCCGCGTGGTGCTGGACGAACGGAAGAAGCGCGAGATTGATCCGACCGTCGCCATGCTCCGCGATTGCGTGGCCGAAGCGCACAAGGACGAGGAAACGGACGAATACACGGAGCAAAAGCTTAAAGAACTTGCTGACTTCTTTGACGTCACTACCGCTTGGTACGGCCAGATTCGCCAATGGCCGACAGGCGCGTTGACCAAGTTCGTGAAAGCGGGGGACAAGATCAGGAAGCTGTTGGGGATTGGCGGCTGACCCCGCCTTTTTATTTGGAGACTAATTTCTGTGATTACGGAAATGACAGATGGAAATGCTACCGTCACTGCCGGTCGGTTGCTCTACGACGGCGAGTGCGCGTTCTGTCTGGGGTGGGCGCGGCGAATGGAGCGGGTGCTGGGTCTGAATGGATTTGCGCTGGCCCCGCTTCAATCCCGGGAGCGCCGGCGTCTCGCCGGCGAGGCGTCACTGAAAACGGAAACACGCTGGCAAGATGCCAGCGCTCCCAAGGAGATTCACCGCCCCGGATTCACCGAGATGATTCTGGAACTTCCCGACGGACGTGAACTTGGCGGTGCGGACGCGGCCATGGAAATCGCCCGGCACATTTGGTGGCTCTGGCCGCTGTGGCTCGCCAGCCGGATTCCCGGCGCAATGCCTGTTTTCCGCGCGGCCTATCGTTTCATCGCCAGGCATCGGCATTACTTTGCTAACTCGTGCCAGGGCAAGAACTGTGCTCAAGCGCAACATCGTCACAGTGCATTTTTTGAAATGCCATAAACCACCATGCGTCATTTGCTCCAACGTCATCCGTTTCCGGTCAAAGCATGGTTCGACCATTCCTTGGTGCTGACATACGCGCTGCCAGCAGAGTCATTGGAACCATTGTTGCCGCCCGGCTTGATTCTCGACACGTTTGAAGGCTTTGGTTTTCTGGCGGTGGCAATGGTGCAAACGCGCGCTCTCCGGCCTGCGTTTCTGCCACGCACTTTTGGGCAGGATTTCTTCCTGGCTGGCTATCGCATTTTCACGCGCTTTCGCACTGCGGACGGGAGGTTGTTGCGCGGGCTGAGAATCCTTCGCAGCGACACCAATCGGCGACGAATGGTTTGGGGCGGAAATTTGCTCACGCATTATCAGTATCGGCTCGCCCAGGTAGCCGCCATCGAGACTGCGGAAGAATCGCGGGTCACAATCAACACTCCGAACGCCGAAGCGGATGTTGATGTCGTCGCACAACTTCTCAATCCGATGGACACACCACCGCCTGTTTCGCCGTTCAAGGATTTACATCAAGCCCGCCTATTCGCCGGACCGCTCCCGTTCACTTTCGATTACGAAAAGGAAACCCATTCAATCGTAGCCATTGAAGGCGTGCGCGAAAATTGGAAACCCGTTCCGGTTCCCGTCACCGTCCGCCGGCTCTCGTTCCTCGATCATCCGCCGTTCAACCGGGAGCGCGCCATCCTGGCGAACGCGTTTCATATCCGTGGTATTCCCTACGAGTGGAAGCGCGGTATCCGCCATCCACTTCCAATGATACAATGAACACTCGGATTAACCCTCAACCGAGGCGACGCCGATTCGATGGAGTCATCCAGATTGTGCGCTACAACCGGTCGCAATACGTCGCCAGCTTAGTGGCAATACTGGTGGCCAGCGCGTGGTTATGGTTTGGCAACCCTAACCTCGGGTGGCTGCGATTGATGGTCTGGAGCTGCATATTGCTTGCCGCGTGGTGGAGTCTGGCCTCATTGGTGGCTTCACATTGGATTTATGACCGGTCGATACTTTATCGGTGGACGTGGATTCCGTTTTTCCTTCCGGAACGACCTCGGCATTGGTTGAACCTCCACGCGGGATTGGATGAAAGTTCCGCCGCGCTCCATGAATTATTTCCCGAAAGCACCGGGCGGACTTGTGATTTCTATGACGCCGCAGAAATGTCGGAGCCGAGCATTCAGCGGGCACGGGCGGAAAACACCGCGATGCTGGCAGAACATGTGGATCACCGGCGTCTCCCGTTTCCCGACCAAACTTTCGATGCCGTGATCCTGCTGTTCGCCGCGCATGAACTCCGGCGCGCTTCAAGTCGCGAAACTTTCTTTCACGAAATACACCGGGTGCTCGCCCCAACGGGAACAGTTTTGCTTGTGGAACATGTCCGTGACCTGGCGAATTTCGCGGCGTTCGGCCCGGGCTTTCTGCATTTCATGCCTAGGAACGAATGGCATCGTCTGGCGAACATTGCCGGATTCGAAATCTTGAAGGGACAAAGAATGACTCCGTTCGTGAAGACAATTCTGCTAAGGAAAAACAAATGAAAACCTGGGTGCAAATCGCTGGTATTCTCCAACTGATCCTGTCATTCGCACACTTTGGATTTGCGCGACACTTTGGGTGGCGCGAAGAACTACAACGGGTTTCCCTGCTCACCCGCCAAGTTTTCTGGGTGCACACCGGCTTCCTCATGCTCGTACTCGCGGGCTTTGGCGGGGTCAGCTTGTTTTGCGCCGATGAACTACTGGCGCATAGTTCGCTTTCACGCGTGGTATTGGGCGGACTGTCACTCTTCTGGGCAGCGCGTTTGTATTGTCAGTTTTTTGTTTATCGCCCGGAACTTTGGCGCGGAAACGCCATGCATACGGCGGCTCACGTTCTGTTCGCATTGCTTTGGACATTTCTAACCACAGTCTATGCGACAGCGCTTTGGCGACTGCACTGATCCCTCACCATGACTACTCAACGCATCATTCTCGCGGGGGGCTCGGGCTTCCTTGGCGGCGAACTAGCCAGGCATTTTACTGCACTTGGCTGGCAGGTAGTCATCCTTACGCGTTCGCCGAAAGCGCGGAGCGATGGCGTGCGCAAAGTTGGGTGGAATACGAAGTCACTTGGCGATTGGGCGTGCGAACTCGATGGCGCGACTGTGGTAATGAATCTCACCGGGCGCTCGGTGGATTGTCGTTACAACGCAAAGAACCGGCGCGAAATCATGGAGTCGCGTGTGAACTCGACGCGCGTCATCGGTGAGGCCATTGCTAAATGTAAAACTGCGCCGCGAGTCTGGCTCAATTCCAGCACGGCCACCGTTTATCAGCACACCTTCGGTAACCCGCATGATGAATCCAGCCGTGAAATGGATTCAGCCACGGACGCGAAAGACGCCTTCTCGGTCGAAGTCGCGCAGGCGTGGGAGCAGACACTCAACGAAGCGAAGACACCAAACACACGCAAAGTAGCGCTGCGCACCTCGATGGTTCTTGGCCTCGGAAGAAACAGCGTGTTCCCCGTGCTGCGACGACTGACCAAGCTCGGTCTTGGCGGCAGGCAGGGCAGCGGGAAACAATTCGTCTCGTGGATTCACGTCGAAGATTTCTGTCGCGCCGTGGAATGGATCATCGCACATGGGGAGCTTAACGGCGCAATCAATCAATGCGCACCAAATCCTCTGCCAAACGCGGAAATGATGAAAATCTTCCGCGATGTCTGCGGCATGCCCATCGGTTTGCCCGCAACCGAGTGGATGCTGGAGATCGGCGCATTCTTCCTGCGAACGGAGACCGAGTTGATCTTCAAAAGCCGCCGCGTCGTGCCGGGAAAGTTGTTGGCGAGTGGGTTTGAGTTTCGCTTCCCGACGTTCCGCGAGGCGGTGATGGATTTGGAGCAACGCCTGAAATCGCACGCGTCCCTGTGACGTAGCGCCGGTCTCCGAGCCGGCTCCTCACTGGTCTTTGTTTGAAACGTGCCGGATCGGAGATCGGCGCTCTGATCAAATGCACATCGTTGAACCAGAAGCCATCGTTCCAACTGCGGCAACTCCGGGCAACGCGGCCCGCATGCGGATGCTTTCGCGATGGGGCGAACCTTTGTTTCTTGCCGACTGGATGCGGGTATTGATGATTCATTTTGAAGTGGACGTCGAGCGATTGCGGCGGGCCGTGCCTTATCAACTTGATCTCCACGATGGGCGCGCGTTCGTGACACTGGTTGCGTTTTCCATGGAGAACATGCGCCCGCGCGTTGGCGGCAGATTCGGGGCGTGGCTGTTCAAGCCCATCGCGACTCATGACTTCCTCAACGTGCGAACTTACGTGAAGCACAATGGCGAACCGGGGATACACTTTCTGGCGGAGTGGCTGTCAAACCGGTTGGCGGTGGCATTGGGTCCGCGAACCTTTGGCCTGCCTTATAGACATGGCTTGATCAATTATGGGCGGGATTGGGAAGCAGGTCGGATTTGCGGCCGGGTGATGGATTCGACAACCCGGATGGAGTTTTCGTATCAGGCCGATCTGGAAATCGGCGCTCCATTCACGCCGTGCGAACGTGGTTCATTGGACGAATGGTTGATGGAGCGATATGCCGCGTTTAATTGCGTGTGCGGACGGAAAAGATTTTTCCGCATCTGGCATCCGGTGTGGCCGCAGTGCCGGGCAGATGTTTCGCTTAAAGATATTTCATTTATCGAGCAAGACTGGCCGTGGTTCCGTGACGCGCACCTGGCCAGCGCAAACTTTTCACCTGGAATTCGCAATGTCTGGATGGGACGACCATTCAATATCTGAAATATGCCCCAGTGTTTTCGGCGTTTGCGGTTGCCACACTGCCGCATCAAGGAAGTTTTGTAGGTGGATATGATCCGACTCAACGAGAAACCACCAGAGACGTGAAGTACCGATGGAATGCCAGCTTCAAAGAGTCTTCCGCCTCTTTTGGATTGGGGACCTCCTTCCTACCGGTGGGAAATAAATTCATGGTGGCATTGGCTTCGTAAAAGACCAGCCGCCCATCTGTAGCAACGTCGAAATCTATGCCGAACACATCCAGGGGAACCTGATCGCGCACCGCCTGGAGCGCTTGCATGGCAGTGCGTCCAAGCCCCGCTTCCGGGTCTTTACATATTCGTTTTTCCTCGTCGAGCAAATGCATGTTTTTCAGATAAAACGCCACGCGCTTTTCCGGTTTTCGTCCACGCACATTCCAGTATGTGTCGTAGTCAACACGGACAATGATGATTTCGTCCTCGACGATCGCCGCCCGCAATTTACGGAAAAACTCATTCCCTCCTCGGCTATCCACGAACTCCGTCACAAAGAACTGCTCTGGAAAGTCGGAGGAAAGCACCTCGACCAACGCATCCCGGGAGTCCACCTTGGTCATCCCTTTGCCCATCTGCGACGTCAGTGTCCGCGTTATCATCGGATAATCGTATTGACCCTCTATTTCCCGCACCAATGCTTCATGTGTCTTTCCCGTCGAAGAAAAGCGCATGGTCTTTGGCACCACAACACCGGATACATCGTTGAGCAGTTTCGCAGAGGCGTCTCTCGTGGTCGAAACGGCTTTGGTTGGGTGATTGACCACAGGAACGCCGAAGCTGTCAACCAACTCAATGAACCCCGGCAAGTTGCCCTCTGAAAGAGCAAGTTCCCCATTGACGTGGTTGTTGATCACAAAATCTGGCTTCGGAATCCGTGACCGGAGCGGGCCGCTGATTTCAACTCCCGCATAGACATAGCTGAAATGAAACTCATCCCTGAAGCGCTCGGCGAGCTGGCCGGGGAAGTTCGAGCAATGAACGTGCAGATTCTCAAATGACCTGAGTGAACCATCATCCTCCGGTTTCTGGTTGATGATGAGGGCATCAGCTTTTTGGGTCACGCGCCGCTCCGCAATGAATACGGGCGATAGAGCAAACTTCATTTCGAGCGACTTCAGATAGACCTTTTGTGCCTCGTCTGACCGGCCAAGTTCCTTCAGAATCAAACTCCTGGTGTAAAAAATCTCATCTTGATCGGAATCCAATTTGAGCGCCTGGTCACAGGCCAGCAACGCTTCGTTATATCTTTTAAGCTTGAGCAGGGTCATTGCCTTGGTGAGCCAGACCCTGGTGTAGGAGGGATTGCCATTGAGCGCCCGGTCACAAGCCTGCAAAGCTTCCTCATGGCGTTCCATTGCCGTCAGCGCGATTCCGAGGTTTGACCATGCTTCCGGTGATTTGTTTTCCAGAGCAATGGCCTTGAGCGCGAATTGCTCGGCTTCGGCGAATTGCTTCAGTTTGATTTTGATGGCCGACAGGTTGTTGAGAGTGGATACCCTGTCAGGAATAAGTTCCAAGGATCGTGCAAACTGTTTCTCGGCTGCTTGAAAATGATTTGATTCAAGAAGACGCAAGCCTTCCAAAAAAAACTGTTTGGCTGTTTCAAAGTCATTCATGTGTATTGTGGCCGACCAAGCTCAACGGCCGCCGCCGGAAGCGCCCGGTCGGCTGCAACAATCGCTGACAAATTACCTGAACCGTCCAACTGCTCGGCGGGGCGGCGGCGCGCTGCAGCGCTCTGGTTAGCTGCTGGTTCTTTCATGGTATCGGTCTGAACGATTGTATGTACGGCATCATGCTCTCGGGCACAGTGGTAATCGAAGGCGTACGACTGTCCGCAGGTATCTGATAAATGATTTCGTACCACCTGCCGCTATTGGTGACGTACACATCATAAGTGAAGTAATCACCGTTGCCAGCCCGCAGAACAGTCTTCTCGTAAGCCTTCATCTTGAGAAAAAGCGTTTCATGGTAATTGGATAAGTAAACCGGGGTGTTGGTGAAAGTGCTGACTCTGATATCCGGGCGGAAACGCACCTTATTCGTGGTAGGCAGTAAATAAATCTCGTCACCCATCAGGTTGTGGTCGTCGTCGCGAAAAATCTTCTCAAACCAACCAGGCGGCTTCACGACGGAAAAACCGAGGGGATGAACTACGCGCCGATCCTCCTGCGGCGTCTCTACAGGAATCCACGGAGGGCCATTGGAGAGTGAAGCCAACACCAAGAGCACGACTGCAACTACAGCCATGACAGCGAGCATCACAGTGAGGGGTTTCGCCTTCACTTAACTTGCAGCTAACGACCCAAGCTCAGCGACGGCCTCGGCGGCGCGGGTGGAGCGCACCGTGC
>CAYSDO010000229.1:0-7312 GCA_964429665.1 uncultured Bifidobacterium sp.
CAGGATGGTTGCGTGGATGTCATGGATGTCCACCGGATTTTCCACCGCAGACATGCCCATGTCGTCTGTCGTGCCGAAAGTCATTCCGCCCCGAACCCCACCGCCCGCCATCCAGATGGTGTAACCGCTGACGTGGTGATCACGGCCATCGTTGCCTGCCGCGTGAGGCGTGCGACCCATTTCACCCGCCCAGAGCACGAGCGTGTCATTCAACAGGCCGCGCGCTTTTAAATCAGTGAGTAGTGCGGCAACCGGTTGGTCGGTGATGCGCGCGTTTTCCTCATGCCGCAGTTTGAGTTCGCCGTGTTGATCCCATGGGGCATTGTTGTTGTGCGTAAGGGGGCAGGTGATTTCAATGAACCGGACGCCGGCTTCGACAAGTCGCCGTGCGCGCAGACACTGCAGGGCGTAGAAGCGATCGTAGTCATTTGTGCGATCCACGCCGTAGAGCTTGAGTGTTTCTGGAGTCTCGCCGGTCACATCACACAACTTTGGAACAAGGGATTGCATGTGGGCCGCAGTTTCATAATTGCGGATGGCGGATTCAATGGCGTCCGAGCCGCCGCGAGCTGCTGCCATCGCACCGTCCTGTTCGCGAAGAAAATCCAGTTTTGCGCGTTGCACGTCCGCAGGGTCTGCGGCGGTGATGTTGTCCACGGGCGTGCCTTTGGCGCGAACCATTGTTGCCTGGTGGTTCGCGGGCAGGAAGGCGCTGGCAAAGTTTTGCGAGCCACCGTTTGGTACCCAGTCGTTGTTCAGCAGCACGTAACCTGGCAACTGTTCGTTCTCAGTTCCAAGTCCATAAGAAATCCACGCGCCCAGACTCGGCGCAGCTCCAATGCTCCGACCCGTGTGGAGCAAAAGATTCTGCGCGCCGTGCAGCGGAGTCTCGCCCACGACGGACCGGATCACGCACAATTCGTCGGCAACGTTTGCGATGTTTGGAAGAAGCTCGCTCACCCAAAGGCCGGATTGTCCGCGCTGTTTGAATTCCCACAGATTCTTCAACCACTTTCGATTCGGGCTGAGACTTTGCGAGCGCGAGTCCGCCTGCCATTGTGCTTTTTCGCCGTTTCGTTTGGTGAGTTCCGGCTTGGGATCAAACGTGTCCACGTGCGACACGCCTCCGTCCATGAAAAGAAAAATGACATGCTTGGCGCGCGGCGCGAAATGTGGCAGGGGGCGTCGTGATTCTGCCGCCGCCCACTGGTTTGCAAGTCCTGCAAACGCCAGCATTCCAAATCCCATGCTGGAGCGTTTGAGGAAACTCCGCCGCGTCAGCGCTGGCGACTCACAACCCGGGCAGAGTGGATTAAGTGACAACCTTTGCCGCCGGGATTGCTCACTGGACATAGATGAACTCCTTCAGGTTGAAAATCGCGTGCGCCACATCCTGCCAGACCGGTTGACAGGATAACAGAGTTCCAGTCCCCACTCCTCGCAGCTCTGCAGATCGCTGCACCAGCTTCACGAATCGCTCCGTTTCGTCAGGCTTCGGAGGGCGTGCAAAGGCTGCTGCGAACATGTGTCGTATCCGTTGCTCAGCCGAGCGCGCATCGTCCTTCAGAACAATTCCGCTCCAGTGTTTTGCCATCGCGACTACAAACGGATCGTTCAGCAGCGCCAGGGCTTGGTCGGGAACATTCGTAGCATCCCGCCGCCCCACCGTCAGTTTTGGAATTGGTTGATTGAAGAGCGCAAGAAACTTTGGCGGCTCCATCAATGTCATCTTCAAATAAATGCTGCGGCGACCATTGCCATCAATCGGGCCACTTACGAGGCGTTTGGCCGCGTCTTCCGCAGTTCGATTGGGATCAATCGGTGGACCGAACATCGAAGCATCCAGACGGCGTGATACAAATAGCATGGAATCGCGAATCTCTTCAGCTTCCAGACGGCGCATGGGCAAATGATGAAAGAGGCGGTTCTCGGGGTCGGCAGTGAGCGAGGCTTCGCCAGCGATACTGCTTTGCCGCCAGCTCGCCGAAGTCACCATCAGCGTGACGAGTTTCTTCACCGACCAGCCGTCTTCAATGAAGCGATGCGTCAGCCAGTCGAGCAGTTCGGGATTGGAGGGCTTTTCACCGAGGTGGCCGAAGTCGTCCACCGTGCGCACGAGTCCAGCGCCGTAGAGATGATGCCAGACGCGGTTCACAAAAACGCGGGCGGTGAGCGGATTCTTGTCGCTGGCAATGTTCCGGGCGAATTCGAGCCTTCCGCTTGATTGAGGCATGGCCCGCGTCGCCGCACCACCGAGGAAACGAATGTTGCCTCGCGGTACCGTTTCACCCAGGTCGGTGTACGAGCCGCGCACCCCAATGCGTTCGTCCCGGCCTTCATTCCAATCCGCGACCGAGCCGATGACGAGATCAGGTTGAAGGCGCTTTTCAGTATCACGGTAACTGGCCACAAGCTTTGCAATCGTGGGTGTCGCCTTGGATTCATTTGGCAGCCACTTTGCAGTCAGCGCTTCGTTGATGAGGCGCACATCCTCGCTGTCGCACGTGCCGTGCGACCAGCGTTCAACTGCGGCCCGGACCAGTTCGGTCAGGCGCGTTGCAAGTTCATCTTTTGTTCTGGGAGCAGACCTGTTCGCGAACAGCGGAACAAACCGGGTCAGTTCGTCCGCGGGAGATTTGCCCTCGGCGTGTTGATAAATTTTCGTCACGCCAAACCATGATCGCTCGTCCACCAGATCGCTTTCCTTGACGCCACCGTAGGCAGTGCGTGGCGGAAAATAATTGTTCAGCGACTTGGTGACGAGTTCGAGATATACGCGGCGGGGCGAATGGTCAACGCCACCCGCAAGGGCAGGGAAGTTGCCGGCGGTAAGGGTAAGCCAGCCGGGCGTCCGCTGATCGAGAAACTTCATCCTTTCACTGTGAAAGCAATTATCCACGATGACCGATTGCGCCGATTGCTGGCCACCCTCATAACCAACCGAAAAAGTCACAGGCGGTTCTGGATCAAACTGCCGGCTGCGCATCGCTCCTGCCAGCCGTTGTGACCACACATGTGACCAGCGCCCCTCTGGAAGAAGTTGAGTGATCGCCGCGTCGCCTTCTCCTGCGATGACAATTTCGCCATCGCTCACAAGGCCGTGTTTCATGCCGAAGCCATCTATCTGCCAGTCCGCGGGCAATTCCTTTCGTGTAAAATCGGCGAGCAGGTGGAGGTTGGTTCGGTTGGCAGCAATGCGCACTGCTCTCTGTTGTCGGAATTCACCAGCCAGTGTGTTCCACGCCGCTTCACGCGAAGCGTTGTTGGTTGCAGCCTCATCCAGATGTCTCCACAGCGCCAAAATCGTGTCAGGAAAACCTGACTTTGATGAGGACTTTGTCTTGTTGGCTGCTTTCGAATCAGAGGACTTGGCTGCGTCGTCAGCAGTCATCGCAGAGATTTTTGCCGCCATTGAAATCTGAGTCTCCCGCCACTGCTTGGTTAGCTCTCTCCGAATCTCCCGCTTGATGGCTTTTAGTTCCTTGATCACCGCGACATTTGGATCTCTGGTATCGGCAACTCGGACGCCCCAGCGAGTGCTCATCAATATGCCAGCCAGCCCGTAATAATCGCGTTGAGCAACGGCATCCAGCTTGTGATCGTGACATTGAGCGCAGGCAACGGTCGTGGCCAGAAATCCCTTGCTCACTGTGTCAATGATGTTGCCGGTTGCCTCCTGCGTGACGCCTTCAGCATCGGCATTATCACCGTGTCTCCGTTCGCCAAGACGCATCGCCATCGGGCCAAGGATTGATTCGTTTAAGCCGGTGCGCGGATCAACACGAGGACGGATGAGGTCGCCAGCAATTTGTTCCAACACAAGCTGACGGAATGGAACATCTGCATTGAACGCACGAACGAGGTAATCGCGATACATCCACGCGTTCTTCGCGGGCGTATCCCATTCGTAACCGTGCGTGTCCGAGTAATGCACCACGTCCATCCAATGTCGCGCCCAACGCTCGCCAAAATGCGGGCTGTTAAGAAGCGACTGCACCAGATCATCGTAGGCGCGTGGGGATTTGCTCGCGACGAAACGCTCCGCATCCTCTGCAGCGAGAGGCAATCCGGTCAGTGCAAAACTGAGTCGTCGTGCGATTGTGCGCCGCTCGGCTTCAACCGCTGGCTTCAACCCTTTGGCTTCAAGACCAGCAAGGATGAAGTTGTCGATTTTATTCCGTGGCCACGATTTGTTTTTGACCTCGGGTGGGCGTGGTTTGGAAACCGGCTGAAGACTCCACCAGCCGAGTCTGTCTTGATAGACTGATTCCCAATCCTTGTTTGCAGCTACTGCCTTGGAAGCGCTGCCGGTGGTCAGCGTTCGCGGATCGAACGCGCCGCGTTTCACCCACTCCACCAGTACGGCGATCTCCGTATCCGAGAGTTTTTTCTTAGGCGGCATTTGCAAATCCTTGTCGCCATATTCCACAGCCGTGATGAGACGACTTTTCTCTGGTGCGCCCGGGACTACGGCCGGTCCGCCTTCGCCACCCTTTTCCCAACCGGAGCGCGAATCCAGCGCCAGTCCGCTCTTGATCTTCTTTGCGTGCGAATGGCATTCGTAACATCGCTCGACCAGCACCGGTTGAACCTTGGTTTCGAAAAAGTGTTTGTCGTCCTCCGAGGCGGACTGTGTTTGAGCAGAGTGTGGTTCTGCTCCGAGCCATTGCAGGCCGATGATGCGATGCTCGACGAGGCCGGTGGATGGTTCGAGTGATCCCGGCTTGCGGTTGGCAAAGGAATCCGTGGTGAGTTTCCAGACCACGCGTTTGTCCGGCGTGACTTCAAACACTTGCACGCTGTTTTGGCCGGGCTTCTTGTAATGCCAGTCCGAGTTGGCGGCGAGTGTGTTGCCATTGGCGAAGCGATGGAAGCCGCCAAAGATGATTACGGGAAAATCGGCAATGTCCGATGATTTCAACTCCCAGACGACGTGATGATCGGGCGCTGCCTCGATGACGCCTCCGCTCCAGCTCATCAGCGTATTCCCATTTGCCAACCTCTCTGCCACCACGGGCAGGTCTGGTACGGAATGGCGCCAGAGTTCCGCGCCGGACTCATCCACTTCGATGAATGCTTTCTCATGTCGGAGTGCCAGCAGGAATGTCCCAGCCGGAGTGCGGCGCAGCAGATTGTACCGCGTGTGAATCGGCGCTTCCTTCCTGGTGGGCACTGGAATGCGTTTCACTTCTCGTCGCCCTTGGTCAGTCACTTGAACGAGTTCCATGCGCTCCGCATCCACCGTCATCACATCGCCATTGGGCAAAGGCACGCAGGTCTTCAATTCGTTTGGAGCGCTCAGTCGGAATTCCCAGACAAGTTTGCCATCGGGTGACAGCTCACGCACGTAACGATGCGATGAACAGAGGTAGTTGCCCGAGTCCAACCGCCAGCCGTCATAGACCATGTCGTCCCATTCCACCGGCCCGGGCTTGCCGTCCTTGAGCGTGGTGACGAAATGCCCAAAAGGCATCGCTCCATCTCGTGTGAACACGCTTACGCCTTCGGCGGAGGCGAGCATCAAGTTCCCGCTTTCAATCGCAGGGGGCTGTTGTGTGGCCTCCTTCGGTTGAATGCCTTCAGCTTTTTCGGCAGCATCCGCAGCGAACGGGAGAATCCCAACGAAGAATGCCAGCAACAACGCAAAGGCGCTCCGATCAGTTCGACTGCTCAGAGCCTGTGTGAAAGGGCTGATCCCGGAGTGCGCCCGTCCCCGGGCGCAGCAGCGTGAGCATGTCTGAGACGTAGGAAAGTTTGATACCCGCCGCGTTTTCAAGATTGCTGCGCCCGAGGACGGGCGCACTCCACCAGAATCGTCACCGCAATCATCGCGACTTTTCAAACAGGCTGTTAAGAGTTCCATCACGTGCAGTGACCCTTTGAGGCGTCCTCGTTCAGCAAGGAACTGAGTGAAAGCGATTGAATACCATGCAATAAGTCGAAAACGGAATGTTGGGTGCATTTCGCAGCGCACATGGATTCGGCGGATTGGTTTATTGCCATCAAGCTTTCGGCGCAGACGCGAGGCAGTCAAGGAGAATGTCCTTATACAAAGGCTAAGTCTCACAATTCTTCAAAAATCGCGCTGCCCAGCGGTCCAAGTTCTGTTGGCCGTCGACGCCCACGGAAACTGAAAGTGATGCGGCGCGGCTCGGGCAGGAGATTCCAAAGCAGCACGCGTTTCGCTGAGGGATACCACGTGCAGATCACCGGAGTTTCCTCCTCCACCACGGGCACGTTCATTAGCGAGGCGCGGATGCGTCGCTTGAAGGCAAACAACTCGTCGAGCGTTTCGGGAACCACTTCGATGCGTTGACCTTCCTGTGCTGGCGGTTTGCGACAAACCAATCGGCCTGAGCACGCTGCTTTTGACTGAGATATTTCCCGGGCATCGAAGTCGGACAGGAAGTTCCAGCCGTCGCGGGCTGGTTCCGCAACGACTTCAAACGGCACGCCGATGGCAAGCCAGAGGCTGAAGGATTGGTCGTTGCCAACGTAACGTTGTGCTTCACCCCAAACATGCTTGAACGGACCTCGTGGTTTGTGGCCGGCGACGAGCTCGTGCATCCGGGCCTGCTCGCGCATGGCCGGGCCGAGCGTGGTCCAATGCGTGCGTGGGAAAGGAGTCAGGCCGCTCATGAACATTGTGTGTCGCACGTCGGCAATCGTGGAGATGATCAGCTTGGCTGCCATGTTGTTGGCTGAGAGTTTGTCCGCCGGGTAAGCAGTGGTTTCGCTGTAGGCGTGATCTGGTTCAACGAAACGACGATGAAAAAGCACGCTGAATAATTCGTCCGTCTTTCCTTTCACCCGGCCAAAAGAGGTATCGTCGAACATGAGTTCGCCAACACGCACCGGTACGCGACGATAATCGCGCAATCGTATGCCGGCCTTCTCAGCGCCGAGGTACATGATCATGCTGCCGAAGCTGCCGTTGAAGGCGCGTTGCTGGGCGCGGAAGGAGTCGGAGAGTTGGTCGCAGGTCCAGTCCACCCATGAGCGCAGCAGCCCGGTGAATCGGCGCGCGCGGACGTCGTCGAGCAATTCGCTCCAGCGCGCATCGCTGTAACCGTGTTCGTGAAGAAACTCCGTGCGATGTTCGGCGCAGTAGCAGCCGCCAATTTCGCCCGGGCCTCGCGCGAGCCGGAAATCGTCGTCCACGAATGCAGTCCGAAAACCGAGACGTCGAAGATCGCGCAGGGCTTTGGCATTTTCTTCCGTGGCAGGCGCGTGAAGCGAGGTGCCGGCAAATCGTTTTCCATCGAACCGTTCACCCAATCGCCAGTGCGGCGGCGGTGTGAGTGGGAAATCG
>CAYSDO010000230.1:0-7283 GCA_964429665.1 uncultured Bifidobacterium sp.
GACAGCGATGGCGCGCTGCGGCCCGGGGAGGTCCGCGAGGTCCTTCGCCACCGGGTGGCGGAGACGGCTGGGTTGCAATATCGAATGGCCTGGCCGAATTACGAACTGGAAAGCGCCCGCGGCACGCGCAAAAGCCCGCTATACGATCGCCTCAACGCACTCGGCGCATTCC
Source organism: uncultured Bifidobacterium sp. (assembly GCA_964429665.1). Classification (GTDB taxonomy): domain Bacteria; phylum Verrucomicrobiota; class Verrucomicrobiia; order Limisphaerales; family JADLHS01; genus JADLHS01. The sequence continues at coordinate 173 of CAYSDO010000230.1, forward strand.
ATGGCAGCAAGATGGCCATCGAACGTCCGACCTGGTTCACGCGCAACGGCGTCAAGCCGGCGATGGACTACTCCTTCGGTCGCCAGAACTGGTGGGATTGTCTCGCCGCCGAACATCGCGCTGCGCGGGAGAACGTCGCGGCTTGGGATCAATCTTCGTTCACCAAATTCATGCTCAAAGGACGCGATGCCGCTCGCGTGCTGGACCGCCTCTCACCAGGTTATGCGGACATGCCCGTCGGAAAGTTCCTCTACAGCGGGATGCTCAATGCGCGGGGCGGCTACGAATCCGACCTCTGTTTCGCCCGGATCGCTGATGACCAATACTACATCGTCACAGGCTCGGCACAGCCGACGCGGGATTTTTATTGGATTCACAAACACATCCTGCCGGAAGAGGACGCCACGATCACGGATGTCACGCACGCTTACGGCGTGGTGGGCGTCATGGGACCGAACTCGCGCAAGCTGCTCAACGAACTGACCGACGCCGACCTTTCGCTCAAAGCATTTCCGTTCAGCTCCGCTCAATGGCAGAGTGTTGCCAACACCAATGTCCTCATGATCCGGATCACGTACGTCGGTGAACTCGGCTGGGAACTGCACGCGCGCATGGATCAGATTCAAGGAGTGTTCGACGCCGTCCAGTCGGTCGGCAAGAAATACGACCTGACCCATGCGGGCTTCTATTCGATCAACTCGCTGCGCATGGAAAAGGCCTATCGCGCCTGGGGTGCTGAGATTTCCATAGGAGACACGCCCTACGAAGCGGGGCTCGGTTTCATGGTGAAACTCGACAAAGGCGCCAACTTCATCGGCAAGGAGGCGCTGCTCAAGCAGAAGGCGGCGGGTGTTAAACGCCGCCTCGCCTCCTTTGTGGTAGAAGATCCCGAAGTCATGATCTGGGGCGGCGAACGAATTTTCCGCGACGGGAAACTCATGGGCACGACGACCTCTGGCTACTACGGCTTCACTCTGGGCCGCGCAATAGCGTTCGGCTACGTGAAGAGTAACGAGATTATCTCGCCAGAGTTCGTCACCGGCGGCAAATACACAATAGACTTCGCTGGCAAGCAATATCCCGCCAAGGCGCTGCTTGAGCCACCGTTCGATCCGAAAAACGCAAAGATCATGGTGTGAACGAACCGGTACACGGCCAGATCAAGGCAACGAGGTTGTTGTTAATCAGATCTTGGCCGTGGGAGGCAAGCGATTCCATTGCGGCATCAGAAGCAAGCCCGCCAGCGCCAGCGCAACTCCCAGCCACAGGAAGATTGGATTCCAGATGTCGTGGCCTTGACCGACAAGTTGACCCGCCCAGCCAGGAAGTGTGACGCCGAAGATCTGGCCAATAGAGCCACACCCGTTGACGAGGCCGCTGGCCGTGGAAGCGCCTTTCTTTGTCCCGAAATCAATCGTTGCCGCACCACTCACAAGCGAGTCGGGAATGAAAACGAGAAAGCCGATGACAAACATCCCGACGCCTACGGCCAGACGGGAATGGGGAAGATACCGGAAGGTGACCATTGCCAGTGCCGTGCAAAACAAGGCAATCACACAGACAGGCATGCGCTTGGATTTGAACAGCCGGTCGGAGATGATTCCGCCCGCCAGCGTGCCCACCGGCCCTGCCAGATCGAACATGCTCCCGAGAAATCCCGAACTTGCGGTGCCGGTGCCGAGCAGTTCATTGATATAAACGGGCGACCAGGTAAGAATCAGATACCTCGTCGGTTTCACCAGAAAATAAACCAGAGCCAGCAGCCAGACCATTTTGTTGCGCATTACTTCACCCACGACTTTCCACGAACCCTCCGGCTCTTCGGCTGGAGTTTCGCGCGCGTCGAGTACAGCCTCAGGCTCGGCGTGGTATTGTTCAATGGGTGGCAGGCCCACGTCTTCCGGTCGGTTGCGTTGAAACAAAAGGAAGAGCACCCAGATGATCAACAGACCAGCCGCCGGCACGAAGAACGCAAAGCGCCAGCCAAACTTTTGCGCGGCTACGCCCGCAAGCGTTGAAGCGATGAAGCCGCCGAGTGCATAATTCGTGCACCAGAATCCCATGATCGTGCCGCGTTCTCTTTGGGAAAAGAATTCACCAAGGTTTTTTGCCAGTGGCGACCAACCGCTGGATTGACAAAAGCCTTGTATCCCGAAGAGCACGCCCATCATCAGCACACTGTTGGCGAAGCCCATAGCAAGTGCGGTCGTAACGGAGGCGAGCATCCCGATCAGGATGATTTTCCGCGTGCCATACTTGTCCCCCAACGAACCGCACAAGAACTGTCCGATGGCGTAGGCGACTGAATTGGCGCCTTCAATCCAGGCCATGTCGCCCTTCGTCAGTCCCATGACGTCCACTTTTTTCAATTCGTTTTTCGCCACCGAAAAACTTTTGCGCGTGAGATAGAATCCGGCATAGGCCAGCCAGGTGACGCCGAAGATTTGCCAGCGCCAGCGTTCGTATGTCTCGTCCCGGGTGAAGTTTTTTTTGCCTCCGGCTAAATCCTGATCACTCATTGCACCGGATGAGTTCGATGAGGCTGGTTCGGTCATGGTTGTGAAAGATTTGGCTGGAGTTGATAAGGGATAACTTGGAATTCAATATCGGAAGATGGCCAGGTTCACAATACTTTGTTTCAGGCACGCTCGGATCCCGGGCAGGACGTTTCTCCTCCCCAGGAAGTTCCAGCGATGACCCCCAAAAACAGGCCATTGAGCCGGGTGATTTTCCACCTAAGATGCGATCTCCAACATGAAGCGCATTGCAAATTGCTTTAGACTGAACAAGTCGCTGGGAGGTGAAACCTGTTGCTGTACCACTGTGACCGCAACGCGTGAGCCTGGGATTTCTGGATTACGCGCATGATGCCCCGATGGCTGCGATGGTGCGTGCTGGCTCTCCTCTCCTGGGGCGTCTGGGCAATCATGGCCAAGCTGATCGGCGAGGCACTATCCGGTACGCACAACCAGGCGCTGTCCACGCTCGGGATTCTACCGGTCATGCTGGCAATCGGATTCTCCAGGCGATTTTCCGTTCAGGGCAACCGTCGCAATGGCATTCTCTACGCGTTGGCAAGCGGCGCAGTTTCCTGTCTTGGCAACGTTGTCTATTACGACGCGCTCAGTCGCGGTGGCAAAGCGGCCATCATCGTCCCGCTCACAATGCTTTATCCGCTGGTGACGATTCTGCTCGGAATTCTGTTTCTGAGGGAGCGGATGAACCGGATTCAGTTCATTGGTGCAATTGTGTCCCTGGTCGCGATTTACTTCTTCAACGTGCCAGGGGAGGCAGGTTTGCTGTCACGCTGGCTGATGCTCGCGCTCGTGCCCATCGCGCTCTGGGGTGCGGCGGGGTTTCTGCAAAAACTTTCGACGAACCACATCTCCGCCGAATCATCCACTCTGTGGTTTCTGGGAGCGTTCATTCCATTTGGTGTGTCCTTCCTGGTGCAGGAACCACTCCCGGCGATGATCACATCCAAGACCTGGCTGCTTGTGATCGCGCAGGGATTTTTCCTCGCACTGGGCAATCTCGCCGTGCTCGCGGCGTTTGCCAGTCAGGGCAAAGCTTCCATCGTCACACCGTTGACAGCGCTTTATCCCGTGATCAGCGTGCCCATTGCCATTCTCCTTGGCGAACACATCGCCACGCGCGAAGCCATAGGAATAGCGCTGGCGCTGGTTTCCGTGGTCGCGCTTTCCTACGAAACGCCAGCAAACAATCCAACTCAAACTGCGATTCTACCCGGAAACCAACCCTTGCCATGAAAAAAATCACCACGTTGCTGAAAGAAGGCGTTGTCCTCGGAGACGGCGGTTATCTGATCGAACTCGAACGTCGTGGTTACGTGGACAGCGGTTCGCGTCGCGAGAAGGTTGGCACTGGCAAAGGCAGCGGCCAGTTCACGCCGGAAGTCGCCATCCAACATCCCGACGCGCTGCGCGAGCTGCATCGCGAATTTGTGAATGCGGGCGCAGAGGTGATCCAGGCGCTTACTTTTTTTGGCACGCGTGAAAAACTCAACCGCGCGGGCTACGGCGCGGACACCGAACGCATCAACGCCGCCGCCGTGAAAATCGCGAAGGAGATTGCCAGCAACAAAGCGCTGGTGGCGGGCAGCGTTTCACGCACACAACTGACCGAACGGGAAGGCATGGGTTCTCTTGGCAAATCCCGCGACCACATTGCCGAACAAATCCGCTTGCTCAAGGACGCCGGAGTGGATTTCCTGATCCTTGAAACATTTTTCCATCTCGCAGAAATGAAGATCGCGCTTGAATGTGCCGCCGCCGCCGGATTGCCCGCTGTGGCGACCATGAGTTTTCGTCCGCTTATCACCCAATGCACCGATGATCACAAGCCCGCCGAGTGCGCGAAGGTGATGGCTGACTGCGGAGCGATCGCCGTGGGTGCGAACTGTGAACAGGAGCCGGCGCGGATGCTGCCATTGCTTCGCGAAATGCGCGGGGCCACCAGTGTTCCGTTGGCAGCACAACCTGCGGCGTTTCAAACCACCGAGCAATGCCACAGCTTCACGCGTCTCTCCGCGTTCCCCGACGAACTGGAAACGATCCAGGTGTCACGCCGCGCCTTCCGCGATTTTGGCCGTGCGGCAGAACAGGAAGGCATTGGATATCTCGGCGGTTGCTGCGGCTGCAACGCCGCCTACATCCAGGCGCTGAAGGACGGATTGACGGATTGGCGGAGGCGATACGAACCATGAATCTGATCTCCCGATGAACAATACTCCATTCACCGCGCTCGGCATTGATGTCGGCGGCACGAAAATCGCCGCCGGGATCGTGACGTTCCCGGATGGACGCGTCCATTTGCGCCGGCAGATTCCGACGCAACCCGCGCGGGGAGGCGAAGCAGTGTTGGACGATGTATTTCAACTCGCCACGGAACTTGCGACCGAAGCGGGCTCTCACAATTTTCAAGTCAACGCCATCGGTCTGGGCATGTGTGAACTGGTGAACACAGACGGCGACATCGTCAGCGCGAGCAGTTTGTCGTGGAAAAGCGCAGACGTGCGTGAAGGACTTGCCACCATCGCTCCAACGGTCATCGAAGCTGACGTGCGCGCAGCGGCGCTGGCGGAGGCATTGTTTGGTGCCGGTAAATCGCAGCGCATATTTGTTTATATCACCGTTGGAACGGGAATCTCCTCCTGCCTCGTGATAGAGGGTCGCCCGTTTCTTGGTGCTCGTGGTGCCACGGGCACATTGGCCAGCAGTTTGTTGCCGCATCTTGGCCAGCCGTGGGGTTCCAGTGCGACGGCGACGCTGGAACAAATTGCCTCCGGGCCGGCATTGGTCGCACGCTTTAACCAATTGCACGGTCATGCACGATCCGGTCAGGAAGTCCTCGCATCGGCTCAGGCCGGCAATGCCGGCGCATTGAGCGTCGTGCGCTCGGCGGGCGAAGCTCTCGGTGCAACCGTCGCCTGGCTCGTCAACGTGCTCGATCCTCAGTGCGTCATCATTGGAGGTGGACTCGGCTTGAGTGAAGGCGCGTACTGGGAGAGTCTTGTTGCGTCGGCGCGCAAAACCATCTGGTCGGATACTCATCGCAATCTGCCGATCGTCCGAGCGGGAACCGGATCGGATGCCGGATTGATTGGCGCCGCTGCCGCCGCATGGAAAAAGTTTTCTTGAAACCGATGAACTGTATTTCTCCAGCCATGCAAAATTTGGCGCTTGATCATGATCGCTCCCGTTATTCGGAGATCAAGTTCAAGAACCAGAGACATCACAAAGCACATTCCTGCGCACAATTTCTTGCCATTTCAAACAACAACAACTAACCACATCACATGCTCACCATCACCGCCAACACCGTTCTCCCCTGCACCATCACCGGATCATACCCACGCCCGCGATGGTTCGACGAAAGCATGTGGGGTCGCCCGCTCGACACCTGCATGATGGATGTCCGTTTCCGCGAGAAATTTCAGGACGCACTCGCCTCCGTCATCAGCGATCAGGATCGCGCCGGTCTCGATATTCTCACTCATGGCGATCTCCATTGCGATGACGACATGGCCGGACGCTCATGGCATCACTACCCGTTGCAACGCTGGGCTGGATTTTCTGGCGACTATCTTCAATCCGAGGAAACCAGATCGCCCTGGCTTCGTTATCCGCCAGGCACATTGCTCAATGAGATTTACACCGGCTGGCGCTGGCCGCGCGTGACCGACAAAGTTGAGCATCGCCCGCTGGATTACGCAAAAATCTGGCGACTCACCCAGGCGAAGACTTCCAAGCCCGTGCGCTTTGGGACATGTTGTTCCCAGGTGATGGGGCTTTTCCTAGATCTCCACACAAACAAATACAAGGATCAGCGTGAGGTGCTCTGGGACATGGCAGTGGCGATGAACAAGGAGCTTCTCGCACTGCGTGCCGCCGGCTGCAAGTGCATCCAGATAGAAGAACCCACGCTCCATTTTTGGGCCAACACCTACGGCAAGGATCACGACAACGTGAAGTTCATGATCGAATGTTACAACCGCGAGGTCCAGGGCCTGGATGACGTGGAAATCTGGATTCACACCTGCTGGGGGAACCCGAACATGCAGCGCGTTATTGAAAACGACAGTTACCGCGAATCGTTCCACCTCTATCTTGAAGCCTGTCGCGGAGACGTGTGGACTCTGGAAATGAAGGATCGCAACATGCGCGAGATTGAATTGTTCGCACCGCTTAAAGGGCAGTTGAAGAAAAAAATCTGCGTCGGCGTTGTAAGCCATCGCCGGTTGCAGGTGGAGAGCGCGGAAGAAGTTGCCACTTCGATTCGGGGCGCTTTGAAGCATATCTCGCCCGAGCAATTGATCGTGTCGAGCGACTGCGGCTTTGGAAGGCAGGGTTGCAATCGCGACATTGCCTTCTTCAAGACGGCCTCCATCGCCCAAGGCACAAACATCGTTCGCCGGGAACTTGGAATGCCTGCGCCCGTCAGCAGAGCGGAGAATCCCGCACTTCAAACGGATATTGTTCCCAAAACACCCGATCGTTGAGCCGGGAGACAGATCGTTATGAAGAACAACAATCGCAGGGGTGTGACGCTTTGGTTTTTTGGTTTGCCGGCATCCGGAAAATCAACGTTG
>CAYSDO010000231.1:0-7232 GCA_964429665.1 uncultured Bifidobacterium sp.
CGATGGCCACGCAGACATCTGTTTGATCACCCAGGTCGGCGTTATCTATCGCTTCGATGAAAGCGGACGGGTGATTTGGGAAATTGACATGCAGGGCCGCAGCCTCGCGCCGGGAGCGATGATTGATCTCGATGGTGACGGCAGGCTTGAATATGTGTTCAGCACCCAGGACGGCGTTCTTCAGATGTTGAACAACTCGGGGGAATTCCTGCACCGATACCACTTCAACAACCGCACCATCAATGTCACGCCCACCTTCGGCGACGTGTCCGCCGACTCGCCGGGGTTCGAGATGCTCATCACCGGAGGCGAGTCGGGCCTCGCATTTTGTTTTGGCACGCCTGCGGCCACCAATGCCATCACGCATTGGAAATCTTATCGCGGCGATGTGCGCAACAGCGGTTCGTGGTTCGGCTTGCGCCAGAGCGTGACGACACAGATGTCGCCGGCAAATCTCAATGCCGACGAGATTCTCACCGGCCAGAGTCTCCGGTTCATCATTCAGAATCCTCAACCCGCCGCGCAGCCGCTCACGGCAACGGCAGTTTGTGTTCGGCCCGACGGTGGGCGTCAAATGGCCACCACTCTCGTGATTGGAAAGCGCGGCGAACTGCAGATGCCCGTCGAGGTGATCGAGCCTGGGAATTATCGTTTTACATGGACGCTGGCTGACGCCAACGGAAACAAGCTGGCGACGGGCGAACGCGCGGTGTTTCTCCAACCCTTCGCCAATGACCGCGCATTGGTTGCCCGGGCGCTCAAGTCGTTGCACGTGGTTGCGGGATCAACAGAACCAACGCTCCCTCTTTCCTCCAGGGCGATGATGCGAGAGGCCTCGTCGCTTGAACTTGAGGCCAAAGCAGTCACGTTGTTGCAGGATGCCGTTCCGGGCGGCGAGCCAGTGACAACGCAGGTCGCCGTTGAAAAATCTGCAGCACTGGTAACGCACGCCAAACGGGCGCTGGCGATTGCCGATGTGATCAGGCAGGCGACGGCACTGGGGCAGGGGACGAGCCTGATCGCTTTCGAGGGAACGATGTGGGAGAACCGTTGCGTGGATGAACAGTTACCGTCCCTTGCAGCAAATCCGTTGCGCATTTCGCGTGTGGCAGTTCCCGGTGAGCATGAGCCGGTCGCTTTGAATCTGTTCAACGTCACCGATCACGAGTTGCTCGTGCGCGTGTCGGTGGAACCGCTGACCAATGGCGTGGTGGTGACGCCGCATCGCTCGGTCGGCGTGCCGACTTCACTGGGTGAAGTTTCCTGGGACGCGTTGCCGGAACTGGACGAGACCGCAACCATTGCTATCCCGTCGCTCGCCAGCCGGGAATTGTGGCTGGACATGGACCTCGCAGCAGCAAAGCCCGGAGAGCATCAGGTGAAACTCAAGTTGCAGGCGCTGAACGGCGCGGGCGTGCTCGACGCCCCCACGCATCCGCACACCGTGCCCCCGCCGGAAACGGGTGTGGAGATTTCGCTCCAAGTGCTGCCGTTTGTCATGGCGGCTTCGGGCGACTTCCGCCTCTGCACTTGGGCCGCGCCCGAGGAGGTGAACCTGCCGGACCTGCTCGCTCATGGAAACAACGTTTTCCCAACATCGTTGCCCGAGGTGAAATACGACGCGCAGGGCAGATTGACCGGCTCGGATTTCGCCCGGCTCGATCCCGTGCTCGCCCGGCTGCGCGGCAGGGATGTGGTGCTGTTGCTGCAAGGTTATCCCCCGTTGCACGGTGAGGTGGGCAGTGACGGCTACCGCGCCGACCTGAAGACATTCCTTGCCGAACTCGTGGCGCACATGACGGGCGCGGGCTACGACACAAATCATTTTGCGCTGTATCCCAGTGACGAGCCGGGCGGCATTGGATGGAGCGCGGTGAACCAGCTCGTGGCCTTTGGCAAACAGGTGCGCGTGGCGGCTCCAGGCGTAATGCTCTACATGGATGGCGGTGGCGAACTGCCCATGTTCGAGGCCATGGCCACCTGCATGGACATCTGGACGCCGAGCATTTACATGCTGGCGGAGAAGACGCCGTTGATGGACGTCGTGCGCAAGAACGGCAAAATGCTGTGGTCCTACAACTGCGCCTACACCTACGCCCGGCCCGTTGGCCCGAACCTGAAAAACATGAACATCGCGAGCGATTACCGCTCCGCCGCTTTGTTCGCCCTGCGCCATGGGGCGACCGGCATCGGCTACTGGTGCTACAACATCGGTCCGGATCCGTGGGGACGCATAGACATGGAATACGCGCTCGTGTATCCGGGACGCACAAAGCCCGTGACCAGCCGCCGTTGGGAAGCCGTGCGCGAAGGCATCGAGGATTACCGCATCGTCGCCGCACTGCAAAAGGCGCTCCTTGCGGACGGTGGAGCAAAACTGCCGGCAGAAGCCCGTGACCGGATCAAACACCTGTTCGCAGCGGGCCTCCCGGGATTGCTGGATCAGAGCTTCACCGAAATGACACGAGGACTGGGCCGGACCACGATTGACGCGAGCAGCAACGATTCAACCGTTGAAACGTTCCGGCGCGAGATGCTGGAATGCGTGGCGGCGCTGGCCGGTGGGAAGTTGAAATAGAACTGCGCCGCGCGTCCACACTCTCAGGACGCCACATGGTCAACTCATCTCATTTGGCGAGCCGCAACCTGCTGGCACTGCTCACATCTTCCTTCTGCGTCTAACTCCATAATCGGAAACATGTCCTCGAACCGATACTTCGGAATGGTAATGGGCGTCTCCGGTTTCCGACCATACGCGAGACACGTCGAACACTGAACGATCCACTTCTTGCATCGCTTATCGCGCAAAAACCAATCAAGTGTTCTGGTCTCGGTTTTCATAGACGTGCGACTGTAGCCAACGACCCGTCGGACGGGACGCATAGATTTCAACCACAGCGCTCACGCCGGTTTCGCAGCGCATGGTTATCCTGCGTTTTCATAACTAACTTACTGAAGTCACATCTACCTCAGCGCCCAAGGCCGTCAAATATGAAATAAAAGATTGCGGGTCTGCTTTCGTGCGCAGGGGGACATCTACGGCGCTGCGGCGGAGAATCTGCCGAGCAAGTCGTCGCAACGCAACACCTCTGACCTGTGCAATTGCCTGCAGCCGCTTGAACAAAATGTCATGTGTGAATCCGGCGCCAGAATCCCACGCCTTATCTGGATGCCATGACTTTATGCGGAGTGTGGCCATACGCAGGCTAGTCAGTATGGCTTTTGTTTCTTGATGTATCCATCTGTGTGCTCCAGAAACCTGTGTTCAAACTCCGCACATCGGCTCTCGCCAAGATAGTAGCACAACCCCTTTTGGGCGTGCATAAAATCGTAGCGGTCAATCCAGCGGTGCAGGTCATCAGCAAACTCATAGAATGTCTCTGCCGCTGCCTGACTGACTTCGGGCATCGTGCGTGTCTGCGGTGATGGCCCTAAAGTCCAAGCTGCATACTTGAAGAACGGCCTTGCGAACTCATCACGGCCGGAAGCCAGTGCCGCACGAAACTCGCGATGAATGTCCCGCCAGACGGCATGGTAGTCGTCAGCACGTAACAACGACTCCCGCATCTGTGGAAACAACTCCAACGCCTTTGCTCTCCATGTGCTCATTGACGTGAACGTGTCTTTGCGGCCCAGTCAGTATGGCTTTCGCTGTGGGCGGGAGCGGTGTCTGCTCTCCGGGATATTCGCAAGTGTTCGGCGCTTGTTGAGACGAAACCATAATCCTCCAAGGCCAGTCGCAAGGCCACCGAAACTCAGTAGAAAAGACATCCCGATATCGAAGAACACGTCCGCCTCATGTCGCAGCACGTCTGGATACTTCACGCGTCGGTAAACATCGGCGGCCAAAACCGCCCCGAACAACGCGACAATTAGGAGCGCGAGCATAACCAGAAGATGTTTTATTAGCCTCACATGTGTGGTGCCGCCTCACGCAAGGTTGACAACCCACATGGGCGCTGCTGGCGTTTGGTTGGCCTACTGCTTCGGCAAATGTTGGGTAACATACTCGTTGTAACGGCGCGCGTACTCGAACTGCGCCGTGCGAAGCTCCATATCCTCGATGACACACCCAATCCCCGCGTCTGCACTCGGCAGGATCTTCCGAATCTCAAACTCTACTGGATTGTGATACTCTGTCGAACTGATACCGGGCGCAAAAGTCACTACCGTGCCGCTAATGTATATCTTCGCAGTGCCCGCAGCAATGTCACGCTCTGCCTCTGCAACCGCCTTGTCCGGGTGCCAATCTGCTATTGACCTGTCGGGATATCTCAACATCTTCCGACCACTCGATAACTCTGTCGTCGAGCATCCGGCCGCACTCGCAAGAATCAGGATGACAAGAAGCGCTCGCATAGTGGCCTGATCAAGGACCCTTAGCCACGCGGGGCCAGTGGACATGGACCGCCCAGCCGAACTCAAAGCGCTCCCGGCGTTAGATACCAGCGCGTGGTTAGCGAACCAACCGCTCCTGAAGCGGAGCAATGACGTAAAAAGCTGAAAATCGACACGACATTGCTTTTCAGCAACCTGCGTGTCCAGATCTTCAGGCGGCGCGATTTTTAAGCTCATCAAGAATCAAATGCAATTTGGTCTCTCCGCCGGTTGCGATGTCTTTACCTTTTTCAGTGCCCGAATACTCGCTCGAAATTGCAATACATCGCTGTCTCACTGACTCTAGGTCAGAGTCACCAATGGGCCAAGCCAAGAATAAGTCCCACTCGTCGTGATAGCCGTCCGACAGAACATTCTCAATCGCCGCAATGACGTCGCTCCTGGTAAACGCCGCGTGCTGTTTCTTCGTTTGGTGGTTAGCCCACCCAAAGAAGCAGAAGACCCCGATGACAAGCAAAGCGACGATGAGAACCCAGTGCATACGCTCCTAACGAGGTGAGATCAGCGACGGTGGCCACGAGATGCGTCGATTGCAATCGCGCCGCTCACACCGGGTTAGATGCGCATGGTGAGGCGACTCCATGTCAACGTGGCTGTAATGCTCCTGCCTCATAAACAAAACACTTTCCGCGCGAATCTGGATCCCAACCCGCTCTGATCGCGCACTCAATCGCTTCAACCAACCGACCATCGTGGATGCGAAAACGCTGGTGCTGCGGCATGTCGCCGTGTCGAGTCCGGTCTATGTTAAACTCCAAAATCAACTCACGGTGGCTCGGCTCTGGCGGCTCAACCAAAATCGCCAGTCCCAAGAGCGTGTGTCCATGGTCGCGGCCCCTTGTCCACGTAGGCTGACGAAAGACGCTCCAGCGATAAACTACCTCGCCAACCTTGACGGTTCCTTTTTTCACGGCAGACATAGTCGCCTACGACCCAACGACCAGGCTCGTGCGACGCGTGGATTGTAACCAGAGCGCGATGGCCGGGTTCGCTGGAGAGCATCGTCAGGCGGATTATTTCGAGTAGATGTAAATTGATTGGTCATACATCGCAATGAGCCCAACGTATTCATAGCCACATACGTGCTCCATGAACCAAAACGCGGGACGCCAAAGAATCTCTGTGTGATAAGACAGCCAATTGAAAGTGAATTGGACCTCATATATTTGCTGTCCTCCTTTTAGAGTAAGAGTCCGAGCAGGGCTGCGCAACCACCAGTATGAGAACGTGCCAGCATAAAGGGTGAGAATCACGAGTAAACCAACAAACAACAAAATGATTTTGTGGCGACCCATACGGTTATGGCCAATCGTTCATCAGCTCTTTTTTCTAAGATTGTAGAGCATCCCGCCCGCCGGAGCGGCGCTATTATTAACGTTGGAACGCAGTGTGATCGTAATCTGTTGTCCGGCGACTGTCACAGCGTCTTTCACAATCTCTGAATGTTGAGCGCTCAGATATTCGCCGGTCAATTCGCTGTTGCTGTCCCATTTCAAATCGACGCCATAGGCGCTTTTACTACGGATGGCGCCGTAAAGACTCGCGACTGCTACATCGGGTTTTCGAGACACCTTCTTTCCTCTGGTCACCACGTATAGATAGTAACCGAACGATGTCGTCGCGCCTCCGTTTCCTTCGATGAGAACCGCATCAACTTTGCCGGAAGGACTTGGAACACGAGCGACCTCATCATACGACCAATCACCCATGCCGCAGGAAATCGTGAAAATCAGCGGTACCAGACAACAAGTCACGGAACGCAGTGGATTCATCGAATTGGCCTAGTCAGTATGGCTTTTACTGTGGGCGGGAGCGGTGTCGGCTCTGCGGGTAGAGCGTGGGTTGCGACCCGATGTGAGCCGGGTTGCCAAGTCACAGGTTGTGGGACTCGCGCCCCGGACAGCCGTAACGACCCTGCTTACGAGATTGTTCATATCCGGGCTTTTTGTGTTGGCTTCATTGTCACCTTCCAGAAGTACATCTTTCAAAATCCACTATCAAACAAGGCTTCGCTCTTACTCCTGTTTCTCACTGGGCGGTCTGGGGCGAAATCTTCATTTCTTGTCTGGCCACTGGCGCAGTTTGACCATGTGACACAACTCAACGCAGTGACAACAAATGTAAACTCCTGGGCCTGCAATAATCCGGTCTCCTACTTCCGACTTCCCGTTGCCGCAAAACGAACAATATGGGCCATCCATGGCATCCTGACGCTGTGTCGCATCGTCTCCAAGCTCTGACACGACAAGTCTGAACTCAAGAGCGCCATATCGCTTCAAAATGCGCTCCAACTCCTCTCGGTCTGCGGTGTTCATTGCGTTCGAAATGTACGGGTCGGCCTAGTCATTGTGGCTTTCGCTGTGGGCAGGAGCGGTGTTTGCTCTCCGGGATGGCGTGGGTTTCTCTGGTGTCATGATTGGGTTTTATTTCACGCCTCCAGCTTTGTCAACAAGGGTTGTCAGGTTTTTGGTCCGTGATTACAGCGCCGCAGGCGCGGCATATTTGTAGTGATGGTACACCGCACCCGGCAAAGCTCCGTTGGAGCGGCATATTTCGGATCGTGTTTCCAAGATGTCGCTCCTGCGGAGCTTGGAAATCTTTATCGTCCGGGTTCTACAATGATGTCGCACCTACGGCGCTGCAATGGTTGCCGCCACCATCTGTCCCGGAGGGACAAAACATGAATAGCCGTGGGCATCCGCCCACGGTCGCGCGTCAAAATCACATTCGACCCTGTCGGGGTCGAACAACCCACATGTCCATTACCGTGGGTTTCACTCACGGCTTGTCGTGTTGGGGACACTGCGCGGCCTGTGTCACCGCGTATTGGTTAC
>CAYSDO010000232.1:0-7210 GCA_964429665.1 uncultured Bifidobacterium sp.
AGTCGCCATTCGATCTCTGGCAAACTTGACCTGAATTGCCGCGCAACGAACATCATTTCTCGTGCGAACCTTCCGAGTTTGAAGGTGGAGATAGCCGTCGGAATGAATGGCGAAGTCGGGCAGGTCAACGGTCGTGTTACGGACGGGACATGGAGTGCGACCCTGTCCGGTGCCCGCAATGATTTCAACCTATTGACGAATCCGGCGACACTGGCTGGACGTTATACGTTCACGATTGACGGACGTGATAACGATCCGCTCCTGCCGGCGGGTGACGGTTTCGGAACAATGCGCGTATCGAGCAACGGCGTCGCCCTGTTCGCCGGCACGCTGGCAGATGGCACGCGCCTGACGCATAGTGCGACGCTCACGCCGGACAACGCATGGCCGATGTTTACGGGTCTTTATGGAGGACAGGGGTCGGTTATGAGCTGGTTTGTCTTTCAGAGCGGCTCGGATTCCGACGTGGACAATTCGCTTAACTGGATCAAACAGGCGATGCCCAAGTCGAAATACTATCCGCTTGGCTTTACCAACGAAACAAAAGTGGTCGGCTCGTTTTACACTTATCCCATCGGATCAATCGCGACGCCGATACTGAATCTTCCCGCCGCCCAGGTTTCATTCAGCGGCGGTGACTTGTCCACTGACTTCGCGAATCCAATCTCGATTTCCTATTACACTGCAATCTCGAATTTGGGAACGAACGCACTTAAAATGACATTCTCGTTCGCCAGCGGAACTTTTTCAGGAAGTGTTCAAGACCCGGTGACTTTGGTTTCAAGACGCTTTCAAGGGGTCGCGTTGCAGAAGCGCAACCACGCGTCCGGTTTCATGCTGGGCGACGGCCAAAGCAGCCATGTGGACGTTTCTGCGCCATAGCAGCAACCAATATAGCGGTGGGCCTCCTCGCCGGCCACTACGCCGCTTGATTGGCTGGAACATTTCCATTGCAGCGCAGTATCTGTTCGCGGCAACTTGGATGGGATGAGCGCGACTTGGCGACTAATTTCCTGGGCCTCCATGCTTCTGGCTCTGGTGATTTGCCTTCCGGCACCCGCTGAAACCATTCCCGGTTACGTCGTTGCTTGGGGAATCACAAACGCGCTGACTGTCAATCTCCCTCCGGACACGTCGTCCTCATCACAAGTATCTGCGGGCGGATTTCATGCGGCTGCCTTGCTTACAGATCGGACGGTCGTGGTCTGGGGCGACAACACTTCTGGACAAACCAACGTTCCCGGTACAGCTACGAACATCGTTGCCATTTCTGCCGGGGCAAAACACACGCTGGCGTTACGATCCAACGGAACCGTGGTGGCTTGGGGTTTTAATTTGAACGGCCAAACCAACGTTCCTGCCAATTTGAACGGTGTTGTTGCGGTTGCCGCGGGATCCGACCATAGCATGGCACTGCGCACCAATGGGAATCTCGTGGTGTGGGGCGGAAGTTCCTTCGGGTTGACCAACATTCCTGTTGGCACCATCAACGTGGTTGCGATTGCGGCAGGTGCGACCGCGACACTTGCCCTGCGATCCAACGGCTCGGTTGTTGCCTGGGGCACTTTGGCATCTCAAACGAACACTCCGCCCAGTCTGACGAATGTTGCCGCGATCGCTGTGGGTGTGAACCACTGCCTGGCATTGCGCTCCAACGGAACTGTGCTCGCCTGGGGCGAGAATAATTTCGGACAGACCAATGTTCCGTCCACGTTGAATGGGGTCATCGGTGTGTCGGCCGGTTGGTATCACAGTCTGGCGCTGCGATCCAATGGGACAGTTGTGGCGTGGGGATTGGGGGCTTCGGGTCAGACCAATGTGCCCGCGGGGTTGACGAACATCACGCAGTTGTCCGCCGGCAATTCATTCAACCTCGCACTGAATCCGATGCCGGTGATTCAAACAAAGCCGCCTGCCGTGGCGACGCTTGCCACCGGTGACAGCACGACGTTGGCGATCAGCGTGCTTTCCGGCAGCTCGTATGACATCCAGTGGTTTCTGAACGGGGCAGCTTTGCCAGGTGCGACAAACCTGGATCTGGCTGTGAATCTATTTGATTTCTCCAAGGCTGGAAAATACTCCGTATTCGTCACGAATCTTTTCTCGAGCACAAGCGCGTCGTCAATTCTCCGTCTCACCAACGCGCCCGTGGTTTTTGTTGGTGGAACGGAAATCGGCGGAGGTCCTTTGACCCGGACGAATTCTGCCGTGGTGACAATTGCTTCAACCTCAGGGTTGTTTACAAACGTTTATTACACGCTCGATGGCGGTGCTCCGAGCTTTACGGGATTTCGTTATACGGGAGCATTCACTGTGTCAAATAGCGTGACCATTCGCGCCATTGCCTATAACTCATTGTTCAGCGCTTCCGCCGAGTCCCCAACCATCGCGCTTCAAGTCATACCGTTGTATCCGCTTCAACTCACTGCTCCAGGCAACGGGGCAATTGTTTTGCCTTCACCAAATGTGGGAACGAATCTTTACCTGAGCAACACGATCGTCACCATTACCGCGACTCCAAGCAACGGCTGGACGTTTCTCAACTGGTCGGGCGATTCCACGTCCACATCCGCAGTAATTCAGGTCATGATGGATCAGCCGCGCACGTTGAAAGCGGTGTTCGGCACTACGCTGAACCTGCTTGCGGTCGGGGATGGCTTTCTCGTGCAGGATCCTCCAGCTGGGTTGTATCCATACGGTACGACAGTGACGCTGACCGCGCTCCCGTTTCCCGGGAATTACTTTTTTGGCTGGGCGGGCGTGATTGCAGGTGCTGGAAATCCGGCGACGTTTTCCGCCACGAACGCTTTCGGTATCACGGCGCTGTTTGGTCCGTTGGAGAACGATCAGGTTTCCCTCGTGGCGCAGCCCGTGGGCGGAGGCAGTGTCGCCGTGAGTCCTGCAAAAAATGTTTACACCAACGGCGAGCCGGTGATGATTGCGGCCATCGGCACCTCGAATCGCATCTTTGCCGCATGGAGTGGAGATGCCACAGGCAGCACCAATCCACTCCAGATCATTCTCGATGGAAGCAAGCTGATCTATGCAAATTTTGTTCCCGGGATACCGACGAACCCGCCCGTATTTACGCAATTGCCAGCAAGCTATAGTTTGAATCGAGGTCAGGGCGCAGTCTTAACCGCTGCGGTGACAGGCAACGGCCCCTTGTATTATCAATGGCGGCGCAATGGCGTTCCATTGATCGAGGCGACCAATGCGACCTTGATCCTGAGCAACGTTCTGCCGGCTCAGGCCGGGCTATACGATATCCTCGTTTCGGGCGGATCAGGAGTTGCGATCAGTCCGGCATCTCCGGTGGCGTTGTTCGGTATTCAAACGGCGACGAGTCTGACGCAACAAATGCCCTTGTTGTCGGTGGATTGCGCTCCGGGTGCGCGGTTCCGTCTCGAATATACCGGCGACCTGTGGTTCACGAACTGGACGTTGCTCACGCCAGTTACGATGAACAGTCCGCAGTATTGGTTTGTGGACGTACCTTTCACAAACGCGCCTCAGAGGCTTTACAGGCTGGTACCGCAGTGACTCACTCTACCAGCTTTCCGTAACTCCCGGCTCGACGATTCCACATTGCATCGCTTTACTACGCGCCAGCGTGGAACACGGAATTGCCAATGAAATTGCAATTTGCATCATCGCCGCCTGGGTTGTGGCGGTGATTTCGCAGGTGGCCCGCCAACCTCTGCTGCTCGCCTACCTCGTCGCCGGATTTGGGATCGGGCCGCACGGATTCAAATGGATCACTGATTCACATTCCATCGAAACGATTTCCGGCATCGGCCTTTCACTGCTCCTGTTCATGATCGGATTGGAGATTGATCTGCGGAAAATGCTCAACGCGGGTCGCGTCATTACAGTCACAGCCCTGGCACAAATCGGCGGATGCTTTGTGCTCGGCTGGCTGTTCTTCGGATTGCTCGGGCCGGCGCAAACAAAGTTGGAGGCGCTCTATCTTGCTGTTGCAGCGGCAATGAGCAGCACCGTCATCATCGTAAAAATTCTCTACGACAAACGGGAGATTGAAACTCTCGCGGGTCGCATCACACTCGGCGTGCTTGTTGTGCAGGACATCGCCACAATCCTGTTTCTGGCGGTCCAACCGAACCTCAAGCATCCGACAGCAGTTGTGCTGGGCGTTGCTCTTGGAAACGTGTTGCTGCTCGTGGCGGTGGCTTATGTGGTGAGCCGGTTCGTGCTGCCGCCGGTGTTCAAGTTTGTGGCGAGGTTGCCGGAACTGGTGCTTGTCGGCGCGCTCGCGTGGTGTTTTGCGCTCGCTGGATTCGCGGGGTATCTGGGGTTGTCGCGCGAAATGGGTGCGCTGGTGGCGGGCATGATGATCTCGACGTTTCCATACACGCTGGACGTGGTGGCCAAGGTCACAAGCCTGCGAGATTTTTTCGTCACGTTATTCTTCGTCGGCCTCGGAATGCAAATCCCCGTGCCGACGGTGAACTTCCTTTTGTGGATGATCTTTTTCAGCCTGTTCCTCGTTGGCAGTCGTTTGGTCACAGTGTTCCCGCCGCTCTACAAAATGCGCCAGGGTTATCGCGTGAGCCTCCTGCCAGCGATCAACCTTTGCCAGATGAGCGAACTTTCGCTGGTGTTGCTTGCCCTTGGAAAAGCATCCGGTGACGTTTCAGAGAACACCGTGGGTATTGCGGCTTTCTCTTTTGCGTTTCTTGCGGTGGATTCAACCTACGCAATTCTGATGAATGACTATCTGCTGAAGAAAACCGTGCCGTGGTTGAACAAGCTCGGTTTCCGTGATCTTGAAAATCAGAAGCCGGACAAGGCCGATGCGGAAAAGCCCCGGCGCATCTGCCTGCTCGGATTCTCGTGGACGGCAAGTTCGTTGCTGGAAGAAATCACCCGCGAGAAACCGGCGTGGCTCAAGGACATTCTCATCGTGGATTTCAATCCACAGGTTTATGACCGGCTGCGACGGCGCGGAGTTCACGTGGTCTATGGTGACATTGCGCAGCGCGATGTGCTGCATCACGCTGGTGTGTCGCACTCAGAGATCATCGTGTGTTCATTGCCCAACATGATCCTGAAGGGGGCCAGCAATCAAAAGTTGCTAAGGCAGCTCCGGGAGTTGAATCCGAGCGCGAAGATCGTGGTCCATGCGGAACTGCTTTCGGACATTCCGGCACTCTATGCTGATGGGGCCAATTTCGTCAGCGCGCCTCGCTTGCTCGAAGCTGCTGAACTACTCAAGGTAATTGAAGCTGCCGAGCACAATCTGCTTGAAGAAAAGCGAACTGAACAGAACGAGCAACTGGTGGAGCGCAAAGAAGTCATACCGTGAAAAGTGGGAGTGAGAGAGTTGATTCGATTGCTCGACGTCAACCGACTCCTGGGACATCCGCGCGCAGAAATTTGAGCGCATCCTCGAAGTCTTCCGGCATAGGTGCGATGAAGTTCACTTTTTTCCCGGTGCGCGGATGTGTGAACGCGAGCTTGTGTGCGTGGAGCAACACGCGCGGAGGTGTGTAGTTCGTCAACTCGGTCAGGCGTTTGGTCTGGCGCTGACCGTAGGTGTCGTCTCCTGCCACCGGATGGTTGAGGTGTTGGAAGTGAACGCGAATCTGGTGGGTGCGGCCCGTGTGCAGGTGTGCTTCAATGAGCGTTGCCTCACGCAATCTTTCCAGGACGCGGTAGCCGGTGTGTGCGGCGCGGCCTTCATCTTCATCCCGCACGGCCATGCGCTTGCGATGCGTGGGATGCCGCGCAATGGCCGCGCGAATGTTTCCTTCGTCCCGTGCCATCACGCCACAGACTATGGCAAGATAAAGTTTCTCCACCGTGCGACTGGCGAACTGCGCCGATAGTGCGATGTGTGTTTCATCGTTTTTGGCCACGACGAGACAACCGCTTGTTTCCTTGTCGAGCCGGTGAACGATGCCGGGTCGTGCCACTCCACCAATGCCGCTGAGTTTGCCTGCGCAGTGATGTAGCAGAGCGTTGACGAGTGTGTTGTCGTCATGACCGGCGGCGGGATGAACGACGATGCCGGGTGGTTTGTTCAGCACGATCAGCGCGGCGTCCTCGTGGAGGATGTCGAGCGGAATGTCCTGAGGTAGGGCTTCAGCAGCGTGCGCTTCTGGCCATTCAATGTGAACCACTTCGCCCGCCCGTGGCGAATGCGTGGCCTTGGCGGTCTTGCCGTTGATGGTGACGTGGCCCTGTTCAATCAGGCGTTGCATCGTGCTGCGTGAAGCTGTGGAAAATTTCTGACGAAGGAATGCGTCGAGGCGTTCACCCGGGAGCGAGCGTTCAACGTTGAAGGTTTCAGAGCGAACTGGCATGGCTCATCACGATGCTGGTTCGTCGGGAGTGAGAGGCGGAGACGCTGGCTCGCTTTTCCACGAGAGCCAGAAGATGATTGCGACGCCGACACAGATTGCGCTGTCAGCAATGTTGAAAGCAGGGAAGCCGGTCTCGTTTCCATTGGCGACGTTCACATAGAACCGGATGAAATCAATCACCTCATGCCGTGACGGTAGCAGGCGGTCGGTGAGATTGCCAATGATGCCGCCGAAGATGAGGCCGAGAGCAAACTGGCCTGCTGGCAGGCTTGCACCGAAATGATGTCGTGCGAGAAAGAGCACAAGTAACGCGACGAGCGCGACGACTGCGAGCGCGCGGTTGTTGCCTGTGAACAGTGACCATGCCGAGCCGGTGTTGCCCCAGTGTACAAACTTGAAAAAGCCTTCCACGATGACGCGTTCCTGGCCTTTGCCCAGGAGTAGGAGCACAAAATACTTGGTTGCTTGGTCAAAAGCATAAATCAGTATCGCGACCACAGCGATGCGATGGTTGGGCGTGCGCAGGAAAATGGACTTCAAGTTCACCAATCGAATACAGAATCTGCCTGAAATCGTGTTGGCGACACCAGCGCAATCGAATCGGACATGGAAAAAACTTGCGCTGGGAGTCGGTGATTTGTACCGTAAAAATTCCTTGAGCGCACCCATAGCTCAATTGGATAGAGCGGCTGACTACGGATCAGCAGGTTTGAGGTTCAACTCCTCATGGGTGCACCACTTCTTCAACAGTTCCGGGTTCTGAGTTCCTGGTTCCGGGTTCAAAGTTTATCGTCGGTTCACACTACCATGCGTTCTCAAACATAAACTCCGTGCACCGGCAAGGCTGCAAGGAGGTTGAAGCGACTGCGTCTGGCCGTACGGGG
>CAYSDO010000233.1:0-7200 GCA_964429665.1 uncultured Bifidobacterium sp.
CTGGCGCTGGTCAGAAGCGGTATTGCAATCCCGTGGAAACAACGTGCGCAGAGTAGTCGTTGTTACCGCCTGAAGTATCGTCCGAGAAGGTGTAATACCCATACCGCACCGTCAGCCGAAGCTTGTTGGTGATGCGGCGCACAACTGTGGCGCTCACACCGTGCTCCTCGGCGCCACTGCCATAAGGCACACCAACTGTCGAGTTGTCGGTGTAGTTGTCCGCGCGATAGTAAGTGTAGCCGAGGTTCAGATCGGTCTTGTCATCAAGCACGAGGCCGGTGTTCAGATTGACCGTCCAGTAATTGTTCTGCGATTTCAATACGGCGGCTGTGTAGTCGGACGCCGGAGTTTTCAATTCGCTGACGACATAGTTGAAGCCCGCTTGAACATACAATCGTGACCATGGCGACCAACTCACGTTTTGCGAGAAGATGTGGCTGGTCAGCTTGGACGATTCGGCCTCGCTCAAACCGGAGGCAGGATCGGGCGTCGTATTCACCGTGGACAACTGATACTCGTAGCGGCTCACCAACGTGAGGTTTGCCAGCGGACGAAGCGTGAGGCGCGCGTTGCCGTCATACGTATCGAAGCTCTGCATCGTCAAGTAAGCCGGGTAGCGATTGGCGATGGAATTGTTCGGTGTGCTGTCGAGTGTGTGATCGTAATCGTAGTTGTTCTGCTTGTAATAACCACCCACGTCAATGCTCACGCGCCGGGCTGGATACCATTTCACTCCGAGGCTGTATTTCTGGAAAAAGCGGGTTTCATCGGTTTCGCGATCAATGGGCGTACCGGGATTGTTGATGCTGTTAAAGATTCCGCCGTTCTCGGCCACGTTGCCCTGACCTTCCGTCCATTCGCCTTGCGCGGTGAAAACCCAGTTGGTGATGCCCGAGTAACGGATGTCGAGTCGTTCGCGCACGTCAATGGCGTCAGCATCCGCCTCGCTCCTGGTCGCTCCGAACAGATTATTGCCGAAAGTGGAGAACGCCGACGAGTTCGCGTCCCAATCCTGTCTCTCAACCCGCACGGACGGTGTGATCGTCAACGTCTGGAGCGGTTTGCTCATCAGGTTCAAGTTGAGAACGTAATCATGCTTGCGCGCGGAGCTGAGGAGATTGGTGTAACCCTGACCGTTGCCCGCATCCGGCGAGAACACGACGTCAAAGTCATTTCCCCAAATGCGACTTCCCGTGGTGTCATTCTCCATATCCGTGAACATGAAGCCTGCCGAGAAGAACAGGTTGGGTTTGATCCACGTCTCGCTGAAAGCGTGGACGTTGAACATGTCGTAGTCAGTGCCCTCCCGATTTGTAATCTTCTTTTCGCCCGCTATCGCGCCTTCACCGGGATACTGCGAAAGGCTGCGTTTGTTGTTCAGATCGCCGAATTCGTAACGCAAGCCCACGCCGAAATCCGTCTTCTTGATGTGGTGTTTGACATCCAGTTCGATGATGTCGCGCTTCTCATCAATGGACTGCACCGTGGGCACGAGTCCGACCGAAGGAAAGGTCAGCCCAGGATGCGTTTGCCCCCAGATCGTCGAACCTTTCTCACCATCGCGATAAAGGTGGCTGTATTTGAAATGGAAACTTGGAATGTTCTTCAGCGTGAGACCGCCTTCCAAAGAAAACTCGCCACGATCCAGCGCCAGAGCATGATCGGACAACGAGTATTGTTGCCCGGCAGGCGGATAGTAACCACCGTCGCCGTTCGACCATGTGCGGAAGTTCTCAAAGTTCAAACGGACGAAATACGTCTCCTCCTTTTTGACTCCCAGCACCAGCTTGTAATCGTGCTCATCGAAAATCCCTCGTCCATCAACCGAAAACGTGGTCGCATTGGTCAATGCCTTTTGAAAATGGAGATCCTGAATGCCTCCGAATACGCCTTCTGAAAGGCGGCGGGATTGTTCCGCCTGGGCACGGCTGCCCGAGGTGAACACGCCGCCAGCACCCAGTTCTATCCAGTTGTTGCCAGAACCTTCACCGCCTTCGAAATTTGAAGCGTCCTTCTCTGCACCGGTCGCGAGTCCCGCCCCAAGCGCCAGTGTGATGCCGACCACATACCGCCTCGACAACATTGCCCGTGCCGCCCGTTGTTGTTTGACCCGCGCTTTCTTTTTCATCGGCTTTGAATTCTTTGGTTAGTAGCGGAGCGACGAATTCACCCGCGATCCGTGAACAGCCTCGTGGCAACCCGCCGTCCAGCACGTGCCCTGTTGGAGGCGCACCGTATGATCCGCACCACCGATGCGGATCTGCCCGCCTTGCACTTGTTGGAAATGGCATTTCAGGCACAGGTTGGCGTCGCGCGCGACGAGCATCTTGGCGTTGACCGTACCGTGCGCGCCGTGACAGGAGGTGCAACCTTCGTGCATCGCTTCGTGTTCGAATACGTACGGTCCCCTTTGTGATGGGTGACATTTCAAACACGTTTCATCCTGCGCCTTCAATGCCGTGCTGCCACCCAGATGGATCGAACCTTTGTGCGGCGGATGACATTCCGTGCAATTCATTCTGCCTTCGGGAACAGGATGATGGCTTGGAAGGTTGAACTGACCTCGAACGTCACCGTGACATGTGAAACAGACTTTTTCGGTCGCTCGCGCCGCAGGCATCGAAGGGTTTGCACCGAAGGTGTTCGCCATCGGTCGGCCGGAAGTGAAGCTGTAGGGTGGTTTGGTTTCACCGCCAGAATCCGAGTGGATGCTGGCCGGGCCGTGGCAGGATTCACAACCGGCGTTCAGTGTGTTCGGCCCACCCATCGTCAACAACGAATGGTCTGCGGTCTGGAAAGATTTGTAAATTTCTTCGTGGCACTGCTCGCATTCCTTGGAGCCGATGTATTTTGCGCCCGGCACCTCCGGCAACATGACGGTGACGCGTTTCACCGTGCGGCAGGAAATCGCGGCGAATCCAAAGAAAACCGCCATCGCGAGCAGCAAGGCGGTACTGCGGCGCGCAGGCAGCAACCGTTGAATCAATCGAGCGGCTGACTTTTTGATGGAGAATTGGTGGCGGTTCATTTGTTCAATTCCTGCTGCACCCAGTTTCGGGCGGCATCCAGCAACGTAAAGGCATGGGGTCCGTTGTGTGTGCCGTAACTGCCGTCGTAAAGTACCATGTACAAGTTGAACCTGGCCTTTTTGATGTTATCCGGTATGAGCAATTGTCCTGCTGCATTTGGACCCAAACCGCCCGGTGACAAATCTCCCGGAGTTGTGTATTCCCAAGCTCTCGTCCCGTACGTTGCATACAACGAGCCTGGCGCTTTGGTGGCAGCCCAGGTATTCAGCATGCCTTTCACCTGCTGAATCTGGTTCGCGACAATTTCGTGGAACAGTTTCACCAACCCCTCGGCATTCGCACCGTTGCCGTGACAATCCGCACAGGCTTCATATAAACCCACCTTGAACGAATGGCCGGTTACAGCCGCGACCTCCGGCGGACCGTGCTGGTAATCCTTGGTCTGCATGTGACAGGTCACGCATTGATTTGTGACCAGAAACAGGCGGCCCGAGTCATCAGGGAGAAACTCGGTTCCCGCATGGGCCGCTGGTCCACTACTGACACCGGTTGGCAGCACGCCCACCGTGCCCAACAACATATTATATTGCGGTGAATGATGCGGCGGACGGCTCGAACTCGTCCACGAAGCACCCCGGTGATTATGGCATTGAGCGCAGATGTTGATGTTTGGATCGTACTTGTTCGTGAAAGTTTCCGTCGTGGTCAAAAAGAAATCATTGGTCGAGGACAACGACTGCCGAAGCTGGTTCGTGTAAACGAAACCTGTCATCACGTTCGTCCAGACGTGCGTTTGATGCGGATCATGGCAGACGGCGCAGGTGATGCCGACGTTGGCGTCATTCGTCAGTGTCGCCGTAATGACGTTGGTGGGCGCACCTTTGATCATAGCCAGCCGGACGGAACCCGAATGACAACGTCCGCAGGAATTGATGCGGCCAGCGTCACTCATGTCCTCGACCACAGCGAAGTGACCGCTCGATTTCCATTCTTCGTAAGTCGGATGATTCGCACCTGTGTGACAGCCGCCGCACACTTGCCCGGCGATTTCCTTGCGCGGGCGCTTGGTCAAATCCATTTCATTCGCCGCATGAGCGGCAGCCGGACCGTGACAACTCTCGCATTGCACTCCCGCGAGTTGCGGCGTGGCAAGTTCGGTCTTGAAGCCGGTCGGCAGACCATATCCAACGGTGTGGCACGGCAGGCAGGAAGCGTTCTTGTCCTGGCCAATCGCCTTGAGAGTTTGCAGCGCCTGCGTGTGACGGGTGCTGAGTTCGATGGAATGAACGCCCTCGTGACATTCAGCGCACGCTTGCGAACCAGCATACTGCGCAGAAGGCCCGGCGACTTTGAAGAATGAGTTGCCTTGCAGATTGGTGATGGTGGCGATGCGTTTCAGGTTCACACCACCAGTTGGCAACCAGTTTTGATTCGTTAATCCAGACTTCTGATACAATTGATAGTAACCCGAAGGCCCGTCCCAGGTGACATTGACGCCGTTGGTGATCTTGGAAATTCCTGTCATCACCGGGCGACCAGGGAAGCCGCCGGGTTGAGCCACGCTCAAGTGTTGAACTTCTTCCGCGCCCACCGAGGTTGAGAACAAAGCAACCAATGCCAGAACCGGCGCGAAAGCATGTTTGCCCTTTTGCATTGAACTCATGCTAAACGAGTGTGGAGGTCGAGCTATCCTTAAATTGCCGAATTTGCATCCTGCGTTGTTCTGCGCTGGACAAACTCCTCCAGGTGCTTCATTCGGTAGGTCGGGCGCCGAGTTCGGTTCCCCAGCGCAGGATTCTATTCGGTACGATTCACCACATGCAAATTGCAAACTTGATCATGAAAACAGCAATGAACAAAAAGAATCTCAAATCTGATTTCTCCCTCCCAAATCGCGCCTCAACTCGCACGGGGTTGTTGGTAATCCTCGCACTTGGCCTCGGGTTGGCTCTAGGCGGAGTTTGGTACTGGCGTCTGTCGAAATCCCACGTCGAGGAATCTGTCGAAGCACCGACACCGGGCGTGGTCTTGTCCCAGGCAACCACCAGGATTCTGGCAGGACTCGATACGACGATTGATTTGCGTTTGTTTGCCCCGGCCGATGTCAGCGTTCTTCCTCCCACCTTGCATGGGTTTGTGACACGAGTTGAAAGTTTGCTCGCCGAATATGAACGGACGGCAGCCGGCAAGTTGCGCGTCACCAAATGCGATCCACAATCCGACGCCGCGGCCAAAGCGGCGGCTGGTGCCGCAGGAGTCGTCCCTTTCGCGAGTGATAACGGAGAGATTGTTTATCTTGGTCTGACTGTCGGCAACGGCGCGCACATCGAATCCATCTCCCCGCTTGCGCCGGAGTGGGAGGCCGCGCTGGAGTCAGATGTGACCCGGGCCATTCAGCGGGTCAGTGCCAAAAGCGTGGTGAAGACGCAGACGGTCAATCAGAACCCGGCACAACCGTTGCCCATTGATCCGGCGATCAGTGAGGAATTATTGCGCATGTTCCCCAACCTTGCTTCGCAATCCTTCGATGATGCGGCGAAAATCCTCCGCGAATCGGCGCTGGCGGAATTCACCGCTGCGGTTCGCGCAATGCAACTCAAAGTTCAGGAGACTGAGAAACAACTGGCCGCAGCACAGGGAAACAAATCGGAAGCCGATCCACAAGCAGCGATGAAACAACTCCGGGCGGTTCAGGACGTCGAGACAAAAAAGCTCGACGAAATCACGGCGCGACTTCAAACCCGCATCAAGGTATTGGAACGTCTCAAAGGCGTGAATCTCCCGCAGGCCAGGTAGCCTTCTCCTTCAGCGCTTCCCATTCTTTGCCACTCGCTCGAAGGCAACTGAGGGTCGGTTATTGGCAATTGGAGGGTAGCCACGTATGATCAAATCATTAGTATCAGAACGAAAACGGGTGATGTTCGACACTAAAAACTAATCAATCCAAATATGAATAACTCCTCCTCCATCAGACGGGCGACGTTATGCGCGGTCGGCATTGCATTGCTGGCCGCAGCGTCCGCCATTCGCACGCAGGCTGCGGCCTTGAACGCTCAACTGGTCCCACGTCCGCTGACCCCCCAGGAAATCACCGCCTACGGTTTGACGGGTGCTCTAAAGGCGAGTGGCTTGACCACCGTGGCTGTGGGACAGCCCGCATACTTGGATGCGCTGATCAACAACGCTGTTACAAACACGGACATTCCTGTCGTCACGTGGACGTTGACCAATTCGCCGTTCCTCTCCGTGGCGGCGCTCACCAACAGTCCCCTGGGGGCGAACGTGCCCACTTACAAGATGGCAGATCGCCCGGGAGCGACCTCGTCGGCGTGGAAAGTGGCGGATCGCCGAATGTTGACGCCGGATGTGGAAGGCACATACACAATCAAGGTCTCGATCGCCACCACCACCAGCGGCAGCACGAACCTGACGCTGACGCTCACGGCGGCCAAGTATCGCGGGATTGACAATTGTGCGCTCTGTCATAGCGGATCAATCATCGCACCGGACAAGTACACGGACTGGTTGGGGACGAAACATGCGCACGCGTTCGAGGACGCGATTGACGGCAAGAGCACAGATCACTTTACGAAGAACTGCATCAGTTGCCATGCGGTCGGCTTCGATGGCAACACCAACTCGAACAACGGCGGGTTTGATGACATTGCGGCGCAGACGGGCTGGGTTTTCCCGACGACGCTGACCAATGGCAATTGGGCCGCCATGCCCGCTGCGTTGAAAAACGTTGCCAACATCCAATGCGAAAACTGCCACGGCCCGGGCAGTCAACATATCTATGGTTCGCCCACGCTCGGGAATACCAATTTGATCTCGGTAAGTTACATCGCCGGCAATTGTGCACAGTGCCATGATAGCTTGACCCATCATGTCAAGACGACCGAGTGGAGTGCTTCCCGCCACGCTGTTTCAACGCGGACGCCATCCGGACCGAGCCGGTATAATTGTGTCCGTTGCCACACGGCACCCGGCTTTGCCCAATACATCTCACATGCGGGCGCAACGAATGTTTCCTATCCAACCAATACGACCTACGAGGCAATCACCTGCGCGGCGTGTCACGATCCTCACGACCCCACCAATCCGCACCAACTGCGCGCGGCCAACACCTACACGCTGCCGGAAGGCACGACGGTGACAAATGCAGGTCTCG
>CAYSDO010000234.1:0-7197 GCA_964429665.1 uncultured Bifidobacterium sp.
CGTGCGGTGTTGGAGTCCGTCGGAATACGCGACGTTCTGAGCAAGTCACTCGGTTCGTCCAATGCGGCGAACGTTGTCAAAGCCACATTGGACGGCCTGCTTCGTTTGCGTTTACGCGCCGACATTTACGGGAGCCGCGGCATTGAGATCAGGAAGATCGAAGCACCCGTGGCAACTGCTGCAACCAACTAATTTGATATGCGACTACACGATCTTAAACCACGTCCCGGAGCGAAGCATCGCCGCAAGCGTCTCGGTCAGGGCGAATCCAGCGGTCACGGCAAGACGTCCGGTCGCGGTGGCAAAGGCCAGACCGCGCGGTCTGGCAGTTCCATCCGCATAGGCTTTGAAGGCGGCCAGATGCCGCTCATCCGCCGCATACCCAAGCGCGGTTTCAACAACGCCCGTTTCACCGTGCGCTACGCGCCTGTCAACATCGAGTCGTTGAATGCTTTCGACAACGGTGCGCGTGTGGATGAAGCCGTATTGCGAAGCGTTGGAATCGTCAACGGGCCTGCTGACGGTGTGAAAATACTCGGCGACGGTGAACTGACCAAAAAACTTACCGTGGTTGTGAACGCGTTCAGTGCGTCCGCAAAGTCCAAGATTGAAGCCAAGGGCGGCACCTGTGAAGTGGTGACTGCGAAGCCTGCGGTCAAGGGTTAACCAGGGAATTCTCAACGACTCATGTTCGGCAACATCGTCCAGACCTTCACCAACTGCTTCCGCATCCCGGAACTCAAGTCGCGCATCTGGTTCACCGTGTTGTTGCTCGCCGTTTGCCGGTTGATTGCCTACGTCCGTGTTCCTTGGCTTGATGGGGCAATCATTGCCGACGCATTCAACAAAGTGGGTGCAGGCGGCGGATTGATGGGGATGGCAAACATGTTCACGGGAAATGCCATTCTCCACGGTAGTGTGGGTGCGCTTGGCATCATGCCGTACATCAGTGCCACCATCATCATCCAGTTGTTGACGGCGGTGGTTCCCACATTGAGCAAGCTGGCCCGCGAAGAAGGTGGTCGCGCCAAAATCATTCAATATGGTCGCTATCTGACAGTGCTGCTGTGCATCGTGCAGGGTGGCGCAATGGCATTTGGATGGGAGCGTCCGGGCAGCCTTTACAACCAGGGCAACATGGGTCAGTTGGTTCTTGTCAGTCCTGACAACATCTGGTGGTACCGCATCGGCACGGTGATACTTCTGACAACCGGGACGATGTTGTTGATGTGGCTGGGTGAACAGATCACCGAGCGCGGCATTGGCAACGGTGTATCCCTCGTCATTACCATTGGCATCGTTTCCCGCCTTCCCGTTGCTGCGGGACAGGTATGGCGGTTGTTCTTTCCGGCAGGGGGAGCCCCGGCGACCTTCAACATCGGCCATGGAGCTGCACTGTTGCTACTGTTGCTGGGCGTGATCGCAGGCGTGATAGCGGTGACCCAGGCGCAACGGAAAATCCCCGTTCAGTACGCCCAACGCGCCGTGGGCCGGAAAATGTATTCAGGTGGAACGTCCTTCATGCCGTTGCGCGTGAATTACGCCGGTGTGATGCCCGTGATTTTTGCATCGGCCATCCTCACGTTCTTTGGAATGATCGCAAGTCGCGTGGCTGATTGGACAAAGCTGGGTTTGTTTCAACAGATCAACATCGCACTAAGTCGTGGCACCGGACTATACATCGCAGTGTTCGGCCTGATGATCCTGGCATTCTCGTACTTTTGGGTGGCGACACAATTCAACGAAATCCAGATTGCTGATGATCTCAAAAAGAACGGCGGTTATATTCCAGGAGTTCGACCGGGAATTCCGACCAGCGACTTTTTGCACAACACCATGAGCCGGATCACGCTGGCAGGTGCGTTGATACTGACATTGATCGCTGTGATTCCGATCGTGATGCAGAACGTCCTCAACATTCCACCGGACGTGGCTGACTTTTTCGGCGGCACAACCATTTTGATCACCGTTGGTGTGATGCTGGACACGATGCGGCAGATCGAGTCGCACTTGATGATGCGCAACTACGACGGCTTCCTCAAGAAGGGGAAGATTCGTGGGAGGCTCTAGTGTTTTCATTTTGATCTTAATCTTCTTCTTCATCTTGATCCCGGCCCGGTAAGATTGAGGAAAAGACTGAGAAAAATACCGACATGAGCCTGATCAAGACTGAACGCGAGTTGGAGATCATGCGGGCCGCAGGGGCGATTGCGGCGGAAGTGCTCGAAGAACTTGCCGCATTCGTCAAGCCGGGCGTGACAACGCGCCAGATGGACGAGTTTGCGGCGGAGCAGATGAAGAAGCGCGGGGCGAAGAGCGCGTTTCTCGGATACCGGAAATATCCGTGTCATCTGTGCCTGTCTGTGAACGATGAAGTGGTTCATGGTCTGGCGAATGACCGGCAGTTGCGCTTTGGTGACATCGTGAGCGTGGACTGCGGCGTGACGTATAAGAATTTTATCGGCGATACGGCAACGACGCTGGCGGTTGGCGGATGCGGAGTTGCGGCACAGCGGTTGATGGACGTGACGCAGCAGGCGCTCTGCAAAGGCATCGAACAGGCCGTGGGTGGGAATCGCGTGGTGGATATTTCGCGGGCGGTGCAGAATTACGTTGAGGGCAACGGTTACAGCGTGGTGCGCGAGTTTGTCGGCCACGGAGTAGGGCGGACAATTCACGAAGAACCGCAGGTCCCGAATTTTGTGGACGGGGGTGGCAGCCAGAAGCTGCGGCCGGGAATGACGATCGCCATCGAGCCGATGGTGAACGCGGGCAGGCCTGAAGTGAAAATCTTGAAAGACGGCTGGACAGTGGTGACGCAAGATGGTTCACTCTCTGCCCATTTTGAGCATACGGTTTTAATCACCACGGGTGAGCCGGAGATTTTGACATGCGTGGGGAAGATGCCTTTCGCGTTGAAGCCCGCGTGATCGAGGTGATGGCGAACGGCACGTTCCGGGTGGAATTGTCGAACGGTCACCGTCTTCTGGCGTTTGCGACCGCCAGGACGAAGAAGAATTTTGCCGGCGTCAGGCCGGGGGACAAAGTGAAGTTGCAATTGACGCCGTTTGACCTGTCAACGGGCCGGGTGCTGTCGGAAACAGAAAAAACGATTTAAAATGAAAGTTCGAGCCTCGGTCAAAAAGCTGTGCGAGCACTGCAAGATTGTGCGTCGCCGTGGCATCCTTCGTGTCATCTGCACGAACAAGCGTCACAAACAACGTCAGGGTTAATCATTTATGGCACGCATCATTGGTGTAGAAGTTCCGCCGAATAAGCGCATTGATATTGCGCTCCGATACATTTACGGAATCGGTCCTGTGAACGCGCTTGAGATTCTCGAACGCGCCAACATTGACCGCTCCATCCGCGCGAAGGACCTCACAGAGGCCCAGCTTTCGCAGATCGTTCATGCGATCCAGGAGGGCAAGTACGTCATCGAGGGCGACCTTCGCCGCGAACTCGGCATGAACTTGAAGCGCCTCCAGGGCATCAAGTGTTACCGTGGCGTCCGCCATCAGCGCAGCCTGCCGGTGCGCGGCCAACGGACGCAGACCAATGCCCGCACACGCAAGGGCCCGCGCAAGACTGTCGGCGTGCAACGCAACCCGAACGCCAAAACCGGCATTCACTAAGAATTGATTTTGTATGGCAGAAGAACCCAAGAAAAAAGCAGCTCCCGCCAAGGAAGCAAAGTCACAGGTCGCCGCAGAAAAACCTGCGAAGGCCGCTGACGAAACCAAATCCAAAAAAGCAGCCCCTGCCGTTGCAGGTGCCGTTGAAGCGCCTAAAGCCGAGGCTGCCGCTCCTGGTGTTGTTGCCGCCGTTTCCGCCCCCACCGCCGCCGAGCTGCTCGGTGAGGACGCAAATGCGAAGAAGATCGTCAAGGCCAAGCACGCAAAAAACATTTCTGTCGGCATTGCCAACATTCTTGCGACGTTCAACAACACGCAGGTGACCATCACCGACATGCACGGCAACCTTTTGGGTTGGTCTGCGGCAGGCCGGGTTGGATTCAAGGGTTCGCGCAAGAGCACGGCATACGCAGCCCAGATGGTTGCCCAGGATGCTGCGCGTCAGGCTATGGCTCACGGAATGAGGGAGGTTGAAATTCGTGTCAAGGGTCCTGGATCGGGTCGCGAATCCGCGATCCGTGCATTGCAGGCCATCGGACTCGAAATCAACGCCATCAAGGACGTGACGCCGATTCCCCATAACGGCTGCCGCCCGCGCAAGAAGCGCCGCGTGTAGTCCATCAACACTCAACTTTCAACTCTCAACTAAATCATGGCACGCTACAAAGGTCCTCGCGTTCGCATCAGCCGCCGTTTCGGTATTCCGATCTTCGGCAATTCAAAGTATCTCGAACGCCGCAACTATCCGCCTGGTGTTCACGGCCCGAAATCCCGCCGCAAGCTTACCGATTACGGCATGGGTCTCGTCGAGAAGCAGAAGCTCCGTTATTACTACGGGCTGATGGAAAAGCAATTTCGCGGTGTCTATGAAAAGGCATTGAAGCGTCGCGGTGTCACCGGCGAGCAGATGCTCCAGATTCTCGAGACGCGCCTCGACAACGTCGTGTTTCATCTCGGTTTCGGTACCACCCGCGCTGCTGCGCGTCAGATGGTCAATCACGGCCACGTCACGGTGAACGGTCGCAAGGCGAGCATCCCGTCATTCGCGCTCAAGGTCAACGACGTCATCGTGGTCAAAGACAACACCGTCTCGCGCCAGATGGCGACAAAGGCGTTGGAGCTTTCCACCAGCCGCTCCGTGCCGGACTGGTTGTCGTTGAGCAAGGATGAATTCAAGGGCACCGTCATGCGCATTCCGACGCGCGACGAAATCAACCCGATCGCCAATGAACAGGCGGTAGTCGAATTTTATTCCCGTTAAGTTAACCAACCCGTTCCGCTTGCCGGAACAAATAACAATTATACGGACGGCATTGCTGTCGGGAATAACAGCATGTCGCCAGATTAAAATTGTTGAAAGGAAACCATGCCAGTACGTCTAGGACGATTTGAAATGCCGAAACGGTTGACCAAGGAAGAGTCAACCGCAACCGACACCTACGCCAAGTTTGTCGCCGAACCCTTTGAAACCGGTTACGGCCACACCATCGGCAACTCCCTGCGCCGCGTGCTTCTCAGCTCGCTCGAGGGCGCGGCCATCACCTCCATCAAGATTGATGGCGCGATGCACGAGTTCGCCACCGTGGAAGGCGTTGCCGAGGATGTCACCGACATCGTGCTCAATCTTAAGAAGATCAAGTTCAAGGCCCACAGCCGGGATGAACAGGTGATCATGCTCTCCGTAAACAAGGAGGGTGCGGTTACCGCAGCCGACATCCAGGTCAATCAAAACCTTGAACTGGTCAACCCCGACCAGCATATCTGCACGCTCGACAAAAAAAAGAAGTTCGAGATGGAACTGACCGTCAAGGTCGGACGCGGATTCCTTTCTGGCGACGAGAACAAGCAGCCCGGCCAGGCCATCGGCGTTATCGCGATTGATTCCATTTTCTCACCCGTCAGCCGTGTGCGTTACGCCGTCGAGGCCGCGCGCGTTGGCAACCGGACCGACTACGACCGTCTTGTTCTCGAAATGTGGACGGACGGACGCATCACGCCGGACGACGCGCTCACGCAGGCTTCCGCAATTCTCCAGCATCATCTCGACGTGTTTGTCGGCTACGATAAGAACGCGATTGAGTTTGAAGAGACCGTGGACAAGCAGGACGACGAGCAGATGAAGCTCAAGAAGCTTCTCAACATGAGCGTCAACGAAATCGAGTTGAGCGTCCGTGCTGCGAACTGCCTCAACAACGCGAACATCACCACCGTCGGCCAGCTTGCGATGAAGAGCGAAAGCGAAATGCTCAAGTACCGCAACTTCGGCAAGAAATCACTCAACGAGATCAAAGACAAGCTTCAGGCCCTCGGCCTCAGCCTCGGCATGACGTTCGAGGCCGGTCTGCTCGATGGTCCGAAGGAAGAACCCAAATCGCTCTAATTTATGCGACACCTTAAACGAACAGCCAAACTGGGCCGGACGTTCGAGCACCGGAATGCGATGCTCTCCAATCTGGTTTGCAGTCTCATCAAACACAAACGCGTTACCACCACGCTGGCCAAGGCCAAGGCCGCCCGTTCCGTTGCCGAGAAGGTTGTTTCGCTGGGCAAGAAGAACACCCTTCACGCCCGCCGTCTCGTTGCCGCGCGCCTGCACACGCGTAACACGACCGAGGCAATGACCAAGGCCGAGAGATTGCAGTGGCGCACCGAGGAAGACGTTCTCCGCATCCTGTTCGAGGATATCGCGCCGGCGTTCAAGGGCCGTGCCGGTGGCTATACCCGCATCGTGAAGCTTGAACAGCGTAATGGCGACTCCGCACAGAAAGCCATCATCGAATGGGTGGACGAAGTCGTGACCACCGCGCCTGCCGAAGCTGCTCCTGAAGCCAAGGCCGACGAGAAGAAATAACTTCCGTCACAAACCAATTCAGCCCGCTCGCAAGAGCGGGCTTTTTTGTTGGCGGCTGGACATGGAGCAGGGGAATTTAAACCGCTGATTGACGCTGATCCATTTCAACGCAAAGACGCCAGGAAGCAAAGGTGCAAAAGTTGTGACACGAATTTCACGAATTGACGCGAATTGCGGAAGGGTTGCCTCATCGCGCCGAAATCAAATGAAGTTGGGAAGCGTACAATATGACAGCCGGGGTGGAGCCCTGAAATGGCCACAGAACCTTTCCCAAGCGAATTGAGATTGGTAGTCTCGCGCCGTGGCAAATCCCCGGCATTCCAAAGCAGGCCGCTTCGTTCAGAAACGGCTGTTCTCGGAATTGTCCGCCTTCGTTGAATTGGAGCGACGCACCACTTCATTGTACAGACACCTCTCATAAAATTGGCGCACATTCTTCATTCTTCCCTTCGGTATCCGTTCAACCCAATGGGCGTCAACTCGGAGCTTTCGGTTAATTTTGGCAACCGGATGGCAAACATTTCCATTCCATCAATTCCCGTATTTTACCGGCGTTGGCGCGCCCGCCAAATTCATTCTTCATTTCTTGGCCGCTATGCTTTCGGCCTGGTTAAGGCCTGGCAGACTGGGATTATTTTCAACATTTCTTCCCATCGCGATTTTTGATATGAATCTGCTCTGACTGATATTGGGGAACCTTAAATAAATGCA
>CAYSDO010000235.1:0-7188 GCA_964429665.1 uncultured Bifidobacterium sp.
AAGACCTGGCAGAAGCGGAAACACTCTGGCCGGCTGTGGAGAAGGCCTTGAAGCAATCCCTTGTGGCGCTGGTAAAAATGCGTGAACGCGAGGGCGCGCATCTGTCCGAAGATCTTACGGCGAGAGTCAACACGATGCGCGACGCTGTGGGGCGGGTGGAAAAACAGGCGCCGGAGTCTGCCGCGCGTTATCGGAACAATCTCATTGAGCGCATCAAGAGCGCCGGGCTGCCCGCACCTGCACATGATGACGAACGTTTGTTGAAGGAGATTGTTTTCTTTGCCGACCGCTCGGACATCACCGAGGAGGTCACGCGGCTCAAAAGCCATTTCAAGCAGTTCGCCGATTGCCTGAAAACAAAGGAGCCGGTCGGGCGCACCCTGGATTTTCTCGCCCAGGAAATGAACCGCGAGATCAACACCATCGGCTCGAAGGCAAACGATGCGGTAATCGCCCGCGAAGTTGTGACGCTAAAAACAGAACTGGAACGCTTCCGCGAGCAGGTGCAGAACGTTGAATGAAAATCCGCTCCTCATTGCATGACTGAAAATACGCCCAGCCCGCTGCTCATTGTGGTCTCCGCACCGTCGGGTGGAGGGAAGACAACGCTGTGCGATCAATTGCTCGCCATCCGTCCGGACATGACGCGCGCGGTCACATGCACCACGCGCGATCCGCGCAAGGGTGAAAAGGACGGCGTGGATTATTATTTTTTTGACGCCGGAACTTTTTTGAAGCGTGTTCAGGCGGGAAATTTTCTCGAACATGCCACTGTGTACGGCCAGAGCTACGGCACATTGAAATCCGAAGTGCTCGGCAAACTCCGCGCAGGCAAGGATGTATTGTTGAACATTGATGTGCAGGGCGCGGCCACAGTGCGCAAGTGCGCCGAAGACGATCCGGAGTTGAAACGGTCGCTCGTTACTGTCTTCCTTACGCCGCCATCCGCGGCAATCCTAGAACAACGTCTGCGTAAACGTGGCACGGATCCAGAGGCGGTCATCCACAAACGCCTCGGGGTCGCGCGGCAGGAAGTCTCGCAATGGAAGAATTTTGACTACCTCTTGATCAGCCGTGGGATTACCGATGATCTGGTGGCGATGCAGGCCATTATTGGGGCGGAAAAGCAGCGGGTGACGCGCGTCACGCCTCCAGAGTTTTAGCTGGGGGCTTGCTCTTAATCCTTGGGTGAGGAGATTAGGATTAAGAACTGGAACAAGAAGTCATGAGCAAAAATAAAAATATAGTCCTGGGTGTGACCGGCTCGATTGCCGCGCACAAGGCGGCAGACATCGCCAGCCAACTCACGAAAAATGGCCACTCCGTCAACGTCGTCATGACAGGCGACGCACAAAAGTTCATCACTCCGTTGCCGTTTAAGACGCTTTCCCGCAATCCCGTCATCACCAATCTTTACGACGAGGAGGAAGGTTGGAAGCCCGCGCACATCCGGCTCGCGGACGAGGCTGATCTGCTGGTCCTCGCACCGGCCACGGCAAATGTAATCGCCAAGCTCGCACATGGCATCGCGGACGACGCTTTGACGTGCATCGCCCTTGCGTTGAACCCGAAGGCGCGGATTCTCATCGCTCCAGCCATGAACGGAAAGATGTGGCTGCACGCAGCCACCCAGACAAACGTGGCAACGCTCAAAAAACGCGGTGTGGAATTCATCGGCCCTGATGAAGGAATGTTGTCGTGCGGTTACGAAGGTTTGGGCCGCCTGTGGCCGGTGGAAAAGATTGTTGATCGCGCATTGAAGCTGGCGCGCTAGAATCAACCCTATGCGCCCATGAACACGCGCCGATGGATGTGGCTCAAGCAACTGCTGGCGTTGCTGGAAACTCCCAAGCCCGACCCCGCGCAGCACACCCGTCGCATCGTCGCTCTCCAGCGCCATATCATTCTTCCGGCACGGCTGCTCGCCGTCGCCATCGTTATCGTCATTTTTTTTTCCTCACGCTGGCAGAGTGATGAGGCGAACACCTACGCAGTGGTTTTTGAGTCGATCCTGAACGGCTTTGCTGTTTATGTGTTGTTCATTCTCGGCGTGACGGTTTTGTTTTATGTCGCGCGCAAATTTCCGCCTCGTGGCGTACAAGCTCTGGTGTTCACAGTTGGGCTCGCGGACGGAGTCTTTCTTGGTGCGCTGACCTTTCTTACCGGCGGATTCAACAGCATTCTTTTCTGGGTATATCCTGCGATGATAATCCTCAATGCATTCATCATTGCGTTTGCAACACCGCAAATCTTCCTCAATCTTGCACTCGGTATCATCTTCATGGCTGCGGGCATCATCGAAGCAAGTTCGCCGATCACTCTTGAGCTACCTGCAGTGAAGCGTCCTGGTATTACTTCAAAAGAAATCACGGAACCGCTCAAGCTCGCGGCGTGGATCAATGATATTCCCGAGCCTTTTAGAAAGCCGATCCACAGCAAACTGTCGCCACTTACGTTGACCAGCATCTCGAACTCGCTGGTAAGTGGAGTTGCAGACGAAAGGCTCACAAACAGACTCGTGGCAGAGGCGAACCTGTTCGCGTCCCCGTCGATAAGGACAAACCCGTTCCCTGCTCCACGCCTTGAGAATGCCGAGCCGCCAGCGGACCCAAATGTTCTTCGAGTTGCCGTGCTTGTTCTTCTGACATTCTGCTGTTACGGCGTGCAACTCCTGATCGCACGCGAGCGGCGCATTGTCGAAGATCGCCAGGAATTCATTGTCCGCACCGAGCAGCTTCGTTCAGCAGGCAGGCTCGCTGCCGAGATCGCACATCAGATCAAAAACCCTCTTGCAATCATCAACAACGTCACATGGTCGTTGAGGAAATCGCTTGGCCAGACACAGCCCGACGACGTCCAACAGCTTGAAATCATCCGTGAAGAAGTGGGAAAAGCCGACCGGGTCATCACGCAGATCATGGGCTACGCGCAATTGAGCGAAGGCCGGGTCGAGGCCATAAACGTTGTTGAAGAAATCAACCGGGCCATTGCAGATGTCTTCCCGCCGGGCGTGCCCATGGAGACGAAAATCATTCGCAATTTTGCGGGAGAGTTTCCGACGCTTCTCATGCAGCCGCGCCATTTCTATGATGCGGTCAGCAATCTCCTGCAGAATGCGCGTGACGCCGTGGATGGCGGCGGTGATATTTCAATCACAGCGCGCCGCCGCGAGGATCTCGCCGTGGAGATTGTCATACGCGACAACGGGCCGGGCATTGCCCCGGACAAAATCGAGCGGATATTTGAAGCCTACTATACCACAAAGACACGCGGCACAGGCCTGGGGTTGTCCGTTGTAAAGCACAATGCTGAACTTTACGGCGGTTCGGTGCGCGTCGAATCCGAACTTGGAAAAGGCTCGGCCTTCACGCTAGTCTTTCCGGCGAAGACATTCTGCGAACTGACCTGATGCACCCCAATCTACCACCTCTGCTGGTCGTGGATGACGAGAAGAACATGCGCCTCTCGTTGCAGAAGATGCTTGGTGACGAAGGCTACGAGGTGTGCGCGGTTGATTCGGCTGAGTCGGGTCTCCAATTGCTTGCCCAGGAAAATGTCTTCATGGTTTTAACCGACGCACGACTCGGGGGCATGAGCGGCTATGATTTTCTCGCCAGGATTCGTACGCAGTGGCCCGATCTTCCCGTCATCGTCATCACCGCCTACGCCACGCCCAAACTCGCCGTGGAGGTCATCAAGGCCGGTGCGATGGATTACCTGGCAAAGCCCTTTGCGCCCGAGGAATTGCTTCACGCCGTTGGCAGATGCGTTGAGCGCTACAAGCTCATCCAGGAAAATGCCAGCCTCCGCGCTCGCGCAGGCGAAACCTACCAGATCGAACACATCGTCGGTGAATCCCAGGCGATGCGTGCTGTGCGGCAACTGATTCAAACCGTCGCGCCAACGGACGCGCGCTCCCTCATTCTTGGCGAGAGCGGCACCGGCAAGGAACTCGTCGCGGGTGCGCTCCATAGTTTGAGCCAGCGACGAAAGGCCAATTATGTGCGCATCAACTGCGCCGCCATTCCGGAAACGCTTCTCGAGAGCGAGCTGTTCGGTTACGAGAAAGGCGCATTCACAGGCGCGCTAAAACAAAAAGCGGGCCGCGTGGAAGAGGCGGACGGCGGAACGATCTTTCTCGATGAGATCGCAGACATGAGCCGCCCGCTCCAGGCCAAGCTGCTACGCTTTCTTGAAGACGGCTCGTTCACCCGCGTTGGCGGGACACAGGAGCTGCGCGTCAATGTGCGACTGCTGGCAGCGACAAACCGTGACATCGTCGAAGCCATCAGCAAGGACGAGTTCCGTGAGGACTTGTTTCATCGCTTGAACGTCGTCCAGTTTCGTCTCCCACCGCTGCGCGAGCGCGGCGACGATATTGTTGTGCTCGCCGAGCATTTCCTGAAACATTTCGGCGCAACGATGGGTAAAAAGGTCAAGTCCTTGTCCCGCGCGGCACGGCAGAAACTTCTCGCGCACCGCTGGCCCGGCAACGTACGCGAGCTGCGCAATGTCATCGAACGAGCATTGATTCTTGAAACCTCACGCGAAATCCAGCCCGCGAGCCTGCCGGATTTCCAACTGGAATCACGCCTGCACAAGGACGACCCGGCGGCACTTGCAGGAGACAAGCCGCTCGATGAAATCGTTGCCGACTTCGAGCGCAATCTGATTCATTCAATCCTGGAACGCCACGGTCACAGCCTGAACAAGGCCGCAGATTCACTTCGTCTAAGCCGTCACGCGCTGCGCTACAGGATGCAGCGTTTGAACATCGCGATGAGTGATGACGAAGAGGCGTCCGAACCCGACAAGGAGGGCGACCGCCATGGGTGATATTGTTCCCGCCCATGACAAGCTGTTTAACCTAGGCGACTGGTGGCGCAGCTTGAGCAGTTATTTCATCCTCGGCGCAGTGCTGGTGGTGGTGGTTTCCGCTGCGTTTTTCTGGGCGTTCGCAATTCGCAAACGCGAGGACCGCTACACCAGCCACCGTCAGCGCCTCCGTCATCATCACTCATCCTCAAGCAACGAAAAACCAAAGGCGGATTTCAATTCACAAAACGGCCATAGACGCAAACGTAGAAAACGTAGGAGCGCGCATCCTCGTTATCCAAAAAATCCGACTCTGGCGGAGACAGGAGGACTGCCGCCCGTCCGCCAGGACCCACCTTCCGGCCCGACGACCTGGCCGAAGGATTGACCATGTCCACGACGCAATGCCAGGAGGTCACACGCAAGAGCGCCTCGAATCTCGCGCTGGCTTTCATCCTGTTGCCCCGCGAGAAACGCGATGCCATGGCGGCGCTCTACGCTTTTTGCCGGGAGGTGGACGACGTGGCGGACGAGGACAGCGCGAGCGTGGAGCATCGCCGCACCGGTCTTCAGCAATGGCGGGAAGACATCCATCGCGCCTGCAATGGCGTGCGACCGGAGCTTGGTGTAAATCGGGAATTGCAGCCGGTCATACTCAAATACGGATTGCGCTACGAATTGTTTGACGAACTCATCAAGGGTTGCGAGATGGATCTCGATACATTGCGTTACCAGAACCTCGACCGACTGGAGCTGTATTGCTATCGCGTTGCATCAGTGGTGGGTTTGTTGAGCATTGAAATCTTCGGTTACACGAATCCACGCTGCCGGGACTACGCCGTCGCTCTCGGCAAGGCGCTTCAATTCACAAACATCCTGCGCGACGTTCACAACGACGCAGAACGAGGGAGAATCTATCTGCCTCTCGACGCACTGAATCGTTTCGGCGTGCGTGAGGCGGAGGTTTTGGATGGGATTTTTTCCGATCGTTATGCGGCTCTGGCCGAAAGCCTGGCAGCCAGCGCCCGGGAATTTTA
This sequence comes from uncultured Bifidobacterium sp., assembly GCA_964429665.1. Classification (GTDB taxonomy): domain Bacteria; phylum Verrucomicrobiota; class Verrucomicrobiia; order Limisphaerales; family JADLHS01; genus JADLHS01. The sequence goes on from CAYSDO010000235.1 coordinate 5,853, forward strand.
TCGCTCCGCGAGAGAAACGCTGCCAGCGGAGGACCGGCGTGGGATGGTCGCTGCAGAGCTGATGGGCTCGGTTTACTGGCGGTTGTTTCGCAAACTCGAACGCCAACAGTTCAACGTCTTCGGGCCCCAACCCACGCGGTTGAGCAAACCGCACAAGTTGGCACTCATCGCTGGCTCATGGCTGCGCTCTTTGAGTGGTTCGTCGTCGCCGCAATACGGCCCGGTCTGATCGAAGATGCTCACGCTTCACATTCCCTGTTCGTTTTCCTTGTTCATTTCATTTCAGTCCCACCTGTTCGGGATTGAATTAGGCCGCGCAAATTCCCATCCTGTTTTGCGTGTCAAAGAGATCTAAGCCTTCATGCACCAACGCGGTTCTCCCTGCGCAGAAGTTTCGCTTCATTGTCACTCGTCGCGCTCAAATTCAGTTTCTCTTCTCACTGCCTGCTGATTACAAGCCTGGGAGTGCGCAGCGCTGGCCGTTGTTGTTTTTCCTTCACGGCTCGGGAGAGCGCGGCGCGAATGTTCAGCGGGCCGCCATTCATGGTCCGTTGAGCCACGTCAAAGAAGGACGCAGTTTTCCATTCATCATCGTCGCGCCGCTTTGCCCGGAAAAACAACTTTGGGAAAATGCCTCTCTGCTGCGGCTGTTGGATCACGTCACGAAGAAGTTTGCCGTGGACACCAGCCGCATTTACCTCTCCGGCCTGAGCATGGGAGGTTACGGGACATGGTCTTTGGGGCTGGCGCATCCGGAAAAATTTGCGGCTATCGCGCCAATCTGCGGCGGGGCAAACGCCATCAATATCATCCTCGGCTCGCGCGACAATGGCGTGAATTTCAAGACCCTTCCAATCTGGGCTTTTCACGGCGCCAAGGACTATGTCGTTCCTCTTTCCGAATCCGAACGCGTGGTCAACATCCTCAAGAAGAACGGAGCCACGGATGTGAAACTCACTGTCTATCCGGAAACGAAACACGATTCCTGGAAGCAAGCCTACAAGGGAGCAGCGCTTTACGAGTGGTTCTTATCACACTCGCTCTCGGACAAACGCCGGTCTGGAAAGTGAAGCGTTCCAGTATGAGCGCGAATAGCATGGTCCGCGCGTTTTGGTCTGCTCGCGTGAAAGGTTTGAAACGCGCGGCCTCGGCGGTCCGCGCTCCTTGTGCCGTGGGCCGCTCCTTCTTGGTGCACCAATCAGCCGGAAATTCTTTTTTTATCCGTCTTGTGCCCTGCACCTTTTTCGTTACACTTCAACGGGTGCTGGCTGTGTGAGTGTTGAGTCCAACACTGTGCCGCCTATTCGGAAGTTTTGCGTAGAGGACGACGGAAAAT
>CAYSDO010000236.1:0-7182 GCA_964429665.1 uncultured Bifidobacterium sp.
ATCGGCCTCATCATGGCGGCGGTGTGTTTGATTTCGTGGGTCACGGTCCCCGTCTGGAAACTCATCAACTATCTTGCAACCAGTCCGCGTTTGGACCGTGTGCGATTGCGTGCCGTGACCGTGAGCGCGGGCTTGGTGCTTGTTTTGGTTTCGTTTCTGCAATTCGTGCCGTTTCCAAATCACTTTCGAGCGCCGGGCATCTTGCGCGCCGGCCAGCGTTGCGAAGTCATCAATCAAACCGCCGGTACTGTGGAGGTGTTGCTGGCAAAGCAGGGTGAACATGTGCGCGCCGGCCAGCCGTTGATGCGGTTGAGCAATCGCGAACTGGAAGTGCAAATCGCCCACACGCTCGCCCGCAGCCAGGAACTCGAAGCCCGCGTGCTCAAGGCAACCAAGGACGACATTGCGAGTCTGAAGCCTTTGCAGTCGCAGGTGGAGGCGGCAGTCCAACAACTCGCAAAATTTCGTGCTGACGAGGCTGCGTTGACGATCCGGGCGCGGCAGGATGGCATCTGGGTTGCCCCCGGCATTGACACATTTGTGGGTCGTTGGATGACGCGCGGGAATCAACTTGGATTGTTGATTGATCCAACTTCGTTTGAATTCACGGCCACGGTGCAGCAGGAGGACGTGGATGCGTTGTTCGCGCGCAAGATGCCGGGCGCTGAAGTTCGATTGACCGGTCAGGCTTCAACCATTGTCGGCGTCCGTGATTGGCAGGTCATCCCGGCGGAGCAACGGATGTTGCCATCCTCGGCGCTGGGCTGGTTCAGCGGCGGGGAAGTGGCCATCGCGCCGGACGATCCGCACGGACGGCGCGCAGCCGAACCGTTTTTTGAAGTCCGGGCCAAACTGGACTCGAAGACAAGCGTAATGTTGCTGGACGGACGCTCGGGGAAAATCCGGTTTGATCTCGAGCCGGAGCCGTTGTTGCCCCGTTGGACGCGGCGGTTGTGGCAGTTGTTGCAGAAGAGGTATCAGTTGTGAAAGCTCGAAGCTCCAAGCTCCAACATCCAAGCGACGATCTGGCAGGGCGCGTTACTCCGTGCGCGCCGCGAGTGGTTGCCGAAGGACGGCGCGCACGGAGTGCGGCGCGAGGATTTTCCGGGCGTTGGAGTTCAAGCTTTAGCTTGTTCCCTCCGCCAGATGGAGCGCCGAACAAGCTAAAGCTTGAACTCCAACTTTGTTGCGGCTTCAGCCGCGCTGTGGCTTCCCACGCCCAAAAGCCGGTCACAGACCGGCGCTCCGCCCTGTCGCAGTTTCAAGCGGCGTGTGAAATTTCCGGGCTAATGGTTGCCGAAGGACAGCGCGCACGGAGTGACGCGCCCTACCGTTACGGGTTGGAGTTCCGAGCTTGGGATTTCTTTGGAACTTGGTGCTTGGAGCTTGGAATTTTTTGTCAGCCATGACTCCCACCCACGACTACCGCCGCCTCGACTATCGCGTGCCGCCGCGCGTGCCGGCCGGGCTTGACGCCGTGGTGAATCGCGGCGTCGGCATTTATCAACGGCGGGCGCAACGGGTGGCGCAATTGCGGGAAGACGCGGAGCGAATTGTGCGCGACGAGGCGCGCTGGCGGGAGTTGCCGGACGCATCGCTGCATGAACGGCTGATGGAATTTCGCGGCAAGTTTCGCCGGGGCGGCAAGCTCGCGGACGAAATTATTTTGGGCGCACTCGGGGCGATTCGTGAAGCCTCGCGCCGCGAACTGGGCTTGCATCCGTTTCCCGTTCAACTCATGGGAGCGCTGGCGTTGCATCGCGGATTTCTGGCCGAGATGGCGACGGGCGAAGGCAAGACACTCACAGCGGGACTTGCGGCGGTGCTGGCCGGTTGGACGAAACGTCCGTGCCACGTCGTGACCGTGAACGATTATCTGGTGGAGCGCGACGCCGCGTGGCTCCGTCCGCTCTACACGGTTTGCGGCGTGACGGTCGGCGGCGTGACCGCAGCCATGGACCCGGCGGCGCGGCTGAAAGGTTACGGTTGCGATGTGACCTACACGACGAGCAAGGAATTGCTCGCTGACTTCCTGCGCGACCGGCTTCGGCTGGGCGGAATCCAGAATCCCACCCAGCGGTTGATTCGACGCCTGCTCGCGCCGGCGGCATCGGACGGCCTGGTGATGCGCGGTTTGCACACGGCGATTGTGGATGAGGCGGACAGTCTCCTGATTGATGAAGCCGTGACGCCGTTGATCATTTCCGCGCCGACCAAGAATGAGTTGCTCAAGGAGGCGGGAATACTCGCGGAACAAATTGCCGGCGCATTCGAACTGGAATCCGATTACCGGGCGAATGCGCGTTACAAGGAAATTGAACTGACGGACGCGGGCCGCGACAAGCTCGCCGGACGTGCCGGGCAATTGCCCGGTCTGTGGCGGGGAAACGACCGGCGGACGGAACTGATCCGGCAGGCGCTGGTCGCCCGGGAATTTTTCCAGCGCGACAAACATTACATCATCGTGGATGGGAAGATCGTGATCGTGGACGAGTCCACCGGTCGCCCGATGCCGCAACGTACCTGGCGCGAGGGTGTGCATCAAGCCATCGAGGCGAAGGAAGGGTTGCTGCTGTCCGATCCGAGCGAGACGATTGCGCGGTTGAGCTTCCAAAGGTTCTTTCGTTGCTTCCACAAACTCTCGGGCATGACCGGCACGGCACGCGAGGCGTCGGGTGAATTCTGGCAGGTCTATGGATTGCCGGTGGTGCAGATTCCCGTGAACCGCCCGTGCGTCCGGCAGCAGTGGCCCGACCGATTCTTCGCCACCGATGTCGCCAAGTGGAACGCCGTGGTAGTGGAGATCGAACGGCTTTATCGCACGGGACGACCGTTGCTGGTGGGCACGCGCAGTGTTGCCTCAAGTGAAAAGCTTGCGCTGCTTTTGTCTGAACGAGGGTTGCAGTTCAAATTGATCAATGCCACGCGTCTGGCCGAGGAAGCGGAGACGGTCGCGATGGCGGGTGAACGGGATCGCATCACCATCGCCACCAACATGGCGGGTCGCGGCACCGACATAAAACTCGGAGACGGAGTCGCGGAGATGGGAGGGCTTCATGTCCTTGCCACGGAACGGCACGAGTCGGGCAGGGTGGACCGGCAATTGTTCGGTCGCGCGGGGCGGCAAGGTGATCCGGGCAGCGCGCAGGCATTCGTCAGCGCGGAGGACGAATTGATCCGCCGCTTTTTGCCGGTGTCATTGCAGGGTGTATTGAGGCGCAGTCTGGAAGCCCGATTTGTCGGGAGCACGCAGATTGCAGAGAAGGCATTTTCACTGGCTCAACGCCGTGCCCAGCAAATGGCTTTCAAGCAACGCCGCGCCGTGCTTAAGGCGGATACATGGCTGGAGGAATCGCTTTCATTTGCTGATGGAGATACGGTCTAAACTCTAGCCAAGTAATTGAGAATCACGACCAGTTCAGTTGACACACAAACTTACCGAACTCCGTCCGTAAATTTTCTTGTCGCTCAGGCCAGATCGGTGTTGACACTTTTGGGGGCAAACGAGTTTACTCGCCGCGTCCACGAGTTACGGAGAAGACTTGGTGATTGCTGACGGGGTGTTAACTGGGGTGAACGATAGCCGAACCAACCGACGATCTCGATTTGAACTGGAGGCGCTTGAAGCGCGAGTCCTCCTTTCAGGTAATCCCATTTCCACTGCCTGCGTTGGTGCGACTCTCTCCGCTGATCTTCAGCGGGAAACCATTTCTGAAACCGCTCCCGCCGCTGTCACTCCCACGCTCATCGGCTCTGGGGCGGCGGAGCAGATGTCGGATATTTTTGCCGGGATGGAATCGTGTGAGTTGACTGCGCCGGTTCAAAAACATTCCGCGACCGACGGTGGCGAATCCACATCGTCAGCCGCTACCCCATCAGCCGCTGTTGAAACTGAACAGCAATCCGCCACCACGAGCCAGAGTGACACGTCGGTTCAAGCCGCAACGTCATCAGCAATTAGTTCTGACGCTCCCGCAACAAACGGTGCCGGCACAGCAACGTCTGGCGGCAATCCGATTTCCGATTACTTGGTAACGACACTGAAATCGGCAAACGGTCCGCCGGTGTCGGGTTTTAGTGGCGCGATGTTCAGCGACAGTTTTACCGGAGCACCGGCGACCGACTCAGTCAATTCAGTCTTTTCCTCAGCAAATCAGGAGGTTCTTCTCGAAAGCGAAGCGCAGTTCGATTTCGCGCCTTCGCTCGGAAGTTTGTTGTCGTGGATCAGCGGCAAATTCGGCTCCTATCTCGACGGTTCTCACGACGAAACATTCACTCCCGGCGATCTTCAACTCGGCGGAGTTCTTCAACTGCTCGCCCCATCGATCCACATCAACATCACCAAGAGCGGGACGACCATCACCGGCAGCGTGGATATTTCTTCCGATGGCGCGACGATTTCCATTGGCTCAACTATCACGGGTTCCGTCACCGACGATCCCACGGATAGTGGCACTGTGGCACTATCAGGAAACTACGATCCCGTCTCAAAAATCTTCTCCCTCACGGGTGATCGGCTTGATGTGAACATCGCCGGTTTTGTTTCGCTTCACGCCTCGTCCTTCAAGGTGAAATCCACGACCACGGGTTCGGGCGGTTCGGCGGTGGCGGATGTCCAGTTCGGGGCGACGGGTGTCGAACTCTTCCTCGGCAACGGCCCGCTTCGTAACGGCGCGGACTTGAATCGCAACGCGACCGGATTCCAACTCACCAACGGCAGCATCGGACTCCTGAGTCGTTCGGTCGGCGGCGCGACTGCCGGTTATGCTTTCAAGGCGACCGGTGACGTGAGCCTGCTTGGTTTCTCCGACCTGACTCTGACCGGCACGAGTTGGACGGCGGCCTCCAACACACTCGGGGACTTGACCGGCGCGAACACGGTTTCGGTGGATACAGGAAGCTCGACTGTTTCACTCGACTTTGCGGCGAACCTCAAGTCGTTCTCCGGCACCGCCACCATCAAGACTCCCGTTGCCGAACTCATCGGAACTTTCGCCGTGGAGAAGAGTGCCACCAATATATTATTCGTCGGACAGAACATCGAAGTGTTCGTCGGCGACCGGAAGGACGCCCTCAACCTGACCGATGACGTGGGCTTCAAGATTTCCAGCGGCAGCTTCGCGGCGATCCTCAAGGCGGACAAGACCTACGCGTTTGACGCCTCCGGCACGGTGACGGTTCTGGGCATCCTCGGAGTGACCGCCACCGGAACATTCGATGCGCGGAAGAACACCATCGGCGAGAACGTCAGCCAATCCGTCACCGTCGGCAGCGTCACCAGCACGATCAACGCGGCAGCGGGTGTTTCCGAGTTTGGCGGCGCGGGCGTTTCGCTCACGGTCACCGGCACGGGCTTCAGCCAGACGTTGACCGGCGATTTCTCTTTCTCGCAATCGCTCGATGACGACGGCGCGAAGGTTGTCAGCGTCGCCGCACGGAATGTTTCGCTCACGTTCGGCGACGGCACGACGAATTATCTCAGCCTCTCGAACGGGCAGGGCGCGTTCATCGCCGTGACGGGCGGTGTTGCAGGCCGGCTTTCGGGCGATGTGGCGTTGACGAATGTTCCCGGCGTCACGCTCTCGGGCACGTTGGGTGTGGAATTCAACAACACGGCTAGCGCGGTGAACCGCAACTTCCACGTCGGCGGAACGGCGATCGGTCTGAGCCTCGCCGCCGGGCCGTTCTTCCGCGTCACGGGAACGAACGTGCAGTTCGTCGTACTCGGCCAGGCGTTGCGCGGCAACGTCGCGTTCGAGCGCGTGCAAAACAACTCGTCGCAGAACCGGATGCGCGTCGCCATCACCAACGCCGTGCTCGCCATCGGCGACGGTTCGAGCGACCTGCTGACCGTCAGCGTCGCGGAAGCGGGATTCATCGTGACGAATCATGGCATCGCGGGAACTTTCACCGGCGCGGCGGCGGTGGCGATTCCCGGCGTGACGTTCAGCAGCAATCTCACCGTGCTCGTCAACAACACTGGCGACGCGTTCGTGGAAACCATCCCGCTCGGCTCCGGCAACGTGACGATCACGCTCGACACGACTTCGCTCGTCCGCGCCACGGCCAGCGGTTTGACGCTCACCGTTCAAGGATTCGCGCTCACGGGCAACTTCGCCTTTGAGGCAGTCACACCCACGACCGGCCCGAAAGTTCTCGGCATCGCCGTCACCGGCGGCACGGCGAATCTGGCGACCGGTTCGACGAACGTCGTTTCGCTCACGAACATTCACGGCGCGATGATGATCACGACGGCGGGCATCGCGGCGGACCTGACGATCACCCCAACGTTCAACTTCGGCGCGATCACGCTCACCGGCACGATCAGTTTGCAGGTCAACACCACGAACGCGGCGGCGCAGCGCGATTTTGTAGTAGGCAGTGAGACAGCGAACCTGGACCTGACCGCAGGCCCTTACGTCCGCGTCGCCGTGCTCAACGGCTTGATGACCGTTGGCAACTCAGGTGGAAGTCCGCAGTTGAACGGCAACTTTTTCTTCGAGCAGGCCAGGCGTCCAGACAACTCCCTCGTCACGCGGCTTGCGATGTCTGGCATATCCATCAACTTCAGCGGGCAGGCACTCAAGAACGGTGAAGGCGGATTCATCGTCACGAGCGAGGGCATCGCGGGAATCGTTTCCGGTGAAATTGACCTCAGCGTCACGGGTGGCAGCGTAGCGGGCCGGCTCGGGTTGCGCATCAACAAGACCGGCGCGGCAGTTGATGAAACCATTTCTGTTGGCGGGCGCGACATCCTCATCAAGTTCAGCGCGGCGGAAACCAGCCTGTTCTCCTTCTTCGCTGAAAGCCTCGCGTTCAACGTCGGCAACTTCGTCACCATCGAGGGTAGCTTTGTTTTCACGTCCGTTGGCGGGAAGGAAATTTTTGCGGGCGACAACCTCTCGCTCTTCCTCGGCAACGGCCCGGCGCGGTTGGACAGCGGTGAACCGAACCCGCTTGCGAGCGGAGTGCTGTTGAGCAACGCACGCGTCGGTTTGATTCGATTTGGCGACGGCACGTTGGCGATGGTCGCAACGGGCACGGTCAGCTTCATCGGCGTCAACGGCCTCACGCTCACGGGCACGGCGACGGTTCGCGTCAACACTTCGATGCAACTCGTGGATGAGACGTTGGAAATCCCGAACAGTTCCAACGCCCCGATTCAGGTCAAGTTCACGAGCA
>CAYSDO010000237.1:0-7137 GCA_964429665.1 uncultured Bifidobacterium sp.
CCGCATTCCACAATCCGGTTCGTCCCGCACACCACCACGGGCCCGGTCGTGTCCACCTCCGTCACGCTCTGGCTGCACACGTTGGTGTTCCCAGCAGCATCAACCGCCACCCACGTCCGCGTGATCGTCTGCCCGCTGGCCACCGTCTCCAGCACGCTCACCGTCACGTTCGTCCCGCTGCAGCCGTCGCTCGCCTCAGGCTCGTCAAACGTCCACAAACTCCCGCATTCCACAATCCGGTTCGTCCCGCACACCACCACGGGCCCGGTCGTGTCCAGCACGGTAATGACTGTTATACAAGTGGAAACCCCGTTTGTTTCTGTGACAGTGAAAGTCAGAAGATTAGTTCCCAAACCAAGTTCGGTCCCTGGGGCCGGGTCTTGTGATATCAAAGCGGCTGGATCACTTGCCTGGAGTTCCCCTGTGATATCTTCCAAGATCGCGTTGCAGAAGATGCTTGCATCGACGCTCCGGTTGGTTGGGCAATAAGTGATCTCGGCAGAAGCCACGTCAATCAGGGCAAGAAAGACTGCTGCCGTGATGCACCAACAAAACACCCGCGCTACAGAATCACTTTTGAAACTTTCTAGCATAAATTCCAAACACGAACTACTAGGTATTTTCAAGGACGAATACACTCCTGCGGAGAACATCAGTCAATCTTTTAATGTGACTTTCCGCTTTGCCTTATACTCTTTTCGGATGCTTGTTGGCTTGTGGTGCTGAATCTCAGTTACTTCCAATTAACAGCCAACAAAGCAACGATTCAATGACTTTAGCAAGGAATACAAAAGTCTAACTTTGACAAAATGGTCCAACTATGGCTTCTCTTAAGGTTTAGAAACGGATGAAACGCGCAATTGGTTGCTTTTGGGGTTGTATCCTTGCACTGGAGGGGGGAGGCGCGGGCACTGGACTGCATGCCGCCGAAATTTTGCGCGGCCCTTACCTTCAGATCCCCACTTCAGTTGGTATTACAATCCGCTGGCGCACGGACATACCAACGGAAAGCGTGGTCTTCTACGGTTTACAGACCAATAACCTGTTATTCTCCGCTTCCAATCTGACGCCCACCAATGAACACATCGTGCCACTCTTGAATCTGACGCCGGCAACGATCTATTATTATTCCGTCGGTTCAACGACTCAGACGTTGGCGGCTGGGATTGACTATCGGTTTGTCACAGGTCCGACCAAAGGAAACGCTGGCCCTACACGAGTGTGGGCCATAGGAGACAGCGGTGCTTTGAGTTTGGGCGCGACCAATGTCCTAACCGTGCGTGATTCCTACTTGCGGTTCGCCGGGGACCGGCGCACGGATGTCTGGCTGGTGCTGGGGGACAATGCCTACCTAGATGGAACCGACCCCGAATATCAGACCAACTTTTTTGACGTTTTCGCTGGATTGCTGCGTCAAGTGTCACCATGGCCAACAATAGGCAACCATGACGTCTCCTCGGTTTCCGTCGGCGAACGCTTCCCCTACTTGGACATTTTCTCTTTACCAACCAACGGTGAAGCAGGAGGTGTCCCGTCAGATTCGGATCATTATTATTCGTTCGACCACGCCAACATTCACTTTGTCTGTCTGGACTCGCAAACTCAAAGTCGTGCGACCAATGGCATGATGGCCCAATGGCTTCGTGCAGACTTGGCCGCTACTACGAACCAATGGATCATTGCCTACTGGCATCACCCGCCGTATTCAAAAGGCTCGCACGATTCTGATGCTCCCTATGAAACTGAGATGGTGACGATGCGGCAAAACATTCTGCCAATTCTGGAACAGGGCGGCGTAGATCTGATCCTCAACGGGCACAGTCACAATTATGAGCGCTCCTATCTGCTTCACGGTCACTATGGTAGTTCCACGAATCTGAATCCCGGGATGATTCTTGATCAGGGCAGTGGGCGGGAGAACGACACGGGCGTTTACATCAAACCCGTTTCCGGCCCGATTGCCAATCTGGGCAGCGTTTATGTCGTGGCCGGAACCGGCTGTGACGTGCAGCCCCGAATTGGCCACCACCCCGCCATATTCACGGACGCATCACGATTTGGGTCGTTGGTTCTCGACGTCATTTCCAACCGCCTAGATGGCATGTTTCTAACCGAAACAGGCACAATTGCCGACTCTTTCACGATCCTGAAAAGTGACCATGCACCGCTGCGCCTTTGCCCCCTCGTGCTTCAAAACGGCAAAATCGTCAATCGCTGGAAATCCATCCCTGGTCGAAGCTACCTCTTGGAACGGACCGAGAATCGGCAATCACCAGCCTGGCAACCTGCCAGCGACTTGATTACTGCGGTTGGAGCTACCACTTCTTGGACAAACGACATCCCGCCAGGTGTCGCTGGAAACTTTTATCGAGTGACGGAATTGAGACATTAAGGGAATTGGATCAATAGATTGTATTCCAATATCGCCAGCCAGCCTTCTTCCCCGCCGCGGCGAGAAGTTCTTCGCCTCGGCTTTCGACTCCGAGAGAACGTTCCAACACGGCGTTGCTACAGATAGACAACAATGGAGAATCCGTACTAAATGGTTTCACTCGCCCGTCGCCCCATTGACTTGCATACTGTCGCCACAAATGGACGCAAACAGCCCTCTGGCACAATTCATTTCCAAAACGACCACAAGCCTGGCCGAAGCGACTTTCGTGCGGCTCACGTTATCGTCGCCCGTGGCTGATGGAGACGTTCCCCAAAAGATTCTTGGTCGCTTCGTGCGCATCAAAGGGGTGTCACAATTGTCGCTCACACTGCGTCACAACACTCGCGACGTGACGCGGAATCTTCCCATCGCAGAAGTTGCAACGTGGCTGGCCGGGGAACTGCAATCCTCGTTCCGCTGTGCGATGCTTGGAACAACAACGCGCGACTGGCAGTTTATCAGCGACAAGAACGGCACGGCGCGATTGGTGGATCATCGCCCGAAGACAAGCGCGTCGCCATCCCGCGAGCACGATCAAAAGCATCAGGGCATTCTCGATGCGAATGCGCGGGACTGGTTGCAGGGATTGGACGTGCTGGATCGCGACGGGAAGTTGCGGGCTTCGATGACGGACAAACACCGGCAGATCAACCGCTACCTCGAAATCCTTTCGCATCTGGCAAAGGAGTGCGGCTGGAGCGGCGCGGCGGCTTCGCAAAAACGTTTGAGATTTGTGGACATGGGATGCGGCAAAGGCTACCTCACTTTTGGGTTGTGGCATTTGTTCCATCGTGTCTGGAAGCGACCTGTGCAAGTCATCGGCGTAGAAACGCGCCCGGATCTCGTCGCCACTACGAACCAACTTGCCCGCCGGCTGCCTGCCGATGGATTAAGCTTCGTCGCAGGCGACATCGCTTCCACGAAACTTTCCAACGTGGATGCTCTGATCGCACTACACGCATGCAACACCGCCACGGACGACGCGATCCGGCGTGGCATCGAACTCGGCGCCAAACTCATCATCGTGTCCCCGTGCTGCCACAAGGAATTGCGTCCACAACTCGGCAAACCTGAGCCGCTCGGCCCGGTTCTGCGGCACGGCGTGATGGAAGAACGGATGGCCGAATGGGCGACGGATGGATTGCGCGCGCTATTTCTCGAATGGGCGGGCTACCGAACCAAGGTGATGGAATTCGTGGCCTCCGAACACACTCCGAAGAATCTGATGATTGCCGCAGTGCTGGAGCACGAACCCTTTCATAACGAAGAAGGGCGGCAAAGGATCAAACGGTTCAAGGAGTTTTTCGGCGTCGCAACGCATGCGTTGGATCCGCTGCTCGGTCCTCGCGCTTCGCAAGCGAAATGAACTTCGACGCGATTAACTGGGATTCTTTGGAACGGCTGCGCGCAAATTTCCTGGGCGGCGTGGCTGGTGCGAAGGATTACTGGCAGAACGAATCCGATCTCGCGGATTACGACGCCACGTTTGCACAGCGCATCGGCTGGAAGTGGGATTACGTTCTGGCAGAGCTCAAACAGCGCGGCTGGTCGCCGACCGCAGGTAAGTTGCTGGATTGGGGTTGTGGCAGCGGTGTCGCAGGACGCGCTTTTCTGGATCACTTTGGCACCAGCACGGTCAACGAACTGGGCTTGTGGGATCGCTCTTTGCTGGCGATGAAATTTGCTTCAGCGCGTGCGAGAGAAAAGTTTACCGGGCTCAACATCACAACGCATGGGTATGATCCGGTCAAAGGTCCGTCTGCGCCATCCACGATTCTGATAAGCCATGTGCTCAATGAACTCACCTCAAAACAAACCGAGGCGCTGGCTGACTTTGCAGCGGAGGCGACGTCAGTAGTGTGGGTCGAGCCGGGCACGTACGAAGCCAGCCTGACACTCATTGCAATTCGTGAACGGCTGCGAGAGCGCATGAACACCATTGCGCCCTGCACACACGGAGATCGTTGCGGGATTCTCGATCCAGGAAACGAGAGACATTGGTGTCATCATTTTGCCTCCCCACCACGGGATGTTTTTACAAACGCCGATTGGTCACGATTTTCGAATGAACTGGAGATTGATCTGCGGGACCTGCCCCTGAGTTTTCTCGTAATGGACAAGCGTCCCAACACGCCGCCGGCAAAAGGGGCTACTCGTGTGATCGGCCACCCGCGTCTCTACAAGGCCCACGCGCTCATGCTTGGTTGCGACAAGTGCGGGGTACGCGAGCGGCGCTTGATGAAACGTCATCACCCCAAAGTTTTTAAGTCGATGAAGAAAGGTTGGAACGACAATCTCCAGAGATGGCGTTGCGAAGGCGATGAGATCATGGAAATCAAACCATTGTTTCGGTCGCCAGGAGGTAGCTAGAAAACATCCGTTGCACTCGCTTTTGTCCCGAGTATCTTGGACTCATGGACTGGCAACAGCCTGTATCGTTGGTGATTGTTGGCGTGGCAACGGCAGCCCTGATCTGGGGTCGCGTGCGTCGGCGCAAATCGTTTCTCAAACGAGGCGTAACCTGTCTATGCCCTGCGGCAGGTCAAGCTTCGGATCAACCCGAAATCCTCTTTCATGCCCGAAAAAATGGCGACGGTTCCCGTTCGATAAAAATCCGTGCGCGGACTTGCGCGGACAAGAAGCCTGAGATAGCTTCGCAATGAAATGGCCGTAACAAAAATCAGTTCAACAACCCACTTTACGACCCACGCTTCACCCATGGGTGGGAATGAGTCAATCGCCAACGGGCATTGGACGCCCAACACGGACATTTACGCCGCTGAAACCGGGTTGGTGATCAAAATCGAACTCGCTGGCATGCGAAGTGAAAATCTGGAGATCACTGTGGAAGGCAACCGTCTTCGCATTTACGGCGACCGTCCCGATGGTTGTCGCGCGCACAAGTGCAACTTCCAAAGAATGGAAATCAACTACGGCCCATTTGAGAACATTTTGGAACTGCCGTCTGGTTACGATCTCAGCCAGGCAAAGGCTGCCTACCTCAATGGATTCCTTCGCATTGACGTTCCAGTCGCCGCACCAAAGCCCCAGGCCAAATCCACCCGGCTTCCCATCGCGGACGGAAAACAATAAACTGTTTTTCTGTTTCACTTTTTGATGGGCGACGGCATCAAACTTGTTAGCATCCTCCCACGATGACCTCGCCGGACACGGAATTTATCAGCATTCTTGGCACAACCGGAAACCCGGACGAACCATCGCGCATTTCGTCCCGTTCGCTGCCGGATCAACTTCCCATTTTGGGTCTCTCCGACATTGTGATATTCCCCGGTGCAGTTGCCCCGCTGCTGGTGGAAACACCTTCGAGCATCCGGCTCATTGATGACGTCGTCGCTGGAGATCGGTTAATGGGCACGTTGCTTCAGCGCAGACCTGAAGTGGCCGACCCTGCGCCGGAGGATTTGTACGAAGTCGGCTGCGTGGTGCGCCTCTCGAAGATGGTCAAGTTTCCAGACAACACTGCCCGGGTGCTGGTCGAGGGCCTCTGGCGCATCCGGCTCAAGGAATACATCACGGTCTCGCCGTATCTTGCCGCGAAGTTTGAATTGCTCCGCGACACCCGGGACAATTCCATTGAAGTGACAGCGATGATGCGTAACGCGCAGTCGCAGTTTCAGGAAATCATCAAACTATCGCCTGCGCTTTCCGAACAGGTCAAGGTTGCCGCACTGAATACCGAGGACGCCGGCCACTTCACCGATCTCATCGCCGCAAATCTCAATCTCACACTCGAGGACCGTCAGCAATTGATCGAGACCGCCTCCGTAAAGGACCGTCTCGCCAAGCTGTTGCCGATGCTCAATCGCGAACACGAGGTCCTCACGCTCAGTTCGAAAATCCAGAGTGACGTCGCCAGCACCATCGCCAAGACCCAACGCGATTATTTCCTGCGCGAACAACTCCGCGCCATTCAAAAGGAACTTGGTGAAGCGGAACCCAATTCCGGAGAAATCCGTTCTCTCCGGGAAAAGATCGAGGCCACCCCGATGCCTGCCGAGGTCAGGAAGGTTGCTGCGCAGGAACTTGATCGCCTGCAACAGATGCCATCGGTCGCAGCCGAATACCCTGTCGCACGAAATTATCTCGACTGGATTCTAAATTTGCCCTGGGAGAAATCCACCGATGACAAATTTGATCTGGAAGATGCGGAGAAGATTCTCAACCGGCAACATTTCGGCCTGACCAAGGTCAAGGATCGCCTGATCGAATTCCTTGCCGTGCTCAAACGACGCAAAACAATCAAGGGTCCGATCCTCTGCCTTGTTGGCCCTCCCGGCGTCGGTAAAACATCCCTTGGTAAGAGCGTCGCGGACGCGCTCGGAAGAAAATTTGCACGCATCGCACTCGGCGGCATGAGAGACGAAGCGGAAATCCGTGGTCACCGCCGCACCTACGTCGGTGCGATGCCCGGCCGAATTCTCCAGACGTTGCGTCGCATCGAAAGCAACAATCCCGTCATCCTGCTGGACGAATTGGACAAAGTCGGGGCGGATTTCCGGGGCGACCCCGCCGCAGCATTGCTGGAAGTGCTCGATCCTGCGCAGAACAACACGTTCACCGATCATTATCTTGATCTACCATTCGACCTCTCGCACGTTCTGTTTTTGACCACGGCAAACTGGCTTGAGCCAATTCACGCCGCGTTACGTGACCGCCTCGAGGTCATCGAACTTCCAAGCTAC
>CAYSDO010000238.1:0-7059 GCA_964429665.1 uncultured Bifidobacterium sp.
CCATTTCCCGCCAGAGCACAATTCGCGATCCGTCCACTTCGCGCCGTCCCAGCGAGCGTAATGGTAACGGTGATCGGTTTCCTCGGCCAACCGGGTGTAGGCAATCACTGGTCGCCCAGCCTCGTCCGCTGCGACGTCAAACACCCAGGCGCGCGCCCCTGTCGTAGCGGCATTGTAAACGCAATCCGCCTGCTCGGGCGTGAACGGCAACTCCGCAATCCCGGCGATTCGCGTGCCGTTGGCCTTGTAGAAAGCACCGTTGCGATAACAGGCGTAATAGACGCTGTTCGATGATTCGTTGCGCGGGTGACCGTCCGTGAAGATCAAGTGAATGCGATCCTTTCCATCCGATGCAATCTTTACGTAGGGTCGGTTGTCGTTTCCTGCGCCGTTACGGGCCTCAACTACTTTCGCGGGCGACCAACTCCGTCCTGAATCCATGGACTTGCTGAATGTTGGCTTCCAACTGTCCCCGCGCCAGAAGAGATAGATCGTGTTCGTCTCGGAAGAAAGCATGACCGGATTCGGATAGGTGATGGTCTTGCGTGGCCGCTCAACCGTGCCAAATAAATCGAGGACACGTTCAGGTTGCCAGTCGGCAAAATCGCCGGGCCTGGTGGTGACGCGAGCATTCATGTCCGGGCCGCCATGCTTCGAGTAAAAAGCCATGAGTCTGCCGTCGGGGAGAAAAAGGAAGGACGGGTTGTCGTGGTCATCGCGCTGATACTTCTCGTGCAATGTCGTGACGGTGATTTTTCCCGACGCATCATCCAGCATGGCGGCCTGCACACTGCCGTCCTCCGTCACCCAACCCGTGTAGGTCCTGCCTCCGCGCGCAAAAGCATGCGGATCAGCAAACCAACACCAACCGCCGTCATCGGTAAAACTCGGAAATGACTCCGCCGGTTGAGCGCAAACCATCACCCTGCCTACGACCAACACCATAAGGTTAATCGCAAAGGCCGATCGCAAGGCAATCGTGACTGATAATTTCAAGGGAAACCTCCCGGGCAAGCATGTTTCCGAATTCGTCACAACCATTCTCCTTATTGGGCTCTGGGTCCGACTCCACGCAGATCAATAGGACGGAATCCCAGCTTCAGCGCCGGTGAATTGTCCTTCAGCGTGTAATCATCACTCTGTGGAGCCACGAAGAGCGGGTCTGCTATCTGGGAGTTCTGGTCGTGACCACGTGCGCGCCACTTTTCCAACGTGCCGCCGGCGAACTTCATTTCGTCAGTCTTTCCAGCAAGTCGCGTGTCCCAATACACATTTCCGTCCATTGCGAACCTGTCGTTCTTCCACGTGCTGCCCAGCAAAACGCCCTTGTCGAAGTACACGATGTTATTGCTGAAGCTAAAGCTGACATGGTCCTCGTCGCGTGAGCGCTGAAGCTGTTGATCACGCGCGAAGGCGAAGATATTGGTCCGGACGATGTTCGTTTCGCCATAGTGCTGATGAAAGCCGCCGTGCGTGGTGCGATAGACGACATTGCTTTCAATCAGGATGCCGCTGCTGCCTTCGTCGGTGTAGATGCCCCACCCGCCGTATTTCGTCGCCGCCATGTCGTGCCAGAGATTGTTCACAACGCGCGTGCCGGGTTGTTTGCCGAGCATGTAGATGCCCGCCATGTCACTGAGCACTGGACCGTCCCCGTCTGACATCACCCCGATGTGATGGACGTGATTGAACTCGACAATGTTGTTCGATGCGAGCGCCGGACCGTAGCCCCACGTCCAACCGATGGAAATTCCCGTGTAATAAAAGTCGTAAATCGCGTTGTGCAAAATACGGTTGTTCGGCGACTGCCCAATCCAGACTCCAATGGCGCTTTGGTACAGCTTCCCACCGCCATGAATCTTGCAATCGGAGACTTCGTTACCCTGCGCCATCTCGACGACGTTGGTGCGAATCGCCGTTTCGCCAATCTTGATTCCTCCCGCACCCAGGTCAGACAATTCGCATCGGGATATTTGATTCGACTGACAGCCCCGCGCCAGCTCAAGCCCGTAACTGCCAAGATGCACGAACCTGCACTCCTCAAACACGCCGGCTCGCACACCCTCTCCCCAAACTGCGCCGGGCACGCCGATCGCCGCCTGGCTGAATCCGCCTACTTCGCTGGTTGGCGCCGGCCAGTCCGAACGATCCTTCGTGTCACCAACCCGCGCCAGATTCCACTCCGTATGCGCAAAGGTCAGCCCGCGAAACTCAATATGCTCCACGAATTGCCCAGCCTCCGGCTTCCCCTCGAACCGGATCAACTGCGCCAGCACGGGAGCGATTGCCTCGATCTTGTCTGGCTTCTCTCCAGCAATTGGCGCGTAAAAGAGTTTTCCTTCGGCAGCATCGAGATACCACTCGCCCGGAGCGTCGAGAACCTCAACCAGCCCCTCGATGTAATACAAGTCATCTTTCTGAAGCTCGAACACGGAGCGTTTGCCAAAGTTCACAATGTGCGTGGACTCATCCACGCTGGTCACCGGCAGGCGCGATTCAACCCAACGTGACATCGCCACCACTTCACCATTTGTCACCGAAGGCCATGACTTCAAATCACCCTCACGAAACTGAAATCGCGTGTGACCCTTGGTCCATTCAGGGGCTTTGTCCGGCAGTCCTTCGATGCTGAAGTAGCCAGTGTTTGGGTGACGAGCGCGAACACGGCGCTCACCGTTCACCCACAATTCACGAAATATCCATTTGCCATCACGCGCCTCAGGAATCTCAGCAGCCCAAAGCTGTTTACCGCCCACTTCAACTTCCTTCCAGTTCCGGATCAACCGGCCTCCACTGATCACAGGGTGTTCGCCTTGGTAGGCGAGTATTTTCAGATTCGAGTCTTCGACTTTGATGACGAGGGGCTCACTCAAATAGTAATTTCCGTCCCGCATGAATACGGTGGAAGTCCCAGCATTCCCCTGCCCGGCTTTGAACTGGCGCGCGGCGGCGAGTGCGCGCGGCAGCGTCGCAAACGGCCCATCGCTTGAACCACGGTCTGGAGATGCGAGGCTGCCTGACCAGGCATCGTTGCCGTTGGTTGCGACAAAGAAGACACCCGGCCCTGGCTTTGGATCGGGTTGCCCACCCCCGGCCGACTTATGTTCTTGAGAACAACCACCAACGAACAACGCTCCGACAAACACTCCGACCAAGACCCTGTTTTTCATATCAATCCTATTTGGTAACCGATTCAGTTTTATCCCCTGCATTGTCATTCACAATCACATTGCCACCGCTCTGGTTTTCAACCCGTACAGCTCCACGAACAATGTTGCCAGTGATGACAGCGCGTTTGACTGCCTTCCCCAACGAGACCTGCGCTTTGTTCTCCTGAAACTCGCAACCCCGCACAATCACGCTGCCACCCTCAACCTGCAACGCATGCCGCCCCTCCTTCTTGCTGTCCCAATGGACAAACGTGCAATCGCTGAACCCCACCGTCCCTTTGCCGTTGATCTTTGCGATCTGATTGCACGGTCCCCAGAACGCCGAATTGACGAAGCGCACGCTGCCAGCGTTGTTCGTGCTCACGCGCACCATGGTCGGATCCGGGCCATGAAACGAAACAAACTCGCCGTTCGAGATCAGCAGACCGATGGGCGAGCACTGTTCAACCTCCAGCGCCGTGAAACAATCATCTGCCCCAATGCCAAGGAAGTTGCCGTTGCAATCGCCGGACTTGGTCTTGATAAACTTGTAACCGATGTTGTAGCCAAAACAGAACGTGTTGTACACATATTGCCAGTCGCTCTTGCCGAAGATAAACGCCTCGCCGTTCTTTTGCTGCCATTCAAACAGCTTCGGCTGCATGCTCCACCACGGATTGAAGTGGACGTTCTCAATCCGTCCGATGTCGTAGATGAAATCCACAAAGATCCCCCGGCGCAACGGCTGGCCGTGCACGTCGCGAATCAGGTGCCGCTCGTTCTGCGAGGCGTCAATGCCGTTGTACGGATTAAGCAGCTCCACCGCGAGCACCGCCGGATTCTTTCCGCGCATCGCAATGGCGTAGGGATACGGCTTCGGCTCTTCAGCAGGATTCTGATCAGGATAATAGATGACCACACCCTTGAGCGTGCTGTTGTGGTTCAGCGTAATGAAGGCAGGCCCATCTTCCTTGCCCGCACCTTCGGTCACAAGAAAGGTTGTTCCGTCGTCCGTTGGCTTTGGCAAACCCGCGTCGCGTATGCCATTGTGCGCCGGCACTGATTCCCACATCCCTTTGAGCGTGACGGCCGCAGGAACGCTGAGATGCCCGGCGAAGAAATAGTTTCCACGCGGCGCTTGGACAACGCCGCCACCGGCTTTGGCCGCAGCGTCCATGGCTTTCTGAAATGCGGCTGTATCATCCGTTTTGCCGTCGCCCTTGGCACCGAAGTCGGTTACGGAATAAAAATCCGGGCTGGCAGCAAAACCTTGTGCAACGAGGATGAAACCAAAAAAAACATGGGTGAGTGTTGAATGCATTGCTGACTTCATATAATTGGGAGCAGAGTCGCTCTCTGCCACAAGCATGCGCCTCTTCCATCGGTTGCCGCAAGGATTTCGTGACAGTCGCGCGAGTAATACCACGCAATCACCGACCTACTTCTCGCCCGCGACAACCTCGACAAAGCCCACATCAATATACTGCCCGCCACCGGTCTGGTGGCAGTGAACGGCGATAAGGTTTTTCCCTGGCTTCAGCGCCGCGATGCCAGCGGCATTGGGCGGGCGGTTGAAATAATCCGATACATATCCCTTTGGATGCGCGCCGGCGACTCCGTTGATGTAAATCTCCGCGTCCTCGTCGTGATGAATCCAGAGTTCGAGGTTCTTGAGTTTATCGGCAGGAATCTCCACCTCGCGCCGCAGCCAGATATCCGGAGTATTCCACACCGTGCCAATGACCCCGCCCGGCGTGCCTTCGGTGCCGAAGCCGCTCTTGCCTCCCTTCCACGCTGCGTCGTCGAAGCCGGATTTCGCCCAATCATCCGCTGGTTTCTCAGTAGTGTAACGCCAGATCGCCGGTTGCGTATCTGCGGCGGGCACTACCGTCGCGATCTTCGGCAACGGCGGAATCGGCGCCCAGCCGGACGCCTTGGTCTTGTCACGGCTGGCCCACTTCTTCCAGACGGCTTTGTCGTAGAGCAGTTGGGCGAACACGCCGCCCACCACGGGTCGCGCGGTGAAGCCGACCTTCTTCGCCGACTTCGTCTCGTACCAGTCCGTCAACGGCGAGCGCTGCGGCGTTTCGTTCAGAAACTTGTAAACCGGATCAATCAACGCCTCGAGGTCCGCGCGGTTCTGCGTGAGCGTCGCGGTCCACGTGATCCAGTCGAGCTTCGTGTAATCCTTCCGGTTGTCCAGCGGCAG
Source organism: uncultured Bifidobacterium sp. (assembly GCA_964429665.1). Classification (GTDB taxonomy): domain Bacteria; phylum Verrucomicrobiota; class Verrucomicrobiia; order Limisphaerales; family JADLHS01; genus JADLHS01. The sequence goes on from CAYSDO010000238.1 coordinate 5,359, forward strand.
GCCGTAGGTGTTCTGCGTCTTGCGATAAAACGCCATTTCCTTCTGTGCGACCTCGGCGGGAAAAAGATTCAGGCCAAGGATGCGATCCCAGATCAAATTGTATTTCTGACTCCACGTGCCGGGGCGATCAAACGCAAGCCGGAAGTGATCGCCGTCGTCGGCTTCCTTCACCCAACGGACGGCGAACTCCTTGGCCAGCTTGGAATACTCCGCCGCCTTGGCCTTGTCGCCGCGCAGGTCGCACAGCTTGCCGAACGCGCCGAGGGCCACGATGGCCTTCGCGCTGAGGTTCACGTTGTGCGCGAGATGTCCGGCGAAGTCATCCGTGCAAAGCTGGTTCTCCGGATCAAAACCCTTCGCCTTGAGATACTCGGCCCACTTCGAGAGTGTCTCCCAGTAGAGGCCGGCGAAATCGGCGTTGCCCTCCATCTGCGCAATCGCACCGAACAGGATCAGCAGGTTGCCGCTCTCCTCGACGGGCATCTGGTCGCGCTCGTTGCGCTCGCCGCCGCCATAGACCTGACCGTTGGCGTGCGGATACGTGCCGAGATCATGCGGCGCGAAGGGAAACTTCCAGCGCTCGCTCGCGGCGTAATTCATGAACGGCACGAGGAACGACTTGGCCAGCGTCGGCCCGAACAGCAGGAACTGCGGCGCCATCGGATAAAACACGTCGCTCGTGCCGATGCAGCCGTTGGAATGGTTTTCCTTGCAAAACTGGAGCGGCTGCCCGTTGGCGTCGGCGACGAACTTGCCCGCGGCGAAACACTGGCGATACGCGAGCGCGGCGAGCCGGGCGTATTTCTCGCCGCCAACCTTGCGCAAATCCGCCATCAACTCGGCGTCGAACTGCTCGCAACGCTTCTTGAGCGATTCATAATCGTTGGCGGCCTTCTTCAACAACGTCGCCGCGTCATCACCGTTGCGCCGCCAATACGGGCGCAGGTTTTTCTTCATGTATTGAATCGAGAACTCGTCGTCGTAGGCGAGCATAAGCCAGCGGGAGACGGGCGTGTTGTCCACTTTGCCGAGCGAAGTCCACAAAGCGCCCGCAGCTTTATCAGTCACAATCGAGTATGGATGGTTCGGTACTAAATTCGGAAGTGTTCCCGATCGGACAAACGACATTCGGAAATCCACAGGCACCATATCAAAACACCACCACGCCTGCGTTTGACTCAGAGAGGCCACTCCGGCGACGTAAAGATAACCCCAATCAATTCTGAGATCGTCGCCTTTCTTGGCGAGCACAGGCTGTTCTCGAGATCCAATTCTCACGCCATCGACGCTGGTTTGTTCCTCAATCGAAGAGATATGTTCCTTAATCGAAGAGATATTCCGCCATGTCACCAGTTGAGATGCAGTGTTTACGAGAAGTTCTGCCGACGCATCGAAGTAGAATTCAAGTTGATGTTGCACCTTCCCAACCGAAACGAAGTCATACAGGACATACGTCACCGGCCGCGACAACACATCGAGATGCTCCGGCAAGGCCGGCGTCATGAACGTGAGCGTCAGCCGCACGCCTTCGCCCTCGAAGGTGTAAATCGTCCGCGTCGGCAGCACTTCGAGATTCGTTTGCGGCAGCGCGGGCACGTCGGCGGGTTCTTTGCCCATCACGCGAAACGCCTTGCCGTCAATCCGCACCAGGCTCGTGAGCCGATGCGGCTTGCCGGTCCAGTGGACGGTGTCCGCGTCGGT
>CAYSDO010000239.1:0-7046 GCA_964429665.1 uncultured Bifidobacterium sp.
CTACAACAGAGGCATGTTTCATCCAACCGTAATTACTCACGGCTTGGATTTACGCTGATCGAATTGCTCGTTGTCATTGCGATCATTGCCATTCTCGCAGCGATGTTGTTGCCCGCGTTGGGCAAGGCCAAGAGCAAGGCACAAGGAATCATGTGCATGAGCAACACCCGCCAACTGATGATGGCTGTTCATCTCTACAGCGGTGACAACCAGGAATTCTTTCCCATGAACGTTCAGGGCGACGTATCCAAATCTGGCGCCACCATCGGATCAGCGGGAGCTTATTATCCGTGGGTCATGGGCTGGTTGACTTGGGATACAAGCCCACACAACACCAACTCGCTTTACCTGACGAGCCAGAACTATTCGGTCCTTGCACGATATGCCGGTGGTAGCCAGAAAATTTTCAAATGCCCTGCGGATAACCGGCTCAGTCTGCCGCAGGTGCAACGCGGCTGGACTGAGCGGGTCCGCAGTGTTTCGATGAACGGTGCTGTGGGCAAGGGGAACAAGGTTGCTACGGATGGGTTGATCAACAGCGAAAGAATTTTTGAAAAGACCACTGATGTGATCCGCCCCACTCCGGCAAATCTTTGGGTGTTTGTTGACGAACATCCGGACAGCATCAACGACGGTGCGTTCTTCAATGCCCAACGGAACTACGAGTGGATTGACCTGCCGAGCAACCAGCACAACGGCGCCTGTGGCTTCGCTTTTGCCGACGGACATTCTGAAATCCACAAGTGGCGGACGAGTGTGCTCAAATACAAGCTGACTTTTCAGGATCTGAGCCGGCAGCCCGTCTCGCAACAAGATGCTGATTTTCTATGGACTATTGAGCGAACCTCTTTCCCGCGCTGAAGGGACTTCCCGTCCGGAGACCGGATTGCGTGGCGACCTAATTACGTACGGAGTTCAATCTCGAGATGCTTCGTAGAATCCCCTGATTCAGATGAGTATTCATCAATATTTGGTAAGGCTACTGTGATATGTTGATCAGATTTCACTTTTCTATTGACTCGATTCACTCTGTTGTAGCAGTATCACTCCAACGCCAGCGGCAAGAAGCTTTCAAAACGAGTGGATATACCGCTCAAAGTGATGGATTATTTGATGCTAGCGTTTAAATAGTTACTAACCAAACCCGGAAAAAACCATCAAGTTCTATGCGAACCAAACTCACCAGTCGCGTCGTTGCTGCGAAGCATCTCATAGTCGCCGCTATCTTGCCGTTGGCTTATGCCGCAGCAGGGGCGGATTATCAATCTACCGTCCTAGGTAATGCACCCAAGGCATATTACCGGCTCAACGACGACACCAGCAGAACATTGGTTCACAAGAACAGTGGTAGTTTGGGTGTCGCTGGGGATGCAGTCAACGATCTGATGACTTTTAAGACTGGTCCAGGCACCATAGGGACCAATGCAACCGGCGTGGTCCATCCATTCCCAGGTGCGATAGTTGGGGATCGCAATCGCTCTGAATTCTACGACTTTACAACTCGAACTGAAATCCCTTGGAACGCGGCCTTTAACACACCAGCCAATCAGCCATTCACCATCGAAGTTTGGTTCTATCCGGCGAGCGACCAAACTGTTGCCGGACAGGCTCCGCTTGCCAACCGTTATACCGTTGGGGCTAATCGGCAAGGTTGGGTATTCTTCCAACGCCGGCCGGATCCGAGCTACCTTGCGGGTGATGGCGGACTTGGTTGGAACTTCAGAGTGTTCAACGGCGCTGGTGGCTCCAGCCCTCTGGACACGCAAACCGACTTGAGTCCTTATCAGGTTGGCAAGTGGCAGCATGTGGTTGTCGTTTACGATCCGGTGTTCGATCCTGTACTTGTGACCAATGCAACTGTGACGATGTACATTGATGGCCTGCCAGCAAAGACAAATACGGTTATAAATGCGGCTGGGGTCTATCAGCCATGCACGGGCGACCACGACACGGTTACCGAATCACCGACCGGACAGCCAGCATTGTCGCTCGGGTGCTACAATAATGCGAATACAGGTCTGAACCCATATTTTGGGGCGATTGATGAATTTGCCTGGTACTCCAATAAATTGAGTGCAGCTCAGATCTTGGCTCACTATCAGAACGCAACCAATGCCAATCGAAGTCAGTCTTATGACTCACTCGTCAAATCGCACAATCCAGTTGTCTATTTGCGGCTTGATGAAATAGCTCCGGGACCGGATGTCGCAATCAACATGGGTGATGTGCGAGATGTCGGCAATGGTACCCATACCGCCGAAGTCAGGCACCCTGCCACAAGCGCCTTGGTAGGAAGAACCGATGCTGGCGCTGTTGCCTATCACAATCGGAACGGAAACTCCACCACAACCATCCCGTGGCTGGCTGAAAACAACCCGAATGCCGGTGTTCCATTTACTTTTGAAACTTGGATCAGGCCGATGAAGGATCAGCAGGGAGGACAGGCGCCATTTAACAACCGAGTTGCGGGTGGTGGTGTAACAGGCCGTACTGGCTGGGTGGTTTTTCAACGCAATCCGAACCTTTCCTATCCTGCAAGCGAGGGGCATGGATGGGAATTCAGAATGTACAGTGGTGTTGGGACAGGTGGGCAGGATATCCGAACGGAGACTGACTACAAGATCGGCGAGTGGGGGCATTGGGTTGTTACTTGGGAGCCTCAAGTTCAAAATGGTGATGTTGGTGGCAACGGAAATGATCAGTGGCAAGGCATACTGACGGCGTATTTTAACGGTGTGCCTGTTAACACGAATGCTTCAGCCCTCTACGCAGCAAACATAAATCCGCCTGAGCTTGGCGGTGCTCCGGCGGACTTCGCAGTCGGTTCCTATAATGCCCGGTCAGGACTGGGAAGCAATCCGTTTGAAGGAGACATCGGCGAGGTGGCTTTTTACAATGGTTTTATTCTTACGCCGGATCAAGTCTTGGCGCATTATCAGGCGGGGACCAATGCCAATTATGGCACAAATTACGAGACGCTGGTATTCACGGCTGGTTTTAACTCTCAGCTTGCTCCCGGGACTTCGAGAAGCGGTCTTCCGAAAACTTATCTTCGCTTCAACGATTCCGCCTATTATCCGGCAGTCAACAGCGGTACCCTCGGCCATGTAGCCGATGGAGACCTGAGTCTGACAGTCAACACGGCAGCCGGGCCTCAGTCACCGACTTACGCTGGCTTTGAGGCATCAAACACGGCGTTGTCGCTTGATGGAGTAAAGCAGTGGGCTAGCTTGAACAATCCGTCGGGGCTGAACATCTCCGGACAGATCACCGTGGAAGCTTGGGTAAAACCCGGCGCAACGCAGGGCGACCCGGCGCGTATCGTATCGCACGGCCCGACTACAATAACTAGTTTCCTGACTTCGCCCCCCGATAATTCCGTAACCAACGCTCCGGAAGTATTCCTTTCCATTGAGGGCGGAGTAAACTATGTGGTTGGATCAAAGACCACTACCTATACGAACGACATCGATATTAGTGTCATTTCTCAAAGTGCAAGTTTTCCGATTCCGGTGGGAGATTTGGGAGGGGCAAGCTGGATACATCTGGCTGGCACCTACGATGGTAGCAAGTGGCGCTTGTACCGCAACGGCTTGGAAGTCGCCAGTTCGACTTCAGCAGTTGGGGCGCTGCCGGTTCTGAATGGAGATTGGGCAATTGGCTCCACAGGCAATGGTTGGGCACAGAACTACTCAGGTGGTGTGGACGAAGTTGCAATCTACGAAAGCGCGTTGTCTAAAAACACCATCGCGGCGCATTACTTGATGGGTAAGGCGGGAACGACTGCCATTACGATCACAAAGTCAGGCAGCAATGTGAACATTGCTTGGCCGGCAGGATCGATTTTGCAACAGGCGACAGCTGTAGGCGGGCCGTACACAGATGTTCCCGGGTCACCTGCAAACCCTCTGACTGTGTCAGCCAGTGGAACGAAGTTCTACCGCTGGCGGTTGTGATCTGATCGCAGAGAGTCAGAAAAATAACATCTTGGGCCGGGGAGAATCCCCGGCCCTTTTTTCTCCCACGACGCAACTGCTGAAGCTAGATCGCTAAGACCTGAAGGAGCAGGACGATTGAAGTTGCTCGGCATTCGACCGCAAGATGAAAGTGGGGAAAAACTCAGTTCCCGATTGTGTCGGGCCTAACTGTAAAGTTCTGACGGCTCATTTCATGACGAGCCGGTTGACGCAGTCCTGGTTGCTGGCTAGCATATATCCAAGCCAAAAAATGGAAACCAACCAAAGAATCAGTTTGTCAAAAGAGTCGTTTGTCGGAGATTTGTTGCCTTCGACTGACTGTTTTGGCCGTCGGGGCTTTACTCTGATTGAACTCTTGGTGGTGATTGCGATAATCGCAATTCTGGCTGCCATGTTGCTGCCAGCACTTGGCAGGGCGAAGCAAAAGGCCTATGCCATCCAGTGCATGAATAATACCCGTCAGATCATGTACGGTTGGATCATGTATGCCGATGACAACAACGGGAGTATTTCAGGCAATCCTTCCGGCTCGAACGTTCCGTTTCAAAGCTGGGTGCTTGGGACGATGCGCAACCCAAATTACGGGCCGGTGGCTGATAACACCAACACTGTCAATTTGGTGGGGCCACAGGCTCAACTTGGGTCCTACGTCAAGAATGCTCGATGTTACCGGTGTCCGGGTGACCAATCGGCAGGTTTGGTCCCAGGACTCTCATCTCCGGTTGACAGGGTGCGTAGCGTGTCCATGAACAGTTGGTTGGGATATAATTCAGAAGCGTGGGATGGTCCGCCACGCTTGACCGTGTACAAGAAGATCTCCCAAATGATCAATCCTTCCCCGTCTGGCCTTTGGGTCGTCCTCGACGAACGCGAAGACAGTATCAATGATGCTTGGTTTGCCGTAAGCATGGCGGGATCACCGGCTACCCCAGGTGCCGCACCCACTCCAGGGGCTTATATCATTATTGACTTTCCGGCCAGTTACCACGGAGGTGCCGCTGGATTCGCATTTGCCGATGGCCATTCGGAAATTCACAAATGGCGCGATGCTCGAACCATGCCTGTGCTGAAAAGAGGACAGGATACTGCATTGCGAGTTCCCTCCGCGAACAATGTTGATGTAGCCTGGATTCAAGAACATTCCACAGGCTTCAGATAGTCCGATTTCCAGAACATTATTTTCCCAGCATTACCCAGGCTTCATCGAAACAGGCGTGCTTGATTGATTCGTTGGCTGGTTTGCCTGATGCGTCCGTTTTTGTTTTGCTCTTCGTTTGATGAAAGCTGTAGCTGACGTGGATGCTGCCGTCCTTTGCCTGGATGACAGAGGGATAGTGATACGAACCAGCGCCCGTCTTCACGTCGTCCGGTGAATCCTGTTCGATGTAGCGCTTCCATTTCCAGGTTTTTCCCTCGTCATCGGAGAGTGTTACGGCGAGCCTGTGTCGTCCCTCTTCAAGGTCATTGTTAACCAGAAGCCAACGTCCACTCTTAAGCATGATGACTTCGACGCCGGCCCCCGTATCAACCCTGTCCGAATCCACGACTGGACTCCACGTCACGCCGCAGTCCTTGGATTCGCTCATTGGCACGCGTTGAGGCGGCGGGCCGTCGTCGCGCATATACGCGACAAGTGTACCGTCCTTCTTTCGGACCAGGCTGGGCTGGGAGTTGGCAATGCTGACCAGCGGATCGCTGGTGAACCACAATTCGCCCCAGTCATCCGTGATGGCCATCAGACAAAAATCAAACCCGTCAGAATATAGCGGCACGATCAGTCTCTTGCTGTCCAAAACAAATGGATGAACTCGCGTCATCCAGCCGAGTCGGCAGGAAAGTTTGTCCGGCAACCGTGCGCGGTCCTTCTTGATCCAAGCGTCGAATTCGGCACGCACCATTTCCGCGGGCGGGCTGGCGACGAGCGCATCGAGGGAGGCGCTCACCAGTGTTTGGAAATTAGTGCGCGGTGTGACATGTAATATGTCGCTCGACATCCAACGTATTGCTCCGGGCTTTTGGTAATCCGAGGAGATGCGATACTTGAGCAGAGCCGACTCCCAGTTATTGTCGAGAATGGTGGGCCAGATCAGCCAGAGGCGTTTTTGCGGATCAATGAACATCGCGGGATTGGTATCAGGATAACCCGGCGTGTCGGCCATCAGGAAGGGTGCGCCCCACTGTCGTTGGCCCTTTCGCTTGCGCGATCCTAACACGGCTACATCATCCGCCGTCCGCTCGCCTGAGCCGCGGTACCAGCAGACCAAGAGGTCGCCGTTCGGACATTCCACGATGCAGGATCCGTGGTTGTGCCAGTGTTCCAACGGAAAGATCAATTCCGATTGCAGGAAGGATTGATCCAACTCCTTGGTGCTCGCAGTGCAGTCAAGTTGGGTAAACAGGCAGAAGAGTAATGAAAGCAAGAGGCGGTTTTTCATGGTCACGATTTCGAATCGTCGGAATCACCTTAACGAATCGCGTTGGTGCGAAACAGAAGAAAATCTGCTCAGTTTCACATTTGATTTTGAAGTTTACTGATATTCTCCGTCGCTGTTTGTTTTGTGCCGCGGGCAAAATGTTGTTTACGAGGCACGCATCCGGCCTCTACTTTGCGCCCGGTCATTCGTGTGAATCGAATCTTTTTCTATTATGGTAAACAAAACAATGTCGCCTTCTGAAATATCCGAACTCGTCAATGGACTGCACAAACTGGCCCGAAACCTTTGGTGGACCTGGGATCAGGAAGCGCAGGAAGTCTTCCAGGAACTATCCCCGCGGAGCTGGCAAAATTTATATCACAACGCCGTCGCCATTCTTCATGAGGTGTCGGATTACGAGCTGCGTGTCCGGCTTCAGGACCACGACTTCGCCTCTCACGCCCGCAATGTAATCCGCGATTTCGACAGTTACATGAACGAAAAGGACACATGGGGTCGCAAGAACGCACCTGCGTTGCACAAGAATCCAGTGGCGTACTTCTCCGCCGAATTTGGCTTTCACGAGACATTGCCGATTGCGGCGGGCGGCCTCGGAATCTTGGCGGGTGACCACACCAAGTCCGCAAGCGATCTC
>CAYSDO010000240.1:0-7037 GCA_964429665.1 uncultured Bifidobacterium sp.
AGCGCCGGCGTTGACACGCGCCGTTGTCTGAAGTCAAATCGTTGCGCCAATCATGAACAACTCAATTCGCGAATTCGTCGAGCACCTGCCCATCGTGGATGTGCATGAACATCATTTGCCCGAGGTCGTCCATCAGCGCGATGTCAACCTGCTGCAACTGTTCCAACAGAGCTACGCAGGTTGGGCGCAATCGCGGCCTTACTGCCTGCCATCCGAATCGCGGGATGCTGATCCCATGCTCGCCGCGACCGGTCCGACAACTTGGGACGCGCTCGTGCCATTTCTCGATCATAGTGGATCAAACTTCTTCGTGCGAAATCTGGTTCGCGCAATCGGGGAGCTTCACGGTGGCGGCGCGCAAGAGATTACTCGTGATAACTGGCAGGCTATTGATGCATCTGTGCGCGCGGCCCATCGCCGGCCCGAATGGCAGCAGGAGATATTGAAGCGCGCGGGCATTTTGAAAGTCATCACAGACGCCTATAACGATCCATTGCTCGATCCGAGATCATCTCTTGGAGCAAATTACCGTTCCGTGATGCGCACCAACTCCTTGGCTCTTGGCTGGCATCCTGATTCGCGCGACCATAATGGCAGCAGCGCGCATGAGTTGCTCAAGCGCGTTGGTCTCAGCGCTGGTTCATTCGATGAATACCTTACCGCACTTGAAAAGCTCGTGGACGGCATGACGGCGCGTGGGCAGGTCGCACTCAAGAACGCTCTTGCCTATGATCGCGACGTCAACTTCGACGAACCTGACGAACGACTCGCCCGCGCTGCGTGGGGCAAGGCCGCACCATCACCGGTGGAGCGAAAAGCGTTTGGTGATTTTATCGTGGACCATCTCTGCCGTGTTGCCGCTGCTAGAAATCTTCCGGTGCAGATGCATCTGGGCACGGGCATCATTCGCAGCTCGCACCCTCTTGGTGTCGCTGGGTTGATTGAGCGCCATCCACGGACTCGTTTTCTTCTGATGCATCTTGCATACCCATGGAGCCGCGACCTGCTGGGCATGGCTTTTGTTTACAGAAACATCTGGCTCGATCTAACGTGGTCATTCCTACTGAGCCCGTCGCACTTCAAGTTGGCATTGCATGAAGCAATTGAAGTTCTTCCCAATGAATCGCGCATGATGCTTGGCGGCGATAACTGGCATGTGGAGGAAACCTACGGAGCCATGAAGACGGCGCGCTGGCTGATTTCAGAAGTGCTGGATGAAAAGCTGGCCGGCGGATATTTCAGCCGCGCCACCGCCGAGCGGCTGGCGCGACGAATTCTGCACGACAACGCGAAAGAGTTTTTCCGGCTCGGGAACTGAGCTAGATGCTGTGCCGCTTAGACTCGAAGTGAAACAGAGGCAAATCATTTCGAACAACTCGCCCGGATGAGGCAATTCAGATCACGGGGCAGAGTTGCTTTTCAACATCGCCCCGAGGCCTTGGTGCAGGGCGTTTTCAATGATCAACCGGTAGCCTTCGGCGTTGAGGTGGATGCCGTCGTTGAGTGCGCCTTGGTTGAATGCCTTGGCCGGGCCGGGCCTGGTGGGATCACCACCCGGGTACGGATCGAACTTTGGCGCACCGCCCGGATGCGGCAAAGTCTTCGCCTCATACTTTTGTTCCGGATCACCGAGGTGATGTTGCATCAATCCCCAGTTCTGAATGTAAAGACAGCGGCTGGATCTTTCGGCGATCGCGCGTTTCTCCCGGCCTAGATCAACGAGGTATTGGTTGAAGTCCGCTTGCGAAATGCCGTGGAACGTCTGCTTCATTGGAGAACGCGCGGTTTCGGTCAGATTCAGATAATCATAATCACACAACACGACCTTCAGGTTTGTCCTGCAGGCCAGCAGGGTGTCCACCAAGTTCTGGATGTTGGTGCGGATTCCGGCCCATAGCCGGGCGCGATGTTCCACCGTAAGACTCGCGAGATTGGTACTGATTGCTTCGCGAAGAAAATCGTTTCCTCCGATGACGACAAACGCAATGTCCACCGTCGGTTCGTTTGCCAATGCTTGCTTGAGATCGTCCAGCTTGCCTTTGTGGTTTGTTGCCCATTGATCAGCTCGTGAGCCGCCCACAGCCGTTTTCTCGGTGGCTACTATCTCGACATCTTCATAGCCTTGTTGCTTCAAGGTGTGTTGGAAAATCTGGCCGGTAGCCGGGTGCGTCATGAAGGTTGCCCAACTGTCGCCCACCACCAGAATGCGCTTTGTTCCGGCTTCAGCCGCGAGACACAGTATCAGGACGAGTGACGGCAGCAGGATGAAGCGGATGAATCCGCCAACGCGCCGACCGGCAACAAGAATTCGTTTCAAGTCGTGAGGATGTTGTTGTGAGGAAGTATTCAAGTTGAGCGCAGTGCGACTGGATTCATCCAGCGAACGATTCAATTATTTTGAACGTTGCTGAATGCGGAACCCGGTGATGCGTGCCCAGTGCACATTTGTCGCTGGGCCTTGATAACATTGAAAGCTCAACTTCGGCGGGCCATGCACGGGCAAATCGCACTCGCCGGCCTTTTGCCAGGTTTCCGAATCCGGGGTTCGGAACTCGCCTTGGATTCGATTTTCTGAAACCAGCAGTCGCAATCGCACCGAAAAGGATTTCAACGGGATGATGGCAATGGTTCGTGTCTTGTCGGCCTGTTCGCGACCCATGACGACGCTCAATTTGCCGTCCACCAGTTCCTGGCCGATTTTCACCATGTGGCTGTCGTCGTAATACCAGACCATGTCCACCTGCTCATACTGTTCGGTGGGTTTGTTCGTGATGTTCACGGAAATTTCGAGTTCGCCCTGTGCCGGGTCGGGGACGCTTCGCACGAGAACATTTTTCGCGTTGTTTGCCGGCCCCCACATGTTTCCTGGCAGGGTGGCAATTTCGAGGCCGTGTTCACTCACGCGCCAGCCTTTTGGTTCCTCACGCAGCCACGACCAACCCTCTCCAAGCCTGCCCTTGAAGTCGTCACGAAACAGGACTTCGTCTGCGCGGACATCCGCGATGAAGCAAAACCCAACGGCGAGAAGGAAACCAAATGAAGTTTTCATGACTGCTCGAAGAATTGACCTTTGCGCGACCTGTGACAAGCACTTTGGGTCAATTTGCCCGGACGCGGTAGAAGCGTTGCAAACTGTTCGTCGCCTGCGGATCGTTCAAGATGAACACGCCACCGGAGAACTTGCCTGTCGAGATGTTCGACCAACTGCTTATTGGGAGCGCGAGATCCGTCGTCGCGAAGACGCGATTGGTTGCGCCGCGCGGGCCTTTGCCTGCGAGTAACATGCTGCCATCCGGGACGCGGCTGATACCGGTGAACATCGGAGGGACGGCGTTCGCCTCGTCGAGCGTAAATACGGCAGGGGATTGATAGATGCGAACGACTGTCGCCGTCGGCATTCCGGGTGGCCCTAAATTTCCAGTCCACGGCGCAAACCACGACCACCACACGCCGAAGCGTTGCATCTTCTCGATGTCGGGCACGCCGCCAAATTCCGTCAGCGCGAGCAATTTCTTGCCGTTGAACCGGGCCAGCAATGCCTGCCATTGTCCACTCAGCGCATCGCTTGTGTCGGTTGGGTAGGCGTCCACACCTACGACATCTACGACGTCATCGCCGGGGAACCATGCCGGATTCTCGCTGGTGAGCACCCAGATGAGATTGTGGAGGCCGTGATAAACCGTGAGCCGCTGGTAAAGCAGACGCCAGAGTTGCTTGAACGGCTCCGGGCCTTTCGCCCCCCACCAGAACCAGCCGCCTTCGGACTCATGCAGCGGTCGCCACAGCACGGGAATGTTGTTGCTCGAAAACTTTTTCAACTGCACGGCAATCGCGTCCATGTCGCGCAAGACCAGCTCGTATTCGGTGGAGTTGGTGTTGGCCAGCGCGGCGGCGATGTCGAACGTGGTGGCGTGAGTGTAGAATCCGCGCCACCATTCGTGATCGGTCGTGTTGATCAGGTTGGTCGGCGCGTTCCAGTGCCAGCACATTGCCTGCACCTGACCAGCCCGCTCTTCTGCAATCATGCGCTCCGTGTAGTTCGCGGGAGCGCCTTGGTATTGCACCCGCGTCGGCGAGTAATCAATCAGGTCACCGGAGATGATCAGTGGCTTTCGGCCCGAGATGGTTTTCACGTAACCGGCGTCGTTGGTTTCATGCTGACCGGCCCAGGTGATCCTGCCGTAATCCGTCACCAGGTCCTGCATCAACATCCGCGCAGCGAACGTGGCATTGGAGTCCACAAGCGTGGCCGGCACTGCCAGCGGGGGCGGGGGCGCGTTGGTGGAAATCAGATCAGCCCGATCAATCTCGTAATAATTCCAGCCACCGCCGATTTCGAGCGTGTTGTTGCCGTTGGTGAGTTCCACCAGCCCGACATTCTGCGTGGAGAACCCGGTGCTGAGCGGAAACATTCCAGAACTGGTGGCCCCGTTCAGCGTGGCATCAAAACCCTTCTCGCCGAACTGCGAGCGGAACCGGATACGCAGATTGTAGAGCCCGTTCGTGGCGCTGAACGTCCAGCGCACTTTATCTCCCGTGGTGTCGAAGCCGGTGACATAACCCGAACCGGAATAGCCGGCCGCTGCTGTCGTTACCGAAGTGCCGGTGAGTATCCCGCTCTCCGCCTCCAGCACAATAGTCGCGGCGAACCCGCTTCCGGTCAGCTTCAAGGCAAGCCCCAGCGCGGCGATGAGAAATGTGCGTTTCAACATTTGACTGGAGGGTAGCACACACCCGCCAGTTCGACACGTCAGTAAAAGTGACCTCACGATGAGGTCAGTGACATCTAGGACTGCGCCGGCAGCCTGCCAGGCCGAAGTCTTGGCGAAGGCTGGAGCACAGCGGCGACGGCGCTCTCGAGCGGTCGGAAGTTATTCGCACCGGTGGCAGACTTTCCTGTGCTCCAAAAGCGGCGTGGCGCTTCGCTTCCCGCCGCAGTCCAAAATTGTTTCAGTTCGCTCGGACGCGGTAGAAACGCTGCGGGCTGTTCGTGGCCTGCGGGTCGGTGAATTGAATTTTGCCACTATCATTTGACGCATCTAGTGTCTTGCGCGAAAAAATTGTCGAGTAGAAAGGCTGGCCTTGGGGATCGTATATGACCCTTGCGGATAGCTTGGCACATCGCTGAAGTTGCCATGGACATCGTTGGCTGACTGGAGCGTGCCCGTGAAGTTAACGGTCAAATCTCCATTTGGTTGAACTAAAAGACTGACTGCGAGTGGAGAGGCGGGTACGAGAGAAACAAAAGGTCCTGGATCATTTGTTTGAGTTGTTGTGTAAGAAACGGTCAAAGCGCTGTCTGTTGTCGGAGTGTAATTCGCCGTTCCTAATCCGATGTTCAATGCGGGAACAGTTGCCGTGAGGGTGATTGACCGAAATGCAAGCGCTGTTGAGAAGGCCGTGGATTGAATATTGTTAAAGCCAAAAACACCATGAAAATCTGACAGAACGGAACTCGCCGCAGAAAAGTCCGGTGGTGTGCCTTCGAGATCGCCAAATCTCACAGCTAACGTACCGAATCGTGAAGGGCCGTTGCTGGTGTTGCCTTGCCAGTTTAGTCCTCCACTAAAATGAACTGCTTTTCCCAGTGGCGGCTGGATCAAAAATTTGTATCCGGGTGGGGCCGAGACAGTGAGCTTGAACTGATTGTTCGTTTCAAAGTTCGCCGAAACGGATGGGAGCGCACCACCGCCGTTCGAACTGTGGTCTTGATCCATCAAAGCATCACCCACCGTCTTCGGAGCTGATGGAAGCCCCTGCAAAAAATAGTGCCCGACCGTCGAACATATTATTTCGCCAAGCGAAATCAGATTTGTTCCCCCCGCCGCAAACTGTGTGATTGCAAAAGACTGCCCCGCAATCACGATGAATCCGCTGCGCGCCTGTCCCGTGAAATTAGAAGACACGGAGTAGGTGACGTTTCCATTGTTGGTGTTGTCCAAACTCGAAGTGATATTTATCCAAGCATTAGTGTTCGACACGTTCCAAGGACAGCCGCCTGGAGCAAAAACACTCACGGACCCAGTTTCAGAACCAAGGCCGTGCTGAAGATTTGGTGGTGAAATGGCAAATGTGCAAACCGTATTGGTTCCCGAAGCCGTAAGAGACATATTGTCCATTGCGAAAAACGCGGACGAAGAGTCGAAGGTCACCTGATCTACGTTTGTGTAATTGAAAGTGATTAGCGTAGGAGTGCTGTCATTTATCGCATACGTATTGTCATATACCGTTGTATTGGTAATGTAGCCGCGAACCCGAATCTGCATCCCGCTCACGAAAACTGCAGTGAAATACCCCGAGCCAAGGGTGAACAAGTTGCTGCTGGTGACCGAAGCGGGCTGCCCAAATCCGTTATATGCAATGTCAGGAGCGCTGACCATCGCTCTCAGATAACCCCCGCCATCATTTACCGCGTTTTCAACGTAGAAGTTGTTCCATTGCAGACCGCCATAGCCATTCGAAATCGCTCTGGACATCACCGGCGGCGATTCATCGAAGGTCAGTATCGCAGCGTAAACATCCGTAGCGAATAGGAAGAAGCAGAAGGCATAACTTGTTATCCACTTACGGTAACGTGGAGGCCCAACTCTCACACGAGAGCAGCCTCCCCGAACCGCGTACGAAGTCAAGGTGGATTTTAAGACTTCTGCTCTTCCCTCGCCTTCAATCCTCGCCTACGCTTCCCGATTAGTTGAGTCCAAGAATTCGTTACCATGAGCAAAGAATTCATCCGCATCGGCGGGGCGCGTCAGAGGTCGCGCAAAAGTCTTTCGTATTCGTCGTGATTGCCAATCCAGAACCAGAGGTAAGCGCCGTCGTCGAAAGTTGCCAACGCGCGATAGCTCGAACCAGCACGCACCGACCACAGATCGCTTTTGATGCGTTTGAATCCGAGTGATTTCAGCGTGGGTTGTTTCAGCCAGAGGAGGAAGTTCTTGCGCGCAATCTTTTGAACCGGCGGAGGCAGTTGGTTGAAGCAGTCCCAAAATTCCGGGAGCGCGGTGGATTTCACGGGAAGGACGTGGTCTTGCCTGCAC
>CAYSDO010000241.1:0-6999 GCA_964429665.1 uncultured Bifidobacterium sp.
GAAGTTCGGCCAAATTTCCGCCTCCACGAGAACTATGGCCTTGGGCGAGACGGTCGCCATGGCGCGTGAGACGTAATGCCGGCGGTCAATGGGGTAGTAAATCTTGCTGACGTGTGTGGGCAGCTTGGATTTGAGTTCGCCCATGCCGGTTGTCGTGGTGGTGGAGACGACGATCTTGGCGTTTGGCAGGCGGCGTTCAATCGCGCGGATGAGATGGGTGCAGACATTGACCTCCCCGACGCTGACGGCGTGAAGCCAGATGCTTTGACGATTGGTCAGCGCCTGTTTGATCCTCGGGTCATGCTGGCCAAAGCGTTCGGAAAATCCCTTGAGCCAGTTCCCGCGCCGGCACATCCGGAAGAAGTAGTAGGGCGACGACAGGAAAAAAAAGATCGTGAACAGTATGTTGTAAATCGTCCTCACTCAGAAATTGTCTTCCAAATTGTCGGGAATCTTCCGCGAACCACGGAGCGCCGTAAAGAAAATCTTCCAAACCAATCTGGGTGCACGACAGAAAAAGCCCGGACATTGCTGTCCGGGCTTCGTGATTGGAAGGGCGTCAGCTGATTACTTCGCAGCCTCGGCAGGCTTGGAAGCCTCTGTCGCGGCCTTGGCCGCTGCTGCATTTTTCTCGGCCTCCTTGGCTGCCTTCTTGGCTTCTTCGGCAAGCCTGGCTTTTTCGCGCGCCTCGGTGACTTCAACGGACGGCGGACTGCCGACCTTTCCTCCTGTCCAGCCGTGCAACCGGCCTTCTTTGTCGTTCAAGAACGCCCAAATCCACCAGATGATGAACGCGAAGACCAGAACCTTCGGCAGCGCCGAAGATTTTTCAGCATACCTGTCGCTCACATCCACGCTGGAACCTGCCGGCAGTTTGGCAATACCTGTCAGGCTTGTACCGAACGGCACATTCATTTTGGCTTTTGCGTTCACCGCCCATCCATTCGCATCAAGGATCGGGCCGAGGTTGCGCTTGCGCAGCTTGAGAAACGCCAAAAGCATGGAAGGTCCTGAGATCAACAGCATGAGAGCAATCAGAACCAGCGGCAACTGCCAAGGCTCCATCTTTCCGAATACGCCGAGGATGCCGCCAATGGCAGCGCCAATGGCACCAAACGCAACACCCAACGCGGCAACAACGCCCACATCCATTTTCTTTGGCTCCTCCTTTTTCTTTTCCTTGTCTGCGTTGGCTGCTGCCTCGGCGGCTTTCGCAAGTCTCGCGTTCGCATCCGAATCCGCAGCAGCTGCGCGCTTGGCGATGTTTTCCTCGATCATCCGCGCAAGCTTCTTGTAAGGCGACCAAAACGCCTGACGGATACTGATCGGGTTGGACAAAATCTTCGTGATGGTGGCGTCGTAGTCCTTGCCCTTGCGGTCATAGAAAACTCCGTTACGCCCGACCATGAGGTTGTCGTCATCGCCCTGGGTGAAAATGGCGACAGCGGTCATTTTTTCACCGGTCCCTTTCCGAAAACAATCCAAGTATGCCAGATAGGCGCCAGCCAGTCCCGCCATCGCAGCGTGTTTGCCTGCGTCCTCCACCGGGATGCAAAGTGTGCACGAACGTTGATCGAGATAAAGGGTGCCATTTTGGAAAATGGCAGGCTCGCCTCCGTCATAGAAATCGCGAAAGTTGACGAAGTTGATGCAGAGCGTGTGGAGGTCGCGGACAAAGCGACACAGCTTCTCGACGTTTGCAATAGAGGTGGCCTCGGGTTCGAGCGCCTTGTCCTTGGCGATGAGTGCGGCGATGGTTTCCTTAGCTTTGCCGCCGAGGATTTCGCGGACGCGCTTGATTCCAAGCTTCTCGACTGCCGCACCTGCCTTGCCCGCATTCCAGCACTCGAACGCTCCGAGCCTGGCCAGCAGGGTGGTCCAGTCGGATTCGGTCAATTCGCTCTTGTCGCCAAGTAATGGCTTCACGGCGTTGGCATGGAGTGCGGCGACAGCAGCAGCGTGGGCCGGATTGATTGCGCCCTTGAGCGGCAAAGCTTTTCCTGCGCCAACCTGTGCGAGAGGAAAACCGGCGATTTCCGCAGCGGTGATGCTCATGTCCTTCGCGGCGACGGCAAGGTATTCCTCCTCTTTGCGATTGAGCAACGCAACAGCGCGCGGATCAAACGCAGCCAGGCGGCAACGACCAAAGAAATCGTCCACCTTGGCTTTGATGGCGCGCACGGCAGCGGCGGCGGCGGCTGTGGCGTCACCGGCCGGGAGGATGTTCGCCTTGTCGGCATCAGCCTTTTTGTTCCAGTCTTCAAAGGCAACACACTCGGCGAAGAACGCATCAGCCTTGGCTTGATCAATACCCGCCTTGCCTGAACGGTCATTGACCGTGCCCAAACACGCAGCGATGTCTGCAATCACAGATTTAATGGCTTCATCGCTGGCAGATTCGGCAATGATCACGCCGTCGCCGTTGAATGTTGTGTTGGCGAAAATCTTGTTCGCATCCGAGGCGTCCGAGACAGAAATGGCCGAGGCGTCCTTTTTGCCAAGATTGGTGCAAATCTGTCTTGCCGAGGCGAGGAGTTGTTTGCCTTCGGGTGTGGATTCGCTGATGGACGAGAATTCGACGGCGTCCCCGCCTTTGACGAGGTCGTCGGGATTCTTGAGCATTGAGCCAGCCCATTTGACGGCGGAAATGAGTTCAGGCGCGCGGATGCGACCATCCTTGTCGGTGTCAATCAATGCGGCGGTCTTGGAACAGAACTCCAGTCCGTTGGTGGGGCAGGCGAGCGCGACCCAGAGTTTCTGGTCGAGCTTGTCGAGGTTCATCAGGTCGGCGCCGGTTTCGAGTTTGACCTGGTCAAAGCCGCCGGCCCGGAAGAATTTCCATGCGTGTGTGCTCATGTGAGTCGTTTTGTTTATTGGGTTGGTTGTCTTGACAAAAATGGCCGGGAGGTTTTGTGCAACCTGCCAGATCCTGATTCAAATTCTAGTAAACTGCGGTGCTTTCTTCAGCTTCCACCGGTGTCTTCAATTCGTCGCATGTCAGGATGATCTTGTTGCGCGAGTCGCCGGCTTTTATGCCTTTGACCTTGATTGTGTACGTCACTGCCTGCTTCGGTGCAATGCTCGAAACAACCGGGAAATTCACATTCTGCCTGGTCACTGTCCCCGCAGATGAACTGATGGGCTGGGTCAGCGCGTCATACACCGCAATAACCTTCACGTTGTGGATGTCCGCGAAGCCCTGGTTGGTGACCTTGACCGTGTAGGTTGTGGATTCACCAACTTGAATCGGGTCCGGATCATCCGACTTCTCCAGCAACACAGCCGGAATGCCCTTCCAAAGCGTGCATGCCTTGGCGGAATCGCTCAGACCACCCACGCTCGCTGTGACAGAGTTGCAATGTGTGCCGGCAATCTTCGAATCGAGCTTGATGGTGCCCGTCCATTTTGCCCCTGGTTTTAATTCAGCAATCGTCCACGTCGCCTTGTTGCCGGAGAGTTTCCCGCTCGGCGCAGCAATAATGCTGGTCTCGTAAGGAGCGGTATCAACGACCACGACATTGTTCAGAACAGTGTCGCCTGTGTTGCTGACCACTATTTCGTAGTCGGCACTACGTCCAATGATTTGTTCTTTGGTGCCGGACTCCTCAACCTTCAGGCCAGGCTTGAGGACGATCGTGCAGGCGTCATTACTGACCTTTCCGGCGTTGCTGCTCTCGGCGATGGCGACGTTGCAAACTTTGCCCGGGCGCGTGGTTTTGAACGTGGCAGAACCGGTCTTGGACTGGCCGGGGGCAATGTCACCAAGGTTCAACGTGACGGGCTGACCGCTCAGACCTTCCGGCACCGCGTCATTGACGACAACGTTTCGCGCAAAAGCACTGCCGGTGTTCTTCACTGTAAAATTGTAGGTCACGTTCGCACCAAGCACGGCAGTCTCGGGTCCGGTCTTGTCAATCGTGATTACAGGTTTGCCAACAATTGTGGCGGCGCAAACGCGCGGATCGGCAGAAACAGAAGCGCAACTGGCCACCGTGCCTTCCCTGTCAGCACGCAGAGTGACTCTGATGCGTCTGGAATCGCCGGCGTTCATGTCGCCAATCTTCCAGACCAGCGTGTTGCCATCCAGCGTTGCGGCGGGATCGCTGCTCACGTAGGTCGCGTTTGTGGGAATGCTGTCACGCACGACCACGTTCGCGGCGCAACCCTTGGCGGACAGATTCAACTCAGACGTGAAATTTGTGCCCAACGTAACCTCGGCAGGCATCGTCTTGTTCATCCAAATAAGTCCCGATGTCGAGTCGGAGCAACCCACCTTGGCCGGACGGGCAGACACAGGAGCTTGTGCGGGGGCTGGCTTTGGCGCGGCAGCAGGCTTCGGTGCCGGTGTTGCCACCGGGGCAGGCCTTGCCACGCCCTTCATGAACGGCGATTTGCCGGTATAGGTTGTTCCGACTGGAACTTCAAAATCTGACCGATACTCCTCGTTCCACTTTGTTTGGTCATCCGCCTGAGCAAACACGGTGGGCGCGTAAATCATTCCGGCCAGCGACATGACGACCACTGCGGCGACGAAGAAGGTATTGAGGCTGGTTTTGACGAGGGGACTCATTTGTTTCTGCTTATTTAATTGATTGGCGCGCCACGTAATCGAAAGACCGTATTGGCATGACTGAATTGCCGACTTCCCGCACTTAGACGATTCAGCCGGGGATGACGTAAGTCAGGAAACGGATCGGTTTGAATCACGATTTCCATGTAAAGACTATCGGTTGGGTCTCTTGACGCAAGTTGATTTCATCATGAGTTATTCGCAGCATTTCTTCCGCGAATCCTGAAAGTCACTTGTCGCGTTTTACTGCGCCCGCCCAAACTTCCGCTCCAGTTCCCGGTAATTCATCTCGATCAGTGTGGGCCGCCCATGCGGACAGGTGTAAGGCATCGTGCAACGCCGCAAATCCTCGACGAGGTTCTGCAATTCGCGCCCCGCAAGTGGGTCATTGGCTTTCACGGCATGACGGCAGACGGTCTTGACCACCGTATGTTCTCCAAGGCGGGTGGAATTCACGTCACGCCCGGCGGCTTTCAACTCGTCCACAAGATCAAGCGCGTAACGCCGCGAGTCACCCACCTTCACAAATGGCGGCAGCGCATCGAGCAGGAACGTCCGCTCGCCAAATTCACTCAGACCCACACCGAGCCGCGTGAGAATCGGGAGTTGTTCTCGGAGAAACTGCGCGTCGCGAGGTGCCAGTTCAATCGTCTCCGGCAAAAGCAGCTTTTGCGACGGCGCATTTTCATTTTGCTCAAGTCTTGTGGTCATCTGCTCAAACAAGATCCGTTCGTGCGCGGCGTGTTGATCCAGCAACACGAGGCCGCGATCCGATTCCAGCAAGACGTAAAGCTTGCCGATCACTCCAACCAATCGCAACGGAACGGACAACAGGGGCGTGGGCGCGTGAGTGGGTGCGGAGTGCGTGGCGTCAGGAGTCAGGGTCGGGGGCAGAGAAGGAGCGGCGTGGCTTGCCGCGCCGAAGCCGGGCGAAGGTGGGGGCGTGGGGTGTGGGGCGTGACCCGGCAAGGTCGGCGCGGGACGGAAAGAGGAAAAACCCATCTGCAACGACGGTGTCTCCGTCGGGCGTGCCGGCCATTCGGGTTTCGGCTTCAACGGCAGCGGAAATTCCGGCAAGGACGGTGTGGAGAGTTCCGGCTCAGATTTCACGGTCAACGGACTTCCAACCTTCGACACTTGCTCTGGCGCCTCACTCGGAAACTGGAACTTGGAACTCGGAACTTTGGACTCCGGACTTTGGACTCCGGGCTTTGAGTGAAACGCCTGCAACGCCTCCCGCACCGCCTGCGCCACGAGTTTGCGCACTTCTGCCTCGCGATGAAATTTCACCTCACGTTTAGCTGGATGAATGTTCACGTCCACCGCACCAGGATCAATCTCCAGGAACAGACAGCACACCGGGTAGCGACCCTTCATCAGCGCCGTGTGATAGCCTTCCATCAATGCAAAGTTGATGCCGCGATTCTCCACGGGACGGCGGTTGACGAAGACATGCTGATCTTCCCGCGTGCCACGAGACACACCGGGCGCGCCCATCAATCCCCAGACAATCAGTCTTGAGTCCTGGGTCCTGGGTCCTGAGTCCGGTGTGCCAGCCGGCAGCGCTGTCTCGAAGGATTCTTCCTCGTCATTGCGCGAAGCAGAATTTTCCAACGGCGCGGAGAAATCCACCTTGATCAATTTAGTATCACCCATGAGGGCACGAAGACGTTCCCGGACGGCAGGCAGACGCGATTCCATTTCGTCACCCATCTTCTGCCCCGGCAACTGCCAGACCGTGCGCGTGTCCTTCACAAAGGTGAAAGCCACTCCCGGATGCGCCAGCGCCGCGAGCGTGAGATAATGCAGAACGTGCGCCGCCTCGGTTTCCTCCGTGCGCAAAAACTTCCGGCGCGCGGGCAGATTGAAGAACAACTGCCGCACCTCCACGCTCGTGCCCGTTGCACTGCCGGCGGCCTTGACCTCGGAAATTTTCCCGCCGTTGACGACGATCTGCGTGCCTTCGATGCCCGGCGACGGGGCGTCGCCGCCACTTTCGCGTTCACGCGTTGTCAGAGTGAATCGGCTCACACTGGCGATGCTCGGCAGCGCTTCACCGCGAAAACCCATTGTGGAAATGGACGCGAGATCTTCAGCGCGACGAATCTTGCTGGTGGCGTGGCGTTCCAGACACAGCAACGCGTCGTCTCGGCTCATGCCGAGGCCGTCGTCCGTGACGCGGATCAAGCTGCGACCGCCCGCCTGAATCTCCACCGTGATGCGTGAAGCCTGCGCATCGAGAGCGTTCTCGACCAGTTCCTTGACGACACTGGCCGGGCGCTCGACGACCTCGCCCGCTGCGATCTGGTTCGCGACGTGGTCTGGCAGGAGTTTGATCCGGTTCACGCCGGGCAACGTGTTGGGTGTGGCGTGTGGCGTCAAGAATTGAAACGTGGCGGCGGTAATGAAAATCAGTTGGTGCTGGTGAT
>CAYSDO010000242.1:0-4253 GCA_964429665.1 uncultured Bifidobacterium sp.
GACGAGGAAGTGGAAATGAAACCGCAGAAGGGTTTCATGTATCACTTCAAGGTGCAGGTGGCGGAAGAATCGAACACCTGGCTCACCATCGCGACGACGCGACCGGAAACCATCCCGGGCGACACGGCGGTGGCGGTGAATCCGAAGGATACCCGTTACGCGCATCTCATCGGCAAGCATATCGTGCGACCGTTGCCGGCGGAATTGCCGCGCGAACAGAAGCTCATCCCGATCATCGGCGACGAGCACGTGGATTTTGAATTCGGCACGGGCGTGCTCAAGGTGACGCCGGCGCACGACAAGGCGGACTTTGACATCGGCCAGCGTCACAAGCTGGCGATTGTGGAAGTCATCAACGCCGACGGCTCGATGAACGCCCTTGCGGGTGGGCCGATGGCGGGATTGGATCGTTTCAAGGCGCGCAAAGTCGCCGAGGAATTGTTGACCGAGCAGGGCGTTCTGGTGGAAGCCAAGCCCTACGAGAACAACGTGGGCTTCAGTCAGCGCGCGGATGTGCCGATCGAGCCGCGGCTGAGCGAGCAATGGTTCTTGAAGTATCCCGCCGTGCCGGAATCCAAGGCGTGCGTGGCCGAAGGGCGGATGAAGTTTTATCCCGAGCGCTGGGCGAAAACTTACGATCACTGGCTGACGAACATTCAGGACTGGTGCATCAGCCGGCAGCTTTGGTGGGGGCATCGGATTCCGGTGTGGAGTGGTAAAGTTGATTTGAATTTGCTGGGGCGGAATTTGCGCGAGAGTGTTTTGAATCTTCGGGCCGCTTGCACGGAACATGAAACATTGGAGGATGGTTCGGAAATCATCTGGCGGATTCAGCCTCCCGTTGATGGCAAATGCGAAGTTTCTGCTGCTACCTATTCCGACGCCGGTACGCTTCGACTTCAGAAGCTTGAACTTACCCAAGACCCCGACGTGCTCGACACGTGGTTCAGTTCCTGGCTCTGGCCGTTTGCCACGATGGGCTGGCCCGAGAACACGGAGACGTTGAAGAAGTTTTATCCGACCACCGACCTCGTCACCGGGCCGGACATCATTTTCTTCTGGGTCGCGCGCATGATCATGGCGGGCTACGAGTACATGGGCGAGCTGCCCTTCAAGAATGTTTATTTCACTGGCATCATCCGCGACAAGCAGGGGCGCAAGATGTCGAAGACGCTCGGCAATTCGCCCGATCCGCTGGACCTCATCGCGCGCTACGGCGCGGACGCGTTGCGCTTCGGCACGATGCGCAGTGCGCCGCTTGGTCAGGACGTGTTGTTCGACGAGAAAGACGTCGAGCTGGGCCGCAACTTCTGCAACAAGCTGTGGAACGCGTGTCGTTTTCGCCAGATGCAGGGCGGGGAAGTGCAGGGCGAGATTGATTCGTCCAAGCTCACCACGGACGACAAGTGGATTTTGCTCAAGCTCAACGAAGCGATCCGCGAGATCACCGAGGCGTTGAACAGCTACAACTTCAGCGTGGCGGTGCAGGCGTTGTATCGCTTCTTCTGGAACGAGTATTGCGACTGGTATGTCGAGGCGAGCAAGGCGGTGTTCTTTGGCACGGACGAAGCGCGCAAGGCGAACACGCTCGCGGTGATTGATTTTGTGTTGAGCCACACCATCCGGTTGTTCCATCCGTTCCTGCCGTTCATCACGGAGGAACTGTGGCACGGGATGGGTTATGCGACCGACATGCCGGACCATCAAGGCGGCAAAACCATCATGAACGCGCCGTGGCCCAAGCCGTTCGAGGGCGATTTCCGCGATGCGTATTCGCTCGACGATTGTTATCTCGAATTCGCCACGCAGAAATACGAAGTGGTCACGCAAGGGCGTAACTTGCGTCGCGTCGGGAACATTCAGGCAGGCAAGAAAGTGAAGTTCGTGCTGAAGCCGAATCGCGAAATCCTGCCGCACGATGCCGAGGTCATCAAGATTCTGCTCAACGCGGAAGCCTTCGAGATCAATGAAGGCTACGCCGCGAAGAAAGGCACGCCGACGGCGCACACGCCGTTCGGAGAATTGTTCCTTCCGCTGGATGGGTTGATTGATGTCGAAGCGGAGAAAGCGCGACTCACGAAGGAAGTCGAAAAGATACAGGCCGAAATCACCAAGGTGGAGCAGAAGCTGGCCAACCCAGCTTTTACACAAAAGGTTCCGGCGGCAGTATTGCAGGAACATGAGCAAAGGCTCGTTGACTGGCGCACGAAGCTTGATCACGCCAAAGCAGCGCTGGATGCGTTGGGTTGATACACGCTTCGGCATCGGCCCTCTGCATTATTCGAGAGTTGCTTGCTTGGGGTTCGCGCGAGCAAGGCTGGCCGCGCTCCTGTACGAACGTTGCAAGCCCGGAACTTCAACTGCTACGCTGAACTCATGCCGGACATTGTCCTGACGACCCTCAACGCGAAATACATTCATGCCGCGTTCGGGTTGCGTTACTTGATGGCCAATCTTGGCAGCCTCAGACCACGTGCGTGCATTGCGGAGTTCGACATCAACCAACGTCCGATTGACATCGTAGAGACTTTGCTTGCACACAATCCGCGCATTATCGGTTTCGGCATTTACATCTGGAATGTTTCCCAGGCCACGGAGGTTGTGGCTGTGATCAAGCGTGTCAAGCCAGACGTCATCGTAATTCTTGGAGGACCGGAAGTAAGCTACGAAACGGAGTCACAAAGAATTGTCGAACTTGCCGATCATGTCATCACGGGCGAGGCAGATTTGAAGTTCGCAGAGGTGTGCGGACAATTGCTGGAGCGCCGGTATCCCACCCGGCTCAATTCCGGCGGCATTTTGCAACACGCCGGGTCAGCGACCGGCGCTCCGCCCAAGATCATCTCTGCGCCGCTGCCGGAATTCTCACAACTTGCCCTGCCCTACGATCTCTACGATGAACAGGATGTCGCAAACCGGATCATATATGTGGAAGCATCGCGAGGCTGTCCGTTCACGTGCGAGTTTTGCTTGTCGTCGCTGGACATTCCCGTCAGGCAGGCGCCGCTGCCGGTGTTTCTCGGCGAAATGCAAAAGCTGATCAACCGGGGCGTTCGGCATTTCAAATTCGTGGATCGCACGTTCAATCTGAATTTAAACACGAGCCGGGCGATTCTTGAATTCTTTCTCGAACGTCATCGCGAAGGAAACTTCTACCATTTTGAGATGATCCCCGATCGTTTGCCGGAGGCGTTGCGGGATAGCATCGCCAGATTCCCGCCTGGTTCGGTGCAATTCGAGGTGGGAGTCCAGACGTTCAATCCCGAGGTCGGCCAACTCATCAGCCGCAAACAGGACAACGCGAAGCTTGAAGAGAACCTGCGCTGGTTGCACGAACACACCGGTGTGCATGTTCACGCCGATTTGATCGTTGGGCTGCCTGGTGAAACTGTTGAAAGTTTTGGCGCTGGCTTCGACCGGCTCGTCCATTTGCGTCCGCAGGAAATTCAGGTGGGCATTCTCAAGCGACTGCGTGGCACACCCATCATCCGGCACGACGCAGAGTGGCAGATGGTCTATAACTCACATCCACCTTATGAGATTTTGCAGAACAAGCTGGTTGATTTCGCGATGATGCAGAAAATGAAACGCTTCGCGCGCTACTGGGATCTCGTGGGCAACAGCGGAAACTTCATCGAGACTGCTCCTTTGCTCTGGAGCGGCGGTGCGTCGCCGTTTCAGGAGTTCATGCGCTGGAGCCAGTGGCTGCACGGTCAGGTGCGGCGCACGGACAGCATCGCGCTCGCACGGTTGATGGAGTTGCTGATGAATTACCTGATCGCTGAACGGAAGCTGAGTGTGGAGATTGTTGCCGGCGCAATCTGGAGGGATTACCAGCGCGGCGGGCGTCATGACATGCCGGGGTTCCTGCGCGACGTTTTACCCTGCGAGGAAGGCAAATCGTCCGCAGGTAAGCGCAACGGCATGAAGCGGCAATCGCGTCATGCAGCGGTGGAGGCGAAGTAGCGTCCGGACACCGCAAGCCGCCACGCCTTCTGCTTGCTTGCACATCGAAGCTTAGTTGCTACCATCCCGACATGAAATTGCTTCTTGCGGCGATGACTTATCTGTTGATGGCAGCGTTCTTTTGCTGGGGTATTCTGATGATGATGCATGGCAAACCTGCGCTGCTCATCGGAGTTTCAGCCGTCTTCGTAGTGTTGTTTGCCAAGATCGGCTGCGCCTCGCACTGAACCGTTCTGCCTGAGTTCAGTTCGTTGCGTCACGGACCTGTTGGCACGGCCATTCCTTTT
>CAYSDO010000242.1:4263-6978 GCA_964429665.1 uncultured Bifidobacterium sp.
TTGTGACCACGGTGAGCAGTTCGCGTCCGCCATCCCCGATGCAACACCCGTCGCCGCCGCGCTTGATACGGAAGTCCCACGCGAACCATAGACCTGTCCGTTGTATGAAAAAATGACTCCTCCCGGAGCAGCCACATCCGGCGTGACCCCCACGTTGGCGTACGGCGCGACCTGACCACGCTCCGTAGCTGTGACTGAAATCACCTGAGGATAGCCCGCCGGAAAAAACGGCGTGGCGCTGCCATCATCTCCGACCGCGGCAAACACCGGAATGTTTTTTCCAGAGAGTTGTTGTACAGCGTCGCGGAGCAACGGGCTGTCACCGTAGCCACCGAGGCTGGCATTGATCACCGTCGCACCGCGATTAGCCGCCGCGATCATTCCCGCCGCAACATTGAACGTGTTCGCTGATCCGCTCTGGCCAAAGACATCCACTGAGATCACGCGAACTGAACTGCTGCTTTTTCCCGACGACTGCATAGCCTGGAACAAGGCGTTCGCCATGGCGGTGGCGTGAGTCGGTTGCGATATGTCCGCGGAGGATTCACCAGCAACAGCGAAACGTTCCTTGATGAAGCCTTCCAACTGAGAACCTAATGGTTGAAGGGTGGTGTCCACGAGGCCGACCACGACCTTGCAAGCATCGGCCTTGGGTGGATCGAGTTTCAATGTCGTGTTTGGCGCAGCCATGCCGCTGAGGGTTTCGGGTGTGAACGGCACGTCCACGAGGTAATTGTCCTCCACACTCGTCACGTCAGGGTTACTGGCCAGTAAATCCCGGGCCGACTTCATGGCCGAGTCGTCATCAAATTGGAGTTGGTAGGCATTCAATTCGGGAATGCGTCCCACGATGTTTGCATGCAACAACCTGGCGAGAGCCTCGACATCTGTGCCTGGCTTGACGCGGATGGTGAGTTCACGCGGCGCAAGTTTTCCTTTCATCGCAGACTTTTTGCCTGCACCACGAACTTCACGTGTGGCATTGCTCTGCTGCGTGCGGAAGACGTAGAGCCGTGTCTGCGCGTTGCTGCCTGGAACGACGGAGAAATTCAGGTCCCCCAGAAGTTTCCTCAACGCCTCAGCCTGCGGAAGATTCCTGAACTTGGTGGAAGCCCTGTAATCCAGACCTGGCTCGACAAACACATTCCAACCGCTTTGCATTGCAACATCCTGAAGCAGATCATAGACGCCAAAATCACGAACGTCCGCGTCCACGCGCTCCTTTCCCTGATACCAACCGACGAAATTTGTGGTGGTCGCCGCCATGCTTGTCCAGGCGCACAGCAGAAGGGCCAGAGCGGGAAGAAGAATTTGAGCAAGGTTGGAGCGGTTGTGTCGCATCGATGGTTGGAGTGTTCTGCGGCGTTATTCGTTCAATGAGCGTCAAGGAGTCGAACGGACGCGATAGAAACGTCCAGACGTCGAATTGTTGGTCTCAACCCACAAACCGGTTGAATTGGTTGGAATCACGGCAGTCCGCAACGTGAAGGCGTTGGTTAGATTTGTCACACTGAGAATTTCATAACGTCGCCCCGCCGTGGCCGGCCATCTCAGCACGGGAGCAAAACCAGTGCCGCTGAGAGAGAACGACGGCTCGCTGCCAATGATGCGAAGCCATTTGGTTTCTGTACGGTACTGTTTACCGTCGTTACGCACAGCAAGAGCCCAGAACGGGTGCAATCCGATGTGTAGATTGGTGGCGGCCATTGAAAAGCTTCCCGTTTGGGCGTTGCTCACAGTGCTCCACAATCCGCCCGTAGCGTGAAGTTCGATGCGATTCATCGTGTTCGTATTTGCCACGACGGAGAATTGCAGTGTGGTTTCGAGAGCGGTGTTTGTGCCGCCGTTGAGCACGTTGAACGCGGCGGAAAAGTTTGTATTGGCAATGCGGGCGGTCTGCGAGATGCGCTTTTGTGTTCGCACATGACTGCCCTCGTAGGCGACTGCGGTGATCTCGTGATAACCATCGGCGTTAGTAGTCGTGTCGAAGGGGAAGCTCATCGTAAGATTCGTCAGACCGGCGGTGATATAAAGATGTGCGCGCTGGCGGAGATGTGTGAGGTTTTCATCCAGCCTTTGCGTTCCCGCCGGAATGATCGTGAGCGGCCCCGAATCCGTAATGACAGCCTGAATCTGTGATTCAGACCAACCCGGACTGCGAGAGCGAAGGTTGAATTCCCCTCCTGTGCCTCCGAAGAAGATGTAACTGATCAAGTCTTCGGCGATCACGCCATCAACGTTTGTGAGCGCTGAGTTGGTGTTGATGGAATTCATGAGCGCCTGCATGAGAACAGAGGTGTCTGTATTCCCTGCGGAGTTGGTAACTGAAATGGTCGTTGCCACGCCATTGGTCTTCGTGACCACGATTTGCAGCCACGTCCCGTTGGCCACTGAATTGGTAACAACAAAATTGCGCAGCCCAAGCGCAGTCGTGTCGAGGAAGTTCGTCCCACTTGCGCTGATGAATGTGCCAAGCACGCTCGCGGCACCGATATTGTTGCTCACAGCCAGAGGGATGGTTAAACCCGATCTGGCTATGTTAAGGTTTTGCAACTCGATACGGTCACCTCGCGGGAATGCCGCAACCTTGGTGTTGTTGCTGTAGGAGGCGGTGTTGAGGCGAAGGACGAGGTTGCTGACGATTGACTTGAGGCTGGCGTTGGCCGGAATGGTGTAGTTGGTGGGAAAGCCGTTGAGAGTAACGTAGACAATATT
>CAYSDO010000243.1:0-6964 GCA_964429665.1 uncultured Bifidobacterium sp.
GAAGAAGTATTTTAGCATGGCAGTGGCAGGGCGAATGAGAATACCGCTCCGCCTTCGGGACTGTTCATGGCCCAGATATGCCCGCCGTGGTCGGCCATGATGCGCTTGCAGATTGAGAGGCCGAGGCCGGTGCCGTGGGACTTGCCATGCGTGGCAAATGCCTCGAATAGTTTGCCCGCACCCTCGGGTGCGATGCCCGGGCCGCTGTCTTTGACCTCCGTGATGAGTTCTGGTCCCTCAATGCGGAATCGCAGGGCGATAACGCCGTTGGTCGGCATGAAATCGCACGCATTTTGTGTAAGGTTGACGAAGACGCGGCGCAGGCGCTTGGGATCAATCCGCACCGTGACCGCAGGCGGCGGGTTGTCTATGACCAGCTTTACGGATCTGAGTTCGAGGTCAGGGCGGAGTTCGTTGGCGACGAGAGGCACGAACTCGGCGTAGTTCATCGGCTTGTGTTCCTCCGGCTTCCTGGCCTGTGCAAACTGGAGGATGTCACCGACGAGGTCGTTGATGCGGTTGACCTGTTTGTGGATTCGGACGCGGGAGTTTTCGCGCGTCTCGGGCTTTGCGGTTGAAGAACAGGCGACGTCCACGGAGAGGCTGATGATGTTGAGCGGATTCTTGAGATCGTGAACAATGGAACGCGCGAAGCGGCCCACGGCGGAGAGTCGCTCGGCCTCGACGACTTCCTGGAGGTAGTGCTGGTTGAATTCGCGCAATCGGTGGCTGACGAGTTGGAGCAGCTTCAGCGAGAAACCGGGCGAACGCTCCATGAGGTTCAGCATTTCGGAGCGCGGGATGAAATAAACCGTAGTGGCTTCCGGCGCAGTCGCAGTGGCGGAGCGGGGTTGTTGTTCAATGACCGCCATTTCGCCGAAGATTTCGCCGGGGCCGACGCGCGAGAAAATGATCCGTAAATCCGGGTTGACGAGACCGCTTATCTCGATGCGACCGGACTTGACGACATAAACGCCGTCACCAGGTTCTTCCGAGCGGAATACATCCTGACCTGCGGTATAGGATTGTTCTCGGACAATCTGTTGAAGCTTTTCGAGTTCCCTGGGTGAGAGGATGCTGAAAGGATCAGAAGATTCGAGCGGAATCATTGATTCACTGTGGAAAAAAATAACCACGCCGTAAAGAACGGAGCGAAGCAAGGTGAGGAGAGCGTTGGGATTTGCAACGGCTCACTGGACTGTGTCGAACGTAAGACCGGTGGCCGTGAACTTTTTGGGCTTTTCCTCTGTGGGCATTTCACCTGACATGGCGAGATAGAGAAACGCCAGCGGGCTCGTTACCGGCAAGAGCAGCAACAGGCCGGTCAATGCACCTTTCCCACGGGCTTTGGCGATTTTAAATGACCATACGATTTGCGCGAAGACGTTGAGCAAGGGGACAAACGCCCATATCGGCGACATTCCGGCGGCGCGATAGAGAGGAATCATTTGCAGGATTGGCAGCCAGATCAACAAGCCCGGCTTGTTTCCTGTCTTTTGACAAATGACCGAAGCGCAGTGGCAAAAAACAATGTAAAGAAGTAGTGATACACCGAGAATGGCAAACAAGACTGTGGAGCTTATGTTCTCAAACGAAAGCACCGAGGGTGATTTGGTTTTCAGTTTATCGAGCAATTCGTTGGCATTGGGGATGGCGTTGAGAGACTCCTTCGCTCTTGCGAAAATCTTTGCGCGATTCTTTTCATTCGCTGACTCAGCGGGTACATAACCCAACTGAGTTTGGGCCTCATTAGACAGGTCGACAACTTTGATGGTGCCAATCCCGCGTGAATGCAGGATTACCACGTATTGGTCAGTTTTGGAGGTGACTGTGACGTTCGAATACACGCCCGTCTTGGTTTCGAGCAGTTCCAATTTGGTTTCGGGAGCGGCATTGGCAGCGCCGGTGGTTACGATGAACCCCAGCAGGCACGACAACCTGCATAGCTTTAAAAAAGCAGCCTTATTCATGGTCGTTTTGAAAAATGTCCACCTGCACTTTACAAATTAATTGAAACGTCTTCCGAACATGGGCACATGTCGTGCCATTGCATGAATTTCGTAGGATTGTTCCTGCATGACGTCCTGCCGGTCGGGTTTCGATACTTGAACTGTTCTGTTTTGGGAAAAGCAGTCGGGGAATTGAGCAGCAGGAAACACAGGATGCCGCGCA
Organism: uncultured Bifidobacterium sp.; assembly: GCA_964429665.1. GTDB lineage: Bacteria > Verrucomicrobiota > Verrucomicrobiia > Limisphaerales > JADLHS01 > JADLHS01. Next base: position 2,173 of record CAYSDO010000243.1, read on the forward strand.
ATGCAACTGATGAAAACAACCGGGTTCTTTGTGTTCAAACCAGTGGAGCGAGCGGCTGGCGTTTGAGTGCCTTCAAGGATTGTTGCTCGCGAAGAACATCAAGCTTCTCGACATCGCCGATGTCCGGCTGGCTGATGCGCTGCGTCAGCGCGGCAAGTTGGCGGTCAATGAATTGATTGCGTAGTCGGAGTGAGATGTCCACGAACTGCTGTTCAACGTTAGGAATTTCGCGGGAGTCAGTGATGGTTTCAGTGACAAGGCCGCGTGTCTGGGGTGATTCGAGTTGATCAAGAAAAGCCGCCGTATCGCGCCATGTTCCTTCTGAGTGTGCTGCAATCCTTCGTGAAACCGCCTCACGCACGAGCGGGTGCTGTATCCATTGCGGGTCGAGATGTGCCGCCAGCCATTCCATCGCTTGATCGTGTTTGAATACAAGCCGTGCCAGCCAGAGTTCAGTGGCAGACGGCGGTGGAAGTTCGGGCATTGCTGGCTCTGCGGATTCGAAACTCTCCTCGTCCTCGGATTGCGACACAGGCGCGGTCGGGGTGTTGGCGGACTTGATAAATTCCGTCCGCATGGATTCAGGCGAGACTCCGATGCGCAACGCCGTTTTTTGCGCGTATTTGTCCACCAGGATGTTGTTGCTAGTTTTGCGGACTGCCTCCGCCATTTCGCGCGACACGGCAAGCCGGCCTTTGTCGCTGGTGACGTCGTGCGTGGCGCAAAGGCGGTTCAGGTAGTAATCAAAAAAACCTTCCGCACCTTCGACGAGTTTGCGGAATGCTTCGCCGCCGTTTTCCTTGATGAAACTGTCAGGGTCATGGGGGCGGGGAACAACCGCCACGCGGACGGCGAGGCCGGACGCGAGCAAACTGTCGAGTGAGCGTACGGCGGCGTTTTGCCCGGCATTGTCGGAATCGAAACAGAGCACGACTTCATCCACGTAACGTTTGATGATGCGCGCGTGCTGGTCGGTGAACGCCGTGCCTTGTGGCGCGACGATATTTTGCACGCCGTTGGTGAAGCACGCAATCAAGTCCAACTGCCCCTCGCACACAATCGCGTAACCGGCGTCAAGGATCGCGCGTTTGGATTTGTCGAGACCGAAGAAGACTTTGCTCTTCGTAAAGATGGGCGTTTCCGGTGAGTTGACGTATTTGGCGGTTTTCTCGTCGCCAGTGAGAACGCGTCCGCTGAACCCGATGACGCGGCCCTGTTCATCACAAATCGGAAACATGAGGCGACCGCGAAAACGGTCATAATAATTTCCAGTCTCCTCCTTGCGGATAATCAGGCCAGCCTTTTCAACCATCGCAAGGTCGTGGTCCTTGCTCCTGGCCCAGTTGACGGTGTCGTCCCAGGTTTCTGGGGCAGCGCCGATGCGGAACAGTTTTATCGCATCCGCGCCGACGCCGCGCTTGGCGAGGTAATCCCGCGCGAGCTGGCCTGCGGCTTCGTTCGCAAGGCAGTTTTGCCAGCGCTGAGTGATCTGGTCGTGGATTTGAATCAGATGATCCTTGATGTGACGCGATTCCTGCGCGGCGGGGTTGTTATCCAGCTCCAGTGAAATCTTCGCCCGATCCGCGAGACGGCGAACGGCGTCCACGAAACCGATGTTTTCGTATTCCTTGACGAAGGTAAAAACGTCGCCGCCCTTGTGGCAGCCGAAGCAGTGGAAGATTTGCTTGTGCGGATTGACGTTGAAGCTGGGTGTCTTTTCCCTGTGAAAAGGGCAGAGCGCGGTGAAGTTCGCGCCGGCACGTTTCAAAGGGATGTAGCCGCCAATGATGTCAACGATGTCATTGGCGGCGCGAATCTGATCAAGGGTGCTGTCAGGAATCAAACCGGCCACGCACGCATCTTAAGCGGACTGCCGCTCAGGGCAAAGTGAACTCTTTACGTTTCACAACCGGCGCGGAAATTCCGGAGCCGTTCATTGGTTTGATGAGAAGAAAGTCGAGGTGTTCTTTGACATTCGAGCCAACAAAGGACTTTCTGAAAACGTCATCCTGAATAGAATAAAGGTGAGGAAAGAAACTGCTTCCGTAGTTTTCAAGGTCGTATTTGTTCTGAGCCTTGATTTCCGCGGTTGAGTAGTACCGGGAGTTCAGCAACGCCAGGAAAACAAGAACAACACATGAGAACCGCAACATGCCCGCCGGGATGCCCAGGTAGTACTCGCTCTTTCCAAAGGTGTCACTGCCGGTGAGTCTCTTGCCGATGGTTTGCTTCACATACGAGAACACTAGGGCAATGCCGAGGGCAATAATCGTATAGGCCATCAGGAATGAGGTCAATTTTCCGAACTTGGCGTAGCTGTCAATCATCAAGCCCAGCGGCTCATAGGCAATGGCACTGACAATTGCAATGGCGATCCACATCAGCATGCTGATGGACTCGACGGACATGCCGCGCTTGCGCCCTCGCGTGTAACCAACCATCACCAGCAGGAGCACCGCTATGTCAAACCAGTTGAACGGCAGATTGTATTTCATAGTAATCCGCTAAAAACAAAGCCAGACCTGTGCCAGTGGTGCTCCAAGTCCTGCGTCCGACTCCAAAGTCCGAAGTCTGAACCAAGACTGATGTCTTTGGTCTCTGGACTGTGGGCCATTGCGCGTCCAGTTCGTAGGCAGCATGGTGAGGACGAGGACGACAATGAGGACGAGGAGGAAAAGCGGACTACGGAGGATTGTCCCTGAGCCAGTAGCGGATTTCCAATGCCTGGGGATTGCGCGGGTCGAGTTGGAGGACGGTGTTGTAATGCAGTCGTGCGCGAAGTTTGTCATTCAGATGTTCGGCGTAAAGATTCCCGAGCGTGAGGTGTGCGCGGGCTTCCTCGGGATGGTTGACCAGCAGTTTTTCAAGTTCGTTGGCCGAGTCCATCGGATAACCCGCTGCCTTGAGCGTGAGTGCGAAACCGTAGCGTGCGTCTGCGGAATCGGTGCGGATGGCGAGTGCGTTTTCCCATGCGGCCAAAGCGAGCTTGTAACTCCGCGCTTCGTAAGCTGCCATCCCAAGCGAGTATTCATTCTCAAACAAACTTGGATCAAGCTGGTGTGCCTGACGAAAGGCTTGCATGGCTTCGATGAGCCGCTTCGACTGGTACGCCTGCTGGCCTTGGGACATCGCACGCTCCGCTGCCGTACGATTGCCTCGGGCTGGAACTGAAGGAGACAAATAGGTGTAACGATCCGTCGCACGAGGCGTGCTGCCAGCCGTCTCGGCAGCGGGAGTTGAAACCGCAGTGGCTGGCGTGTTTGTCAAGCTGGCGGATTGTTTCGGATTTCCTTTCGATTCGCTCTTGGAGAATACCTTGGAAAAGAATCCGCGTTTCGGCGTTGGTTTCGGTGGTTCGCCAACAATCTCGACAGTCTGCGAACTTGCTTCGGGTGATGATTGAGCGGCGGGTTTTGATTCGGGCGGAGCCGCGGGAGTCGTGACTGTCGGTTCCGGGGGAACCTTCACCACCTGGGGCGGCGGTGGTGTTTGGGTTGGCGTAGTAGCTGGAGGTGTGGGTTTGGTTGTTGCGGGCTGTGCGGATGTTTCAACACGAATTATCGGCGCGGAACGATTTGAAATTGTCGCGGTGGGGCGCACGGGTGTCGCCGCAATTGTAGCCGTGTGATTTGTTTGTGGTGCGGGGCGTGGTTGAACCTGTTGGACTGTTTGTGGCGGTGGTGCAGGTTCGAGAGATTTCGCGATGGCATTGACCGCCTCCCAATCCGCAGCTCGCGGTTGGATTGAGAGGTAGCTTCGATACAGCCGCAACGCCTCGCTGTGGTCGTTGAGATGGTAGTGCTGAATAGCAGCCAGGTTCAGTAATGCAGGGCGGAAGTCTGGCTGGAGTTTGAGCGCTGTGTTCAAAAGTTGCGCGGCTTCGCGCGGGCGCTTGCGTTGAAGCTGGACCAGCGCGAGGCCGTTCATTGCCTCGACATTGTTCGTCGCAAGCCGGAGCGCGTCGCGGAAACTCTTTTCAGCACTGGCGATGTCAGTTGAATGCAACTGCGCCGATCCAAGTTTGACCCAGCCGTCAACATCGTTGGGGCGACGTATGGTGTAAGCCGTAAATTCACTCGTGGCCGCATCAAACTTCTCCTGTTCGAGCCAGAGGCAGCCGAGATTGAACCGCGCTTCAAGCAGGCTGCGATCAAAATTCAAAGCGCGCTGGTATGCAGCCACGGCGTTTGTGATTTGTCCGGCGTTGTGGCAGGCCAAACCAAGATAATTCCAGGCGTTTGCATTTGTTCGCATCAATTCGGCGGCCCGAGTAAACTCCTCCACGGCTTCAGCAGCGCGCCCCTGGTCCAGATATTTTTTGCCCTTGTCCATGGCGCGTTCGCCCGGCGGTGAGCATCCCGCGAGAAAAACGATTGCCGAGAGCAGGAGAGCAATTCCCGCAGAAGGATTTTTTGTGGCGACCATCGTCGCTCGTGGTAACATCCGCGCCCTGACGTGTCAAGAAACGCACCTGAGAATGAAATGATGAAGCGGACTGCAACAGGCGTCGTGCTTGTTTTGGTTCTGTTCTTTTCTTTTCGCTCCACTGCGGCTCAATTGCTCGATCTCAGGCCGTCGGCCACCAATGCGCCACGGGTTGTGATCGTCGAGGATTCCCAGGCCACGGACGCGTATCAGCCGCATCCTACGCGAGTCGTATCTATGGTTGAGCGCGGGATGGAGAACCTCACCGGGCGATCAACGTCACGCGATGCCTGGCATTCGCTGGTCAGCACGCAGGACGTTGTCGGGATGAACGTGATTTCCTCACCAGGTCCTACGAGCTGGACCC
>CAYSDO010000244.1:0-6943 GCA_964429665.1 uncultured Bifidobacterium sp.
GGGCATTTTCACGAGTGCGTCGGGAATTTCCTTGAGCAAATGCCCGAAGCCACCGCTCTCGGAATTCTTTCGTCGGAACTCCTCCATGTTTTCCGGGGGATATTCCTTGGAGGTAAACACCGTCCACAGCACGGCTGCCAGAAACGCGACGGCCCCGACGTAGAAGGAGATTTTTACGTTTGTGGGCAAGGCATTCGATCCATCGGCAGCGTCACTGACACCAAACCAGTTCTTCAACATGTAAGGCAACATGCCAGCGACGACCGCACCGACGCCGATGAAGAAGCTCTGCATCGAGAAACCCATGCCGCGTTGCTCCTCCGGCAGCTTGTCCGCCACGTAGGCACGGAACGGCTCCATGCTGACGTTGATGCTGGCATCCAGCACCCATAACAATCCCGCTGCCATGTAGAACTTTGGCAGATGAGGAAGCAGCCAGGCGGCGAGTGAACCGGAGTTCGGCATCAGGATCAATGCGAGTGAACTCAGGATGGCACCGATAAGGAAATAGGGTCGCCGTCGTCCCAGCCGGCACCATGTCCGGTCACTCATCGCTCCGATGATGGGCTGCACGAGGAGTCCGGTGAGTGGTGCGGCGAGCCAGAGTTTCGCAATCTGCTCATCGGCGGCGCCCAGGTATTTGTAAATGGGACTCATGTTGGCCATCTGCAAACCCCAGCCGAACTGGATGCCGAGGAAGCCGAAGCTCATGTTCCAGATTTGCCAGAAGGAAAGACGTGGTTTGGTCATGGTTGTTTGCAGGTTGGTTGGGATTGGAGTGAGCAATGTTTTCGACCCGGATGCAACTCCGAAACTTGTCTGCCGCACCGCATGGTTATGCGTCGGCGTTTGGAACTGGCAAATGACTTTTTGATCTTGAATCGCATGAAATCGAAACAACCTACCGACTGGATGCTACTGCCGCCGGTTGCGTCGCCAGCAGTGCCGCCTGCCTGGGTGATAATTGCACCGTGAGCAGGCCGTTGGTGGAAAAACTTGGGGCGTCATCGGTCAACTGATTGAACCATTTTGTCTGGGCTGGTAGCCGTGCGGGCAGATCCAGCCGCAGCGTCCTGGGCGCGTCACCGTTGTTAATCACGACGATCGCGGCTGAATCTCCAGCAACCCGGGCAAAGGCGCTGCTCGCTTCATCGGATTCCAACTGGATGGTTTCTCCGCGTCGCAGTTGAGGTAGCTCGCGTCGCAGTGTGAGGAGCTTGCGGACATGATCGTGAACGCGTGCTTCGTCCGGCGTGCGTCCGGCAGTCTCGAAGGCGTTGTGTTGATCCTCTGCCCAACCACCTGGGAAATCGCGGCGGTTGTCAGGATCGCCGCCGCCGCGCATGGCAATTTCATCGCCATAGTAAATCAACGGCGTGCCTCGGGTGGTGAGAAGATAAGTGAAAGCGAGTTGCAGTCCTTCAATCGTCGCGCCGCGCTCGCTCATGAAGCGCGAGGTGTCGTGCAGGCCGAGGAAGGTGACGAGATTGCGGGCGTCCACATAATTCGTATCCGCTGCAAGAATCTGCGCAAGCTTCGTCATGGGTTGGCGTTTTGCGAACACATCACGCATGGCGTAATGCAGCGGAAAATCAAAGAGGGTATCGATACCGGAATCCACGCCGTCGAATTGTTTACGCCCGCCCTGAAAGAATGCCACAAGCTCAGGCTTTCCATCCCACATCTCACCGAGGATTGTCAGGTGCGGATGTTCCTTCTTGAGTGAAGAGGTCCACTTTGACCAATAGCCGCGTGGTACGTAAGGCAAGGTATCCTGACGGACTGCGTCAACTCCTGTCATGCCGATCCACCAGAGCGAATTCTGAATGAGATAGGTCGCGGTTTCAGGATCATTCTGGTTGAGATCGGGAAGGATGTTGATGAACCAACCTTCCAGGGTGGATTTGAGTTTGTCAGGTGGAGGATTGCGTTCAGCAAGCGTCCATGTCTGCCAGGAATTGTTGAGATGGTTGTCGGCGCTTCCATTGAACCATGTGGGCGTGGGCGGATCATGCACCCACGGATGAAACGGCCCGGTATGGTTGGCGACCTGATCCTGAATGAATTTAAATCCCGCTGCCCGGGCGGTGGTCACGAGTTCACGCAGCTTTGCTATGTCTCCGAAGCGTTCCTCCACCGCATAGAAATTCACCGCGCCGTAGCCATGATAATCGGTGGAGGCGATCCCATTGGTGGAGCGCTGATTGTCGCTAGTGTATTTCTCCCTGGTGTTGGCGTGATTCACGTTGTCATACCACGGCGTCAACCAGAGCGCGGTTACGCCGAGGTCGCGCAGATAGGGCAGGCGGTTGATGACGCCTTGAAAATCGCCGCCATGATAATCGCGCGGCCTGGCGCGATTGAACAATCCTCGCGACACAGCAGGGTCGTCGTTTGTACGGTCACCATTGGCGAAGCGGTCCGGCATGAGCAGGTAAATCACATCGTCATTCGAAAAGCCTGCGAAACGATTCTGTCTGGGTAGGGTAGGAAGGATGGAAAATGAAGCGGTGGTTGTGCCTTGCGGTGTCCTGACTTTGAACTCTCGACTGCGAACCGTTGCCTTTCGCGGGATATACACATCGGCAAACGCATGTGTGCCCGCCAGGCTGATTGTGAGATTTGAAATAGAAAATCCGGCAGGCGGTTTGATTTTTGCCCCGCCGAGATTTGTGCCAGTGAACAAAACACGAACTGGATTGTGTGAGTGCCCCACCCACCAACATGGAGGTTCAACTTGAAATACTTCGGGCGATGAAGCTGTTCCTATCCCGGCCCAAAAAGGAATCACTGCCGCCAGGTATAGAAACTTCCAGCTACGATTCATGGAGCAGTATGGTGAAAACGATGCGCTTCATGGCCTGTCTTGGCCTCAAAGCTCATTTCAACAGTCTGTTGCAAGTACCTCTCCGATGACAGTACCGCGACACATTGTTTGGCCGCCAACTTGAAAGAGAATTATCAAACAGGATGGATTGAAATCCTAGCTCGATTTGACTGGAATCCAAACGGGGCGAATCCGGGTGCGAACATGACAGTCTACTTTTGCGGAGTTCGTTCACGCAGCCAGACGTAATCCTTGTCAGTATCTGAAACAGTCTGGCTTGTAATACCGTTCATTGTGATCGGAATGTTGCGAATTGAAGCCTGCCACCTATGAACCTCCGAGTGACCGTCTGCAAAAGCAACACTGCCAGCGCCGTTGTGGTAGTTTGCGGGATAATCGTACCATGTGTTTCCATAGGGCGAAAAAAATGCGGGGTCATTGATGCTGTCCGGGTGCTCGTCCAAATACACCCAAGTCATGGTAGGTCCGGGTTTGGTGAGTTGTGACAGTTTGGTCATGATTGCGGCACCAGGATCGACTGGGCCACCGCTAAGTTGAGCAGGGTCGCTACCGCAATAGGTGTTCCCCGACATGCTGCGAGCCCGGCCATCCCATCCTTTGAGGCGTTGAAAGGTGGACAAGTATTTATCGGCAGGACACCTGAAAAGATTCTTCTGATTGCCGAAATACGGCGCCAAGGAGGCATAATGTGAATCGAGAAGATATAGAGTATTGGTATTGGCAGATGAAACGTCCCATGTCAACCAACCCTGTGCCCAAGGTTTGATGGGGTCATCCATGACGACAGCGCTTCCGTGCCGCAAGCCGGGAAACTTATCTCCGTTGTCGCCAGCGTACATTGTGGTTGCGAGTATGAGCTGCTTCGTATTGCTCATACAGGTGATGCCTAAAGCCTTGGCTTTGGCCTTGGACAAGGCAGGTAACAACATTGCAGCCAGGATTGCGATGATGGCGATGACGACCAATAGTTCAATCAGAGTGAAAGCAAACCTGGTTTTTCTCATTTTTGTAATCAGTTCTTTCAAAGAAATTATTGAATGGAATTTCCCACCCCGACGACGCGTCGGGGTGGGCTTTGATTTCCTGTATTACGGGGTTGGCCGTTTCTGGAGACGGAAGAACTGTGATCCCGTGTTGGGAACATTCTTGGAACTGGCGCTCTCAGTCTCAGGCAAATCAGTCCATGAACCGCTGCTCAGGCTTGGACTCGATTGCAAGGTCACACAAGGGCAACCATCCCATGTAACGGGAACATTTCCGCCAGATGGCGCGCCCGCTTTGAGATTGCCGTACTGAATTTGCACCCGGGTGGACGCGTAGTTGGTTCCGAACTCAACTGGTGCCATCGTATAAGTTGTGTTCGTTGAACGAATCCATTGAATGTGGTCCGCAAACTGAGGAGCTTCGTTATCAACCGAGTTAGTATTTCCCACGAAACCAATCCCGTATTTGACCTTCTGGTTGAGCGGCCTGCCGGCTGGAACTGTGAAGGTGTTCGTGTAATAATCGCTGCTACCGTTTCGGATCAGTTGAGGCAACCCGGTATCCCAAGGTTGCCAGACGCCCAAAAGGGCTTCACCGTTGATGTGAACCGTATCCTGCGTATTGTCAAAAGCATGTCCAGTGGTGGTGAACGTGCCATTTGTCAGGTGGAGGACGTAAGTGATATCCATATCGTGATCCAACACATCACACAACGACGCGTCTGAATAGAACACCAAGGGCAACACCCGGTCGCCTGTGGTGGTGGCATCCCAGAAGCGATCATTGCTACCATTGGCATTGATTGTCACAGGCTCTTCCCACCCGCCGTTGGCGCGAAACTTATAACGGTTGATCTTCTGACCTGGAGTTGCAGATGGTGGCATGAGTTGCGTTATCGCCTGAAACGTGTTCGTGTACCACCAATTCGTGGGATAATCTGCGGGAGACGACGAAACGGCGATCAGATCTCCGCCGTTTCCCCAGCCATTGAAGCCGCCAGAAACGCGTATTATTCCACCTCCATTTTGCCAAGACACTCCCTGCACCCTCATGTCCACCTGGAATGTGATGTTATTGGTTACGAAATCAATCGGAGTCGGCCCATCATAATTAAAATTAAGAAGGGGCAATGTCTGAGGACTGCCAGTGAGCGTGATCGGGTGGTCGGCGCCAGCTTCCCACGAAACGCCTCCGTTCACCACGCACGTATATTTGTAATTGCCGTTTGCCGCCACTTCAAATGTATTGGTGTAAATATTCCCCCCGCTATTGGTAAGGACACCACTCTGGCTCCAGCCATTGAATGCGCCACTGGCACGCACTTCGGTGTAGGCTGGTGCGCCAAGACTGTTGGTTATGGCGGACATGTTCACATTGAATGTGACCTGGTCGGCATGCGCGACGATTCCCACTGCGGAGCAAAGTCCTGCAGCGAGAAATGTTCGGATTGTTTTTGTTATTCTCATACTGTTTGTACTGGGTTTTGGTTTTTTGCTCGTTTGGCGGCTTGCCGCAGAGAGTTGTAAATCATAATCACATTAGACCGGACGCGGCCTCGTCTCTATCGCATGTTTGTGCGGTAAATCTGATATGCGAGAACGCAGGCTGATCATTCGTTTTCAAAATGAAATGGATCATCTGATCGAAATCCTACCTCTCATCACTTCGGCTGCCATCCCTCTTAAGAGGGGGGGATGGCCGATCTACAAATGCTGTGGACTCGCAGGAAGACTCGGGCTTAGATTTGGCTCTGCCGAATACAAACCATCATGAATAAGTGTCCCTCTCCCCCGTTCCGTCTCTCGTCCTCATTCACAAACTGGGCGAGAGGGGTGAAAGAGGGAGAGGCGGCCAAATACTTCGCCAAATTGCCCCGCCGTCTCGACCTCATTTTCGTGGTGGGTCTGGCAGCGCTGGCGACCATGCCATCTGCTTTGGGGCAATCCACCAGCCTCGTCCTGACCAATGCCCGAGACATCCTCGCGCTGCCTGCGGATAAGGCCTACGGAACCAATGTCCTGATCCGCGGAGTGGTCACTGCGGCTCAACCGGATGCGGAGTGGAGCGGACGATTCTTTGTGCAGGATGCAACGGCTGGTGTGTTTGTGGAGAACATCGGCACGAATCAACCGAGGCCGGGTGATTTTATCGAAGTTGCCGGAGTCAGTCATCCGGGCGGGTTCGCTCCGATCATCACATTTCCTCGATGGCGCAAGTTGGGAATTGCACCCCTGCCTGCGGCCAGGTCCGTGCCCATCGAGCAACTCATGGCCGGCATTGAAGACAGTCAACGCGTGGAAATTTCAGGCATCGTTCGCGCTTTCCGGCCCAAGGGAGCGGTGACTGTTTTTGAGATCGCATCGGGAGGATATCGGCTGGATGTCAATGTCCCGTCTCCGGTGGGCGTGGACCCGCAAACTCTCATTGGGGCCAAGGTGCGGGTTCGTGGTACCGCGTCCACTTTCTTCAACGGAAAACTCCGGCACTTGATTACTGTGGGGCTTCACGTGCCACAGTTGGCTGATTTCATCATCGACAAACTGGAAACGGGCGATCCGTTTGCCGAGCGTGTGATTCCTTTGGACAGCCTTGCGCAATACCGGAGCGAACATGAACTTGACACCCGTGTGCATGTTAAAGGCACAGTCACGTATCAACGTCCTGGTGAAGACGTGTTTCTCCAGGATGCGACCGGCGGGATGCAGGTAAGGAGCAGGCTGAATAAAACAGTCGCGCCGGGCGAGATTGTTGAGGCGGTGGGTTTTCCTGATTTTGAACAATTCCTGCCGGTCCTGCAGGATGCAGTTTTCCGCCGCACCGATGACCCGGGCCGGCAACCGTCCACGAAAGATGTTACCATTCCCGAACTACAGGGAGGCTTTCGTCACGCGGATCTGGTCAAGCTTCAAGGCAGGGTGCTTGATCGCATGGAGCGATGGATTAGTTCTCCCGGCGGGGGGCCTGCGTCACAACGAACCATCCTGACCCTCCAAAACTCGAACTTCCTTTTCAGCGTGGAAGGACCGGTCAACAGGTACGTTAAAACCAGCCTGATGTCGGTCCCGATTGGCAGCCTGGTGGAAGCCAGCGGTGTTTGTCTCATGAAGATTG
>CAYSDO010000245.1:0-6914 GCA_964429665.1 uncultured Bifidobacterium sp.
GCCCGAGATCATCCCGCGCATGCAACCCGCCCCGTTTTTCAGCCGCAACAATTCCGTTACAAACAATTGCGCGTTGAGCCGGTACACCAGGTTTGTCACCTGCCCGTTTGACGGCCACGAAAGTTGTTCGACTGTGAGCGGCGCACTTTCTCGAAGCACACGGCGCACAGCTCGGATGTAATCATGTTCGCTTTGATAGACGTCTGAGGGTGTGATGAGCATTGAATCAGTCTGGGTCGTGGGCGGCGCAAGCAGCAGGCTGCCGCCGCGTGCGATGGAAAGTTGCTGTGCGAACCCTTCGATCAACCATGCAGGAATCTCGGCGGAACGATCTCCTGCCGTGCGATTGGCCATCTCCTGCAACAAAACCTGCACCATGCCCCGGATGAATCTCGTCCGTTCGATGTAGGCCGGCAATTCCATGCGATAGCCCCAACTGCTACGATTTCGTTCCGAAATTATCGTGATCACATCGTCGTCGCCCTGTGCGGGACGAATGACAAGATTGATTTTTCCACGCCACGACTTTTCCGCGCCTAGTTCATATTGCAACTCCTGCTTGATGCGTTCCGCGGACACGGCAAGAAACGAAGGTTCGAGCGGCAGCAGGCTGGTGTTCGTCCCGAGCCACGGCGACGAAGGCCGCTGGCCGGAATTATTGCGCACATCCACCACCACAAACTGGCCAGACATGCTCCTCGCCACTGAAAAAGGCGAGGCCACCTGCGCCCGTGCGCCCGCGACAATGAACGCGAAGGCAAGGACGATAAAGGTGGATTTCATTTCTCGTCGGACGACGACGCCCGGTCACTTCTTCGATGTGCCTTTGGCTGACTTGGATTCTGACTTGGCAGCGGGCGCAGGCGTGGACGGCTTGGTATCGGTGCTCGCGGGTTTGGACGCCTCGGAATCTTTCTTGGCAGCGGTCTTGTAGCCCTCGCTGCGATAGTCTGTGATGTAAAATCCACTACCTTTGAAGATGAGCCCGCCACCAAGACCGATCTTGCGCTTGACGCCACCGCGCGCCCATTTTTTCTTCGCGCACAAATCCTCGGGGCAAACGGCCAGCGCCTTGTCGGCAATGGACTGGTATTTCTCAAACTCGTGTCCGCACTTGGCGCAGACGTATTCGTATGTCGGCATGGGAACAGTTTAACACGTAGCAAGGCAGCCGCGTCAAGAGAGGTCAACCGCCAATGCAACTCATGCTCCGGGGCGGAGACACAAATTCCGGTTCGCCGATGTGGTGGCGCGCTTCCTTCTGTAAGGCCACGCTGTGGAACCAGTCGTTGATCTCTGCATCGCTGGCACCCGCGCGCAAACGTGAACGCAGGTCGTGTTCGGTCACGCTGAACAGGCAGGTGCGCACCTTGCCGTCGGCGGTCAGGCGGAGGCGATTGCAATGGCCGCAGAACGGTTCGCTCACAGGCGCGATGATTCCAATCTCACCGCGCCCGTCAGCAAAGCTCCAACGCTTTGAGGTCGAGGATGGATCATCGGAAGCCAATGGCTTCAATTCGTTCCTCGCGCGCAACCGTTGCAAAATGTCCGCACCGTTTACCACCATTTCCTTCAGCCACGCGCGCGCGGAATCCAGCGGCATGAACTCGATGAAGCGGAGGCTCAGATTGCGTTCGCGTGCAAACTCCGCTAGGGATTCAATTTCGTGGTCGTTGATGCCCCGGATGACAACGGCATTGACCTTCACGGGGGCAAAGCCGAGTTCCTGCGCGAGCCGGATGCTTTCCAAAACTTCTGCCAGACCGTCGCGCCCGGTGATTTTTTTGAAGTTGTCGCGGTCGAGGGAATCGAGGCTGAAGCTGATGCGGCGAAGACCTGCCTCACGCAGAGCACGGGCTTTTTCGGCGAACAAGAAACCATTGGTCGTCATGGCTAGGTCTTCCACGCCGGGGATTCTGGCGATGCGGGTGACGAGTTGTTCGGCACCCTGGCGCAGGAGCGGTTCGCCGCCGGTGAGCCGGATTTTCCTGATGCCGAGTCCGATGGCAATCCGCACAACGCGCTCTATTTCCTCGAAGGTGAGCAGATTGCTTCTTGGTGTCCATTGCTGAACGATAGGCGCGGAGTCGGGCATCTGAGCCCAGCGACCACGATAAAAGTTTTGCGCTGCCTCCGTTTCAGGAAGGCAATAGAGACAGCGGAAATTACAGCGGTCGGTGAGGCTCACCCGCAAATCGCGCAGCACACGGCCATGCGAATCCACGAGCGAACCTGCCGTTGACATCGTTATTTGGTGGCAGGGGGAGCTGCCGGACTGTTGGTCAGCGGCGGGATCACGCGCACCGAACCATCCGCGTTGACCTCCACGTTAAGGTCGAAGGTGTTGGTCGGAGCCGGCGCGGTCGGAGACTTCAGGTTCATCAATTTTTGCGCGCCCTTTTGTTCATCAGCGGCGAAGAGGCCCTTGCGGATCCATTCCAGACGGCGCGCTATTGAGAGTTCCTCTTTAAGTTTGGAAACTTGCGAGCGAAGCACGGCAAGGTCATTGAACTGCCGTTCAAGCTCGGCCTTTTCGGCCATGAGACGTTTGAGTTCTTTTTCGAGAAACGCCTTGTCGCCCTCGGACGCCTCAAGCTTGTGCTGTGTGGCAACGATCTGGGTGGTCAGATTGGTCAGAGCGACACTCAGGTCAACAGCCTTTTCGTCGAGTTCACGATTTTGGGTTTCAAGAGCCGTGATTTTTTGATCACGCTTCACAACCTCGTCCTGTGACGCTTTGAGGGAGGATTCTGTTTTGATCAGGTTCGCCGTCAGGTCTGTGTATTTGTTGGTAAGGAGATTGAATTTATCGTGGGCTTCGCTGATGACTTTTTCGAGATTTTGGTTCACCTGACGTTGCTCTCCCAGCTGCACGTCGGTGGCAAACCATTGGTTGGATTTGCTGAGAATTGTGTCGGTATCCACACGGTGCTGCTCCTCGGCGCGCTTGTTTGTTGTGAACAACGCCACAAACAATCCAATGCACACGGCACCCAGAACAATCGCTATTACTAAATTCTTTTTCATAAGACTCGGAATTCTGCCGGGGTGTGGATTTTTTGGCAAGCGTACAACTCAGGAAAATTAGGTTGTGGAGTGCCGGTTTCAAAACTCGACCTTGTGGATACTTCTTGTCCTTCCCGTTCTGTCATCAGAAAACCGTGGACGAGGATGGGGCAAAAATCCCTCGTCAATTCATCTAAAAAGTCACGCTCCGCGAACCAGCCGCGCCACGAATGCACCATCCACCCCGTCTGTAAAAGGCAACAACTGCCTTGTGCACTCCAGTTTGAACGGCGGGTGCGCTGCAAGGAATTGCTGGACAACTTCACCGTTCTCCTCGGGTTCGAGACTGCAAGTGCTATACACAAGCGTGCCTCCCGGTTTTAGGAGTGTGGCGGCGCGTGTGAGCAACTCCAGTTGCGTTGCTCGCAACCGCTCGATTTCCTCCGGGCGGATGCGCCAGCGCAAATCCACACGGCGGCGCATTACACCGGTATTCGAGCACGGAGCGTCAACGAGCGCACGATCAAACATTGAAGTTTCAACGTTCAATGTTGAACGTGCCTCGATGCAATTTACGCCCAATCTGGCGCAATTCTCCTCGATCAATTTCAGACGATCGGTAAAAATATCGTTCGCCACGATGCGCCCTGTGTTGTTCATCAGTTGCGCGATGAAAGTCGTCTTGCCGCCCGGTGCAGCGCAGAGGTCGAGAATGGTTTCGCCGGGTTGAGGATCAAGCTCGTGCACCGCGAGAAGTGTGCTTGGATCCTGAATGTAAAATCCGCCCTGCTTAAAGCTCTCCAGCCATGTCAGCGGTGGATGGGATTTCAACTCGAATGCGAGATTCTCGCCAACCCAATCAAGGGGTGGTTTATCCGGTTTCACCCGCCCGGCCTGAAAGAAATCATAATGCACGTTCTCTTCGCGCCAGCGGGAAATGAGCTGTTCCGCATCGGTTCGGAGTGTGTTGACCCGCGCAAAGGTTTTTGGCGGAGTGTTGTTCCATTCGAGCAGACGCCGGGTGTTTTCCCCACCCCAAAGTTTCTGCCACCGTTGCACAAGCCATTCAGGATGGGAAAAACCGAGCGCAGGATTATTTGTATTAAGTTCCGCCAGCAGTGCTTGAGTTGCCTCCTTTTCACGGAGGTAGCCGCGAAGGATGGCATTGATGAAACCCGTTTGTGGCCCATGTCCGCCATGTCGCGCCTGTTCAACGGTTTCATTGACGGCGGCGTGATCGGGAATCCGGTCCAGCCAGAAAATCTGGTAGAGCCCAAGCCTGAGCAAAACTTGCAACGCATCCTTCTGCGTGCGTCCGGGTGTCTTGCGTGCAATGAGCCAGTCGAGGGCGGCCTGAGAGCGGACCACGCCATAGACGAGTTCTTGACAGAGGGCGCGATCCACCGTTGAGAGGCACGCATCAGCGAGAGAGCGTTCGAGCAGCACCTCGGTGAACTCTCCGTCCGTCCGTCGTTGCCCGAGCACGCGAGCCGCAATTTGTCTTGGTTTTTGTCCCGTCACTGCGTTTAATGTCGTAGATTTGAAATTGTGACGCGAGCTTAACCGAACCTATGAAAGATGAATTTGAAAAAATGGCGGCGGCAGGAAAGATCGAAGGCCGTCAGGTCGAACCACTGGTGTCGTTGACGAGCAGCGGCTTTTGCACGCACAAGAGCTGGGGGTTTGGACGCATCAAGTCAGTGGACACGGTGTTCGCCAAGTTCACGATTGATTTTCCTGGCAAACCCGGCCACGGGATGGATCTCGCATTTGCGGCGGATTCGCTCAAGCCCATTCCCAAGGAACACATTCTCGCCCGCAAAGCCGCCGACATCGAGGGCCTGCGCCAGATGGCTGCGTTGCATCACCTCGACTTGATCAAAGTGGTGCTCACGAGTTTCGGAGGCAAAGCCACGCTCGATCAGATTCAACACGTCCTCGTGCCGGACGTGATCCGGGACGATTGGAAGAAGTGGTGGGAGACGGCCAAGCATGAGATGAAGAAGGATGGGCACTTCATCGTGCCGATCAAAAAAACCGAGGCGATTGTTTTTCAAGCGCATGAAACCTCCTTGCAAGACCGGTTGCTCGCGGACTTTCGCATGGCGAAGGGATTGAAGGCGCATACGACGGTAGCAGCAGAAATCGTCAAGAACGCCGCGGACATAGCAAACAAATCTGCGATTGCAGGCGAAGTGGTCCCGGCGTTGAACGCAGAAATCGTTTCACATCTGCGCACGCAGCCCGCCGTTGCATTGGAAGCCATCTTTGCACGCGACGATCTTGCGACCGTTGCCGGTGTGCAGCCCGCGCCGGGCGAAATGACAGCCGCACAACTGTGGTTGCAGGAAGGCGTGAAATTCGGCCCGCTCCTCGAAGCAATTCCGGCAGTCAAACACCGTCGCGCTCTTGAATCCTTCAAGGCCGCCCAACCGGAACGCTGGCACGAAACCCTGCGCAGCGCGTTGAATATCGTGTCCGCCAAGCTTTGCAAGGAAATGGCCGCCGTGCTTTCTCAGAACGGGAAGCTGGCCGAACTCAAGGAAACGCTGGCCCGTCACATCAACCAGCACACCGCCAGCAGCGAATTGCTGCTCTGGTTCGGCAAGGAGCGCAGTGACGATTACTCGGACATTCTCGGCCCGGAATTATTCCGCGCCATGCTCACTGCAATGGAGCGCGACCAGTTCAATGACAAACGGTCGAACCGCCTGCGCGATTTCATGCTCGAAGACCAGGAGTTGATTTCCGATCTGACGGCGTCTGCGGACATTGAAGTGGTCAAGGACCTCACGCGCGCGCTGCAACTGTCCCCGGTGTTCGATGACATGGACAAGCGTTCGCTTCTGGCACGCCTCGTCAAATGCCACCCCGCCGTGCAATCGCTCGTCAGCGGCGAACAAACACGCCAGGACGCAGCGCTCGTCGTTTCATGGGAAAGCCTTGAGCGCCGCAACAACGAATATCGCGAACTGGTGGACAAAAAGATTCCCGCAAACTCAAAGGAGATCGCCCTGGCCCGCAGCTATGGCGACCTCAGTGAAAACCATGAATTCAAGGCCGCAAAGGAAATGCAGGGTATTCTCAAGATGCGCAAGGCCGAGCTGGAAGTGTTGCTCAATCGCGCGCGTGGTACGGATTTCCTGAATCCGCGCACGGACATGGTCAGCATCGGCACCGTCGTGCATGCGACGAATCTCGGTTCTGACAAGCAGGAGGCTTTTACCGTGCTTGGCGCATGGGATTTTGACGCCGAAAAGAACATCATCAGCTATCTCACACCCGTAGGCCAGGCATTGCTGAATCGTAAAGTAGCCGAGGAAGTGGAGTGTGAGGTGGACGGCGCGCGTCACCGGTATCGCATTGACAAAATCGAGGCCTACAAGACGGCATAAACGATCGGCAGATTCCGGAATCCACATTCTCCGGGACTATTTGGTTTTCAGGAAACTAAAAGGAGCAATTCACTGCTGAGAGGGATCAATGACGCCGTCGCTGATTGAAGTTTTCAATTCCAACCTGCGTCAGTAGAGTGACGCAAAACCTGATTTACTCACATGCAACCAATCACAGCCGACCAGGCCAAAGCCCAACTCGACGCCCACACGCGCGAAATCATCGCGTGGCATTTCTCGCCGGACAGCGGCTGTCCTTACTGGCTTGATTGGGCCAAGAAAAATTTCGATCCGCGCAAAGAGGTAAATTCCTTCGCCGATCTCATCGCGAAGTTCCCGCACTTTCAGGACGAATCGTTGCGCGACATGCAGCCCGAGGTCTGGGTGCCGGCGAAGTTCAAAGGCCAGCCCTTCAACATCTTTGAAACCGGCGGCACGACCGGGATGCCAAAACAACGCATCGGGTGGAACGATTACAAGGTGGATTACTCCGAGTTCAGCGACAAAATCGCG
>CAYSDO010000246.1:0-6882 GCA_964429665.1 uncultured Bifidobacterium sp.
GCAAACACTTGAAACGGCGCTGGTCGAAACCCACTACGAATCCTTGTTGCTCTCGGGAGAGCGTGGGGTGGAGCGTGCAGCGAATGTCCGTCGGTTGCTCGATCTGGCCCGGCAGTTTGATCCGTATCAACGACAGGGCTTGCATCGGTTTCTGAAATTCATCAGGTTGCAGGAGGATGAAGAACTCGATCTCCAACCAGCCACTGCTCCAGTGGACGACGCAGTGCGCTTGATGAGTGTTCACAAGAGCAAGGGATTGGAATTTCCGGTGGTTGTGCTTGCTTCGCTGGGTACATACTTCAACGAACAGGATTTGCGCGGCGCAGTTTTGTTCAACGAACAACACGGTCTGTGCCCCAGGATCACACCGCCCGGTTCGGAGGAAAGCTATCCGGGGCTGACACATTGGATGGCCCGTCGCACTGAAAAGCGCGAACTCCGTGGCGAGGAGTTACGGTTGTTCTACGTGGCAACGACGCGCGCGCGGGATCATTTGATCCTCATCGGCACGGTGAACTCCAGGGCCGCAGATGTGTACTGGCCGGTTGCAACGGATCGCCGCATTGGCACGAGCGAGGTATTGAGTGCCAGAAGTCATCTGGGCTGGCTGCTTCACTGGATGCCTTCCGTCACGTCATCGGAAAACTGGAAGGATGATCGCACGGGTGAAAATGACCTGCTGCGCTGGAAGATTTACGATGAGTGCGATTTGATCTTTGCAAACCAAGACGCGGGCGACTCTTCAGCGCCAAATGACTCGGCTGAACCAATACCTGCGGCGGACGAGATCGCGAGTTTGAAATCGCGCCTCAACTGGAGTTATTCGTTTCAAGAGGCCACGGAGCGCGCAGCCAAAACCAGTGTGTCCGTTCTGCGTCGGCAGGCCGATGAGGAGGCGGAGCAAATGTTCCAAGTTCCAAGTTCCAAGTTCCAAGTTGAGCTTGCAAGAAGAGACACGAGCGGGTTGTCGGCGGCGGAGGTGGGAACCGCGCATCATACTTTTCTTGAACACTTCAACATGGCGGGTGGAGTGGAAGAATCTGGTTTGCAGATGGAAGCGGAGCGGCTGAAGGCGACGGGTATATTGACGCTTGAACAGTCAGGCGTGCTTGATTTTGCGGTGCTCGCGCGGTTTTGGAATTCGGAAGTGGGACAATTGATTCGACGTCGTGCGACATCCGTGAAGCGTGAATTGGAGTTCACCGCGAGATTTGCGACGGGTGAACTCGATCAGCTTATCCGACCTGAAGTGGAGGTTGAGGCTGCGGAATTGGCTGGCGATGATTTCGTGGTGGTGCAGGGCGTGGCGGATCTGGTTGTGATTTTAGCCGACGAAATCTGGCTGCTGGATTTCAAGACCGATCAGATTTCTGGCGATGGTGTTCAGGAGAAGGTTGGGAGGTATTCGGTTCAGTTGCGGCTTTATGCGTTGGCGCTGTCCCGGATTCATCGGCGACCGGTCAAGAAATGCTGGCTGCATTTCCTGGCGCCCGGCAGGACGGTGGACGTGGACGTAAGTTGAAAATCCACTAATCAGTGAAAAAGTAGATGGACTGCAATCGCGCGAGAACCAAAGACCCGATCGAATGGCTGGAAACATGCCCGGATTTTTCGTGGCCGCTGGCGAATCAATTGCGCGAATGGTTTTTCAACTGGGAGTCGGACCTCGTAGAAACGATCAAGTGGAACAATCTTTGTTTCACGGGACGCAAACCCATCGTCGGGATCAGCGCCTGCAAGCATCATTTGGCCATTTTCTTTTTTCGCGGCACGGAACTGCCCGACCCGGCGCGACTGTTTACGCCCGGTGGGGAGAAGAATACGAACATCCGCAGCATCAAGGTCACCTCACTGGACGGTGTGAATCAAAAGGCTTTACGAGAATTACTCCACGCGGCTGTGGAATTGGATGCCGACCCGACAATTCCGCCTGTACCAAAGTTGAAACGCAAACCGTGGCCCGTGCCCCAGTTCTTCAAGGTGGCGCTGGCGAAGAAACGAAACCGAGCAGCTTTTGAAAACTTTCGTGCGATGTCGCCTACATCTCAGCGTGAATACCTGGTCTGGGTGTCCACTGCGAAACTTCCAGAAACACGGGCGCGACGATTGAAGCAAACGTTGGCGGCTCTCAGCGGTGGACGGAAATGGGCGCAGCGGAAGGATTGAATTGCGGGAGACCAGCCGGTCGGGGGACGGTATTTCCGGGGTTTACTGATCTTCCTTGATGCTGAGGATTGTTGCAGTGGTTGTTTTGGAATTCATGACCATTGCTCTGAACTTCCATTCCGCGCCAGGTTCGAGCGATTGCACGTAGTCCGTGGCCGTGCCCAGTTTCCAGTTTTGGGCATCGCGGAGTTCGAGTTCGACCTTCACGCCGAATTTTTTCTTCGACGAAATATTTTTCACGGTTCCGATTGCGTAAAGCAGCGAACCGCTTGTCGCTTTCTGGACTGTAACTGAGGAGGCTTGGAATCCCATCTGTGCCAGCGGGTCAGATGGCTCGGACGATGTCGCTGGAGCAACCTTGGCGGGCTGGGCTGATTCAGGCCGGTCTGCTTTCAATCTTTGGGCGCGTTTCAAGGCGAGCATGACCCCAACGAGCCCCGCAACAAGAATGACGACCGCGATAAGAGTGTAAATAATCT
Source organism: uncultured Bifidobacterium sp. (assembly GCA_964429665.1). Taxonomy (GTDB): domain Bacteria; phylum Verrucomicrobiota; class Verrucomicrobiia; order Limisphaerales; family JADLHS01; genus JADLHS01. The sequence continues at coordinate 2,646 of CAYSDO010000246.1, forward strand.
GGCGTTTGGAAATGCCGGAAGTGTCCGGGGGGATGGCGATCTGAAGTTCTGTCGGCTTCCCGCAATGCGGACAGTCCACTGTCTGGCCGATGCCTTCCACCGGAAATTCGAACGGGCCACCGCATTGCTGGCAGTTACCCTTGATATTCTTTGTTTGATTCATTTTGCTGGCACGGGCCGTGCGAATTATTTGAAACCTGACGCTCGGCACCGCCGTCTTGTGTGCCATAGTTTTGAATTTATGAACGCCAACGACAAGCACAACGATGGACACGCTCCCACCTTGGAAGACCATTTTGTCACCCGCCGTCACTTCCTTAGACAGACCGGACTGGGTTTCGGCGCGTTGAGTTTCGCCGCGATGTTCGGCGAGAACCTTTTTTCATCCGCGTGCGCCGCCGAGAATGCCACCATTCTCCCGCGTTCACCTCATTTTCCTGCCAAGGCCAAACACGTTGTTCACATCTTCGCGCAGGGCGCGCCATCGCACGTGGACACGTTTGATCCAAAACCGATGCTCGACAAGTATGACGGGAAAAAGCTGCCCGGCATGGACGGGGTGGCAATGGCGTCGCCATTCAAGTTCGAAAAAAAGGGCAAATCCGGCATCGAGGTGAGTGAAGTCTTCCCGAAACTCGGCGAGATGGTGGATGATCTATGCGTTGTGCGTTCATGCTACACAGACATTCCGGCGCATGAGGTGGCGACAGTTTTCATGAACACAGGCTCGACGCGGCTTGTGCGACCGAGTCTTGGTTCATGGGTGCTTTACGGACTCGGCACCGAGAATCAAAACATGCCGGGTTACGTTTCGCTCCGACCGGGCGGGCCACCGCCGGGCGGAAGTTCCAACTGGCAATCCGCTTTTCTCCCCGGAGTCTTCCAAGGTGTGAGTATCAACACGAAGGTCACCTCCGTGGATGCACTCATCGAAAATATACGCAACAAATACACAACGCTGGAAGAACAGCGCCGGCAACTCGATCTGGTCCACAAGTTGAACGAAATTCATTCGCAAAATCTCCAGAAGGACGCTGCGTTGGAGGCCCGGCTCGAATCCTACGAGATGGCATTCAAGATGCAAACCGAGGCGACGGATGCGTTCGACATCACCAAGGAGCCGGCGGCAGTGCGAGATGCTTACGGGCGCACAGGGCAAGGCAATCAACTGCTCGTGGCCCGTCGGCTCATTGAGCGCGGCGTGCGTTTCGTGCAGGTTTGGGCTGGTGGTTGGGATCATCATCAGGACATCGAGGATCGCCTGCCGGAACGTGCGAAGGAAATTGATCAGCCACTCGCGGCGTTCATTGCGGATTTGAAACAGCGAAATCTTTTCGACAGCACGCTCGTGATTTGGGGCGGGGAGTTTGGCCGCAAGCCGGTGAAAGACCGCAATGGCAACGACAATCCTGGGCGCGATCACAACGCGAAGGCGTTCACCACCATTCTGGCCGGCGCGGGCGTCAAGCGTGGCATGGTCCACGGTTCAACGGATGAATTCGGCAATGCAGCAGTGACAGACAAGGTGCATGTGCATGATTTGCACGCGACGATTCTTGCGCTGCTTGGGTTTGATCATACCAAGTTGACGTATCGCTACAACGGGCGGGATTTCCGGCTGACCGACGTGGCAGGCAACGTCATCAAACCCATTCTCGCATGAAGAGGACGGTCACAATGAAGTCTAAAACAGTCAAATCGGCGCGGTGCGTTCTGCTGTCATGGCTTGGTTATTCGATTCTCATTTTTCATTCGACCGCCCGCGCCGTCGAAGCGACGCCGGCCCAGCTGCAATTCTTCGAGAGTAAAATCCGACCCATTCTGAGCGGCGCTTGTTACAAATGCCATAGCACCACTTCAGACAAGGTGAAGGGTGGTCTTTTGCTTGACACGAAGGAAGGCGCTCTTAAAGGCGGCGAAACCGGCTCGGCCATCGTGCCGGGCGACACGGAGAAAAGTTTGCTGATCAAAGCCGTTCGCTACACCGACGCAGACTTGCAGATGCCGCCGAAAGGAAAGAAACTTTCCGATCAACAGATCGCCGACTTGGAAGCGTGGGTGAAAATGGGTGCGCCAGATCCTCGCGTGACAACGACGGCTCAGAAGAACTGGATTGATCCGAACAAGAAGCATTGGGCGTGGCAACCATTGACCAAGCCATCGCCGCCGAATGTAAAAGACGCCACATGGTGCAAGACGCCCGTGGACAATTTCATTCTTGCGAAGTTGGAGCAGAAAAATCTCAAACCCAGTTCACCAGCCGACAAACGAACGCTTATCCGTCGCGCGACGTTCGACCTGACCGGTCTGCCTCCCGCCACGGAGGACGTGGAGGCGTTTGTGAAGGATGAATCGCAGGATGCATTTGCGAAGGTCGTGGATCGCCTGCTTGCTTCTCCGCAATATGGCGAACGTTGGGGAAGGCACTGGCTTGACGTGGCGCGTTACAGCGATACGAAAGGCCAGGTGAAACGTCAGCGCGAGGATCCGAATTATCCGTGGGCTTGGACGTACCGAGATTATGTGATCCAGAGCTTTAACGAGGACAAACCCTACAACCAATTCATCGTGGAGCAGATCGCCGCTGACAAGCTCCCGTCCACGCAGCGCAACCCGACAAATCTCGTGGCGCTTGGTTTTCTGACCATTGGCGACCGTTTCATGGGAATGCCGAACGACATCATCAACGACCGCATTGATGTTGTGACGAAGGGATTCCTGGGTGTGACAGTAACGTGCGCACGCTGTCACGATCACAAGTTCGATCCCATTCCCACAAAGGATTACTATTCGCTGCACGGTGTGTTCGCAAGCACCACCGAACCGCCGATTGAGACGATCATCCAAAAGAATCTGACCGGCCCGGACTATTTCGATTACTTCAAGAAGAGGGATGAGATAGACAAGGAAAAGGAACGACTTAACGCGGAGTTCGCACAACTTCGGAAAAATCGCCAGCGCGATCCCCAGAAATTCAAGGAGATTCAACGTGAGCTCCGCCAGAACGCAGGCGCATCGGCTCGCCTGGAGATGACTCATCCGGGCGCACCCATCCGTGCGATGCGCGTGCAGGACTCGACGCGTCCGCACGATTCCCGTGTCTTCATTCGAGGTGAGGCGGAAAATCAGGGTGAAGTTGCTCCCCGCCGCTTCCTGTCTCTTGTCACTGGAACAAATCGGGTCGCGCTGACAAACGGCAGCGGGCGGATGCAACTCGCGCAGGCAATCATTGATCCCAAGAACCCGCTCACGCCGCGCACGATGATCAACCGCATCTGGCAGCATCATTTCGGCGTGGGTTTTGTTCCGACTCCGGACGACCTCGGCACCATGAGCGAACCGCCGAGCCATCCCGAGCTGGTTGATTATCTGGCGTCGCAGTTTGTTGAGAACGGTTGGAGCATCAAAAAAATTCACCGCTTGATCATGCTGTCGAGTGTCTATCAGGAAAGCAGCGCGAACAATCCGCGGTATGCGGAGATTGATCCGGAAAACCGCCTGCTCTGGCGCGCGAACATCCGCCGGCTTGAGTTCGAATCCATCCGCGACTCGCTCCTCGCCATCGGCGGTACACTCAGCGAGACGATGTATGGTCGTCCCGTCAACTTTGAATCGAACCCGAATTCCACGCGTCGCACCATTTATGGTCTGGTGGATCGTTCCGACCTTCCGGATGCGCTCGTAAATTTTGACTTTTCAAATCCGGACATGCCGAGCGGGAGGCGCTTCGACACAACCGTTCCGCAACAAGCGTTGTTTTTCATGAACAGTCCGCTGGTAATTGAACAGGCCAAACGGATCGTGGCGGAGAAGGGGTTCAAATTGCTTACGGATGAAAAGGCAAAGGTCAGATTCCTCTACGACCGCATCTACCAGCGGCTGCCGAAGGACGAGGAGTTGCAGCTCGGTCTCGATTTCGTTCTACAAGCGCCACCTCCACAGAAAGTCGAGGTTGCCGACGCCGGCCCGCGTGCCGGCGGCAACGGACGCCCCGGCCAGATTGCGAAGCAACGTTTCCAGCAAAGAAATTCCACCCGTTCCAGCGCACGCGATCCGCTCGCGCCATGGGAGGAATACGCTCATGCTCTGCTTCAGGCCAATGAAGTGAGCATTGTGAATTGAGGCGGTGTCAAATCCTCCGGCAGATTGCCACTTTCAATTGCGCATGGGTTTGTCTCCTGCCTTGACCGCGAGTGCGGCTTCCTTTCTCATTTCCGGCGATGAGCAATCTCGACGA
>CAYSDO010000247.1:0-4172 GCA_964429665.1 uncultured Bifidobacterium sp.
ATAAATTGTACGTCGGTTTCGGCGGGAAGGTGGTTAACGAAGGTTACACAGCGATTGGTTACGCCTCGGACAACAATAGCGCGCTGGTGATTGATCCCGGCTCGCTCTGGCAAAATGCCGGTCCGCTGGTGATCGGCGATGACAGCGGCAATAACAACGAATTGAACGTAGCTGACGGTGGCGTACTTGAGGTGGGGTATGCGAATCAGGAAGCGCTCGAGATTGGCACGGGCGGCTACGGCAACATCGTCGGCGTGAGTGGTTCGGGTGCGCTGTTGAATTGTTCCGGTCCGATCAATCTCGTCTGGGGTGCGCCACCGACGTTTAACGATTACAATGCGCTGTTGATTTCCGACGGTGGCACTGTAACCACACCGTCGCTGGTCGTTTCCAACGGCAATGTGGCCGGGTTGTTTGGCGGCACGTTGAACACCGGGGAGACCATTGTTAACAATGGCCTCGTATTTCCTGTCGGCGATGGTCAGTCGCCGGCGATATTGCATGTGAACGGCGGGGAACATCTTTTTGCGTACGGCCTGATCGTTCAAAGCAATGCCACGCTTACCGGTTGCGGCGTTATTCATGGGCCGGTGGTCGTGATGGCGGGAGGCAAGGTGCAGGTGGGCGCGGCATGTAACCTGACGTTCACTGGTTTCGTAACCAATTACGGTGACATCCAAACCAACAGCGGCAGTTCAGTAATTTTTCTGGGAGGTCTCACCAACAACGGCACCATTGGGACAAATCCGCCGGTCGTGTTGCCCGCTTGCTCGACGGTCCTCAGCGGCAACATTGTGAACCTGGCCGAGCCCGCCCCCCCGTTCTTCACCCCTTACACGATCACCGACGGGACCAATGCTGTTGAATTCAACTGGTCGCTCGCGGGACCAGGGGCTTCCGGTTGGATTTATGCCACGTTGAATACCCACGTCGCAGTAGCCACGGGGATCACAAACATTGACCTGGTTTTTGACGCCTCCAGTTTCACATTCGCCACGAACTACCTGGACTCGGTTGGTCCGGTGAAGGACGCTGCGGCCAACGGTGGCATCGGTCAATTCGTCATCCTTCGTAACAAGAACTCTGGGCACTACGCAGTTGTGCGCATGGATGACGTTCAGGCCAATGACAAGCTGAACGCAACGTGGTGGTTTCAAACCTCTGGCGGCACAAACTTTAGCTGCCTGGCCCCGCCGTCGCCAATTCCGCCCGCGGTCACCAATCTTGTGCTTCAAGCGAACAGCGGCGGCGTGTCCTTATCGTTCGCCACCCAGCCAGGTCGCACGTACACAGTCGAGATGCGGACCAACCTGACCGCTGGCGCATGGACTACTGTGACGAATTTCGTCGGCGACGGCGCACAGCGAGCGTTCTCATTCTCAGTGACGAACCGTCCGCAGGGCTACTATCGCGTCGGCGTACAATGATCGGCGGGCGAAAGTCCGATGCGGATTGAAAGCCATAAGCCTACCGTCAAACTTCTCCACAAATCCAACAGCCTTGAGCAGCACCGTGTGAATGCTTTTCCCTCGCCCATCGGAAGGGTGAGGCCAGAGACTTGTCCAGGTTGTCGTTGAGCTATTCGCCTTAATGGTGATATTGCAAAATGAATGATCTGGATTATTTTTTTCGGAAATTCAGAATTTCAACCGAGCCCGACAATTGTTGCTCAAGTCCCTAAACATATGAAACGAAACTTGCTGCTTTTGCTGAATACTTTGTTGATGACTCATGCATTCGTCGTATCAACGATGACTGTTCGCGCCCAAGGAGCGGCGTTCACGTATCAAGGCCGCCTTGATTCCGGCGGGGCGCCCGCCACCGGCGTGTTTGACTTCCAGTTCGCGTTGTTCCCCGACAGCGTCAACACCAACAACCAGGTGGACACCACCCTGAGCGCCAGCGCGCTGGCCGTGAGCAATGGATTGTTCACCACTGAGCTGGTCTTCCCGCTCGGCGCGGCGGATTTTCCCGGCGCGGATCGCTGGTTGCAAATCTCGGTTCGCCCGAGTTTCGCCGGTAGCAATTACGTCGCGCTCACGCCACGGCAACGCCTCACCTCCGCGCCCCAGGCCATTTTCGCCACCTCCGCCAGCAACCTGCTCGGGACGTTGCCCGCCAATAGTCTGACCGGCGCGTTGTCGCCAACTCAGCTTCCGGCCGCCGTCGTGACCAATGGTGGCCAGGGACTCAATCTGAACGGCACTTTTGGCGGGACGTTTGGTGGGTTCAGCAATCTTTTGTTGAGCGTGAATGGCACCAGTATCGCGAACGGACAGACGCCCAACGTCATCCGGTTCCTGGATAATCCCGGGACCGAGCAGATTTGGATACACGCCAGGAAGAACATGGACTTTGAGACAGTCAACGACGCGACGTTTTGGGTGGGGCGTGATTTCATGCAAACCATCGACCATGATTATTTCATGCACGTTAAGCGTGACGAGACGATCAGTGTGGATCGCAACTTGACCGAAACGATTGGGCTGAATCGATTGGTTTCCGTTGGTGGCCTGCTGGAGGAACTGGTTGGCAGCAGCAAAAGCGAGACGGTTGGTGGCACCTACACGTTGTCTGGCAATAACGTCGCCGAAAGTGCGATCAACGGTTTTTCGATCACGGCCAATGACTTTTTACTGCAGGCCGGTCACAATGCTTCAATGGTTATTGGGGCCAATTCCACCACCACGGTGGGGAATTCCATGCAGATCGCGGTGGGCAATAATTTTTCAGTTACGCCCTCGTCCGGTGGCGTTGGCGTCGGCACGCAAAACCCGCAGGGGACTCTGCACGTTTACAGCGCCAATAATCCTACGGTCGTCCGGGTACAGTCCACCGGCACCCCCGGCTTTGGACGGCTGGAATTTCTCAGCAATCCCCAGGGCGACATCAATGAATGGCGGCCAGCCTTTCTTCAATCGCTCGACGCGGGAGGTTTCACGGGTGGTCTCGGCTTCTATGTGAACGGCGCCGGCGCTGGAAACAAGTTCGCCACGAATGAAGTGATGCGCATTCAAAACGGACGGGTCGGGATCAACACCACGGCCCCCGCGACCGCGCTCGACGTGAATGGCGAAATCCATTGGGGGCAGAACAACACGCTCTCGGTGAATCAATCCGGTTCGATTGAACTCGGCAGCTCGACAACTGGTGGCGTGATTCCTTTCATCGATTTCCACTACGGCACGGGTTTGTTGCAGGATTACAACACGCGTCTGATCAACGATGCGGATCAGCAGTTGGACCTCATGCGGTCGGGATCCGCTGTTCCGATGGCGCGGTTCAACACCACTGGGTTGACTGTGAACGGCACGCTGGTCAGCACCAGCGACCGGAATGCGAAGGAAAACTTCCAAGCCGTGGACGCGCAGGAAGTGCTGGCCAAGGTGGCCGCCTTGCCGGTGAGCCGGTGGAATTACAAGGAGGACAAGTCGCAGCAGCACCTCGGCCCGATGGCACAGGATTTCTACGCCGCGTTCGGCGTCGGCCCGGACGACAAACACATCGCCACCGTGGACGCCGAAGGCGTGGCGCTGGCTGCCATTCAGGGGTTGAATCAAAAATTGGAGGAAACGCGCGCCGAATTAAAACGACGCGACGCAGAGAACGCGGAGTTGAAAGTTCGGCTCGAAAAACTTGAACAACGCTTCAACCAACCGGCGACAGGCACACGATGAAATATCTGGCCGCCAAGTCCTTTCCGCGAACGCCTGGCCATTCCCAAAGCTTTGAGCATGTCCTTGCTCTTGTTCATCGTTTCCTGAAATTCCGCTTCGGGTTCGGAGATGCTTATACAGTCGGCTTTTGTTTTCACTCAGGGCTTGTGTAGCCGGTAGAACCGCGTCGCTCCGCCGAGGGTGTTCGTCACGGCGTAGTTCGTTTCGATGATGCTGTAGTTCGTGGTCAACACGCCCCAGTTGGTCAACGTAAGGGAACTGTTCGTTTCCAACGCGAAGCCTGAGGAGTTGGTGGACCAGGTCAGCCGCACCGCGCCGGGCAATGCCGCGATGTTCAACGTGGGGCGCACCATGTCGGCGACGATCTCCGCTTGCGTCAGCGCCACGCCGAAGAGTTTGATCTCATCCAACTGGCCGCGATATTGGCCGAAGCCTCCGTCCGCAGAGCACAGGTTGTGGCCGGCGGTGAGTCGGCCGACACTGGTCACGACGGCG
>CAYSDO010000247.1:4182-6869 GCA_964429665.1 uncultured Bifidobacterium sp.
CCCCGCCCCCCGCGCACGTTTTTCCGCCCGCCCCCGGGCCCGCTTTTGGGGCCCACCCCCCCGCCCCCCGCCCACGGGTGGGGGCGGGGGGTGCGCCGCCCGACACTGGTCACGACGGCGACGATGGCTGCGGCGCTGGTGACTTCCTGGATTCCGTCGCGATACACATAACAATTAGCCCCCTTGCGCACCATCGCCACGTGATGCCAGTTGCCGTCTTCGACATCGATATTACCAAATCCACCGATTTGGGTGAAGTTGGCCGCGGCAATATCTGCGGCGACATAGCTGGTCACGCTGTCCACGGCCACCAACGCAACCCGCCAGTAGTAACTTCCTACCGGGCAGGAATTGGTTTCCCAACCCAACAACTGGCAACTTGTGGTCAAAGGGCTGAGGGTTTTCACCCACATCGTCACGCTGAAATCAGAACCGCCCACATTGCCGGCGTTGGTGCCAAAGTTGATGTAGTTCGTGCCATTGAAATCAAATGACTGACCCACCTTGCCCGTGACGAAGAATGTGCCGTTAGACGCGTTGCCGTTTTCGCCGCCGATGACGTCCACCAAGTTGCCATCCAACGGCCACCAATGCAGCGGCGTGCGGGGCGTGGGTTTGATCTTGTAGATCACATCAGCAAGTTGATAGCTCACATAGAGCGCGCCGTCGTTGCCCATCGCAAAGTTCATCGCCGTTCCGAAGCCGCTGCCGATGGGCGTGACATTACCGTTCGGGTCAATGCGGATGAGTTCACCACTCGAGTTGAAGGAATAAAGATCCGTTCCCCAAAACGAGTCGCCTTTTCCGGCGGCGAGCGGTGCAGTCGGGGCAATGGTGGCGAAATTGGAATTCAGCAGCGTGCCGTTGGTGGAAAAGAGTTGGATACGCGGCAGTGTGTAGGACGCCACGGCGAGGCGGTTGCTGACGTCAAAGACCATCGCGTTCGCGCCGGTGGAGACGCAAAGAATGGTCGGCGCGGCGGACGACGCCGTGGTGACAATGCGATTGAAATCGGTGTCGCTGATATACAACCGCCCGGCCGCATCAAAGATCATCTGGCGCGGATTGCCGATGTTGGTCAATGCGCCGCCGAAGAGAATGGCGATCCCGCCGTTCGTGCCGATACGCGAGATGTTGGCCGTGCTGCCCGCCGCGGAACCGCCGACGAGCACATTGCCCGGCCCGCCGGTGACCAAACCTACCGCGTCGTAAGCCACGGCATCGGGGTCAGCAATCACGTTGTTGCCATATTCCGCGAGTGAAGACGCGTTCGGCCCGATCTTGTGGATCTTCACCGCGTCCTGGCTGGAGCCACCCGAACCGGAGTTGTCCCGGCCCACGTAAAGCGAGCCGTCCGGCGCGAACGACATCATCACCGGGTCGGTGATGTTCGTGTAAACGGTGGTGGTGCAATTGGTGACGGTGGGAATGGCGAAAATGTTGGCTTGGCTTAGACAAAAGCTAAACGCAGCCAGCAGTAAACTTTGTTTGAGGAGGATAGCCTTCATGTATGAGATTAATTCTGTTCTGATTTTAACGCCCTTGCGCATTCACTCGATAAAATGCCCGGGCGGGCGGCGCGGGCGCAGGATCGGTCAGACTGACCTTGGCGGCGTTGGTTTCGATTTGCCGCACGTAGTTGGTCACTTCAGTCCAGACCGGTGAAATGATGTTGGGCGAACGCTCCAAGCTGTAGGCGATGCCGACTTGTTCGGGCAGGGCAACTTTGATCGTGTTGGAGATCACCGTCGGCTGCATGATGGTCGGTGCGGCGGGGATGTTGTGCCACCCAGCCAGTTTGTTGGTCATCGCGGAATAGACAGAGAGTTGCGGACCGGTGAGGCTGGTGAACAGATTGGTGTGTTCGTATGGGTCGGTTTGCAGGTCGTAGAAGAGCTGCAAACCGCTGTCGAGCTTGATCAGTTTGTAGCGCGCGCCCCGGATGGCAACGCCCCGGAGCGGCGCTTTGATGATGCTGCCGAAGTTTTCCGACAGGATCAGCGACTCGGTCGGATTCCACGGTTGATTATGCAACACTTCCACGAAACTCCGTCCATCAAACATCATGTTCGTTGGCATGGTGGTGGCGAGATTGACGCCCGCCATTTCCAGCAGCGTGGCAGGAATGTCCACGGCGTGGACCAGCGCATCGGTCCAACGGTTGGTGCCGACGATGCCCGCACCGAGCGCAAACATCGGGAGGCGGATGCCGCCCTCGAAGAGCGTGCCCTTGCATTGATTGGTCTCGTAAGGGAACTGGATCGTCTCGGTGGGTGTGCCGTTGTCCGAAACAAACAGAACCAGCGTGTTGGTCAGATTGATGTTCGTCATCAAGCGGCCCACCTCGGTGTCGAGCGCCTCGATCATCGCCCGGTAATACGGTTTGGGGAAATTATCGATGTTATTCTGCGTGCCGGGGAGGTTGGTGTAGCTGTGCAGGTGGTTCGGTGGTTTATGCAACGGCGCGTGCGCGGACTTCGGCGCATACCAGAGAAACCAGCGGTTTGTGCCCTGCGCGTTGATCCAGTTGATCGCGTCGGTGGTGACTTCCGTGGTGACATAATTCGTCTTGTGCGTCTTCGTGACACCGTTCACCGTCTTTTACCAATCGAAATAACTCTCAAGTTCGCCGCCGAGGTAACCGGCGTTATGACTCCAGCAGCCGATGACATTAGTATCGGGAGCAT
>CAYSDO010000248.1:0-6868 GCA_964429665.1 uncultured Bifidobacterium sp.
ATCAATGGAAGAAAACCGTTCAAGGTCAGCACACGGGCGTCTTCTACAGTTAGCGCGCGCTGGTAAAAACGCACGTCATCCACCAAACCTTTGAGCATCGCCTCGCCACTGCGCGCGCCAATCCGCAATGGCTCGGCGTTGGCGATCGTTTCCGTCAACTTGTCCTTCTCCACTTCGGCGTCGCGGGCGCGGCCGTTCACGAAAATCTTCAGGCCGGCGGCCTTGCTGGAGCCGTCGTAAGCGACCAGCACATGCAGCCACTGGTTCTTGGGAAATTTATCCTTCGTCTTCACCTTGATGGCGTTGTCGGGCCAGGCATGGATCAGGTGAACCTGAAAATGTTCGTCCGCAACAAACAAATCAAACCCACGGACTCCCGGGGATTTTTCCACCTTGCTCAACAAGGCGCCATCCCCTTCGAGTTTTACCCAGGCACCGTAGCTGAAGGCGTTGGTGCGGTCTGGCGCGACCAGGCTGCCGAAATCCGCGTGCGTTTTGCCGTCAAGCTTCAGGGCTTTGCCGATGCGACCGTCCACGAATTCGGGTTTCTCGGCTTCAACGATTTTTCCTGCCGCCGCGGAGGCATTCGTGACTTCCAGCGAATCGTCGAAAGCCAACAACGCCAAGAGTCCTTCCTCGCTAGGCTTCGGCGGCGGTCGTTCGTTGGTGATGCGCTCCCATTTCTCCTGCGTCTCGCCCAGTTCGTTCGAGCGGTCCGTCAACGTCTTCTCCGCATCCTTGACGCGGAAATCGGCTTCGACGAATTCCAACGCCTGCTCCGGCGTCGGCACGGGGATGCGCGGCGGCGGGTTGTCCGTCCGGATGCGATCCAATCCTTTCTCCGGCACGTTGTGGAAGAACGCATACATCCGGTAAAATTCCTTCGTCTTGAGCGGATCATATTTGTGATCGTGACATTCGGTGCAGCCGACCGTCAGCCCGAGCCACACCGCGCCGAACGTGTTTACGCGATCCACGACGTACTTGTTGAGATACTCGTCCGGGTCCGCGCCGCCCTCATCGTTCGTCATGTTGTTGCGGACGAATCCGGTCGCGATGCGCTGGGCCTGCGTGGGCTTCGGCAGCAAGTCACCGGCAAGTTGCTCCACCGTGAATTCGTCGTACGGTTTGTTGTCGTTGAACGCCTTGATGACCCAATCGCGCCAGAGCCACATGAAGCGCACGCCGTCAAAATGATACCCGCTGGTATCGGCAAACCGCGCGAGGTCGAGCCAGTTTTGCGCTAGGCGCTCGCCGTAATGCGGAGACGCCAGCAGGCGCTCGACCAGTTTCTCGTAGGCGCGCGGTGATTTGTCGGCGAGGAAAGCGTCCACCTCCTCGATCCTCGGCGGCAACCCGGTCAGGTCCAGCGTGACGCGGCGGATGAGCGTGGCTTTATCGGCTTCGGGACTGGGTTTGAACTTTTCCTTTTCGAGGCGGGCGAGGGTAAAGTAATCAATCGCGTTGCGCGGCCATTTTCCATCCTTCACCACCGGGAGAGCGGGACGCTCGGGCGGAATGAAGGCCCAATGCTTTTTCCATCTCGCACCTTCCTGCACCCACCGCTGCAACAGCGCGATCTGCTCCGGCTGGAGCGGTTTGTTGTGCTTCGCGGGCGGCATGATCTCCTCGGGTTCCGTGGAAGTGACGCGCTCGATCACGGCGCTTTGCTTCAGATCGCCGGCCACAAGCGCGCGGTTGCCGGACTTGAGTTCCTTGAACGCTCCCTCCTCCACGTCGAGGCGCAACCCGGCCTTGCGTTTGTTCTCGTCCGGACCGTGACAGGCGTAACAGTGCTCCGAAAAGATCGGCCGGATGTCGCGGTTGAAATCAACCTTTGCGGGGACACTTCGGGATGCCGGCGACGCCGCAGCGGAAGCCGAAGACACGGCCAGCAAGCAACAAAATGACGTGGCGATACGTTTCAACAACATAGGGCTGCGGGTGACCTTACTAACTCAAAAACAGTTTTACAACTCCGTCATGACCTCATTTTCGTGCTGGCGTTGCAATGCCTTGACGTGGAATGGACAGAAAATATGCTGTGGCTCATGCGGAAAACCTTCCTTTCCTTTCGCCCGTTCTTTCCGGTGTTCCTCGCAATTGCCACACTTGCCGTTGCTGCGCCTGCTGCCGAGTTTGAGCAGGCCCGCTGGATTGCGCCACCAGCAAACCGCGCCACCAATGCCGCTTGTCCGATCTTTCGCAAGGAGTTCTTCCTCGACCGCAAGCCCCGCAACGCGACCTTGCGCATCGTTGGGTTGGGTGATTACGACGTGAGCATCAACGGCAGGCGTCTGGCTTCCACCGGCATCAATCAACCATGGTCACAATACGAAAAGACCATTTACTATCGCGACTTCGATCTTTCATCCCAGCTTGCGTCCGGATCGAACTGCGTGGGCGTGATGCTTTTCAATTCCTTCTGGCACAATCCTAATGCGCCTGCGGGTCGCTACAACAAGGGCGGGCCGCAGCGCACCGTTGCCGAGCCGTATTTGTTGTGCGCGGAAATTACTTTGACGAAAACCGATGGCTCGGTTTCTCGAATCGGCTCGGATGCTTCGTGGCACATCGCGGATGGGCCGGTTACATTTTCGCACATTTTCGCAGGCGAGGATTTCGATGCGCGTCGTCAACTGCCGGGCTGGGATCGCACCGGGTTCGATGACCACAACTGGCAACCCGCACGCGAAACCGACGCGCCGACAGGCAGGCTCGAACCGCAATCCTCGCCAAACATTGCTGGATTCGAGCACCAACCGCCGGTAGCGGTGAAGGAGCCGGCGACAAATGTTTTCCTCTACAGCTTTTCGCAAAACATGGCGGCGCAGTTGCGGGTGGAACTGGATGGCGGCAAGTCTGGCGACCGCGTTTTGTTCCGCTGTGGCGAACATAAGAACGACAAGGATCGGTTGTTCGGCAACTACCTTGTTGGTTGCGATATTGTCACGGACGGCAGTCCGCTGACGCGCCAATGGAGTTCGTTTTATCTGGGCATGCAGTTTGTTGAGGTCACGGGCGCTGTGCCGGTCGGCCACGCCAATCCCCAAAGGCTGCCCGTCATTCGTCGGATGGAACTCGTGAATGTTCGCGCAGGATTGCCCGAAGTCGGCACTTTCCACTCTTCGAGCGAAATCTATAATGGCACGCACAGAATCATTGACGCCGCCATGCGCGCGAACATGAGCTGGGTGATGACGGATTGTCCGCACCGCGAGAAGCTTGGCTGGCTGGAATGTTCCTACCTGCTCGCACCGAGTTTTCAATATCGCTACGACACACGCACATGGTTCGCGAAGATTGCCCGCGACATCCGTGACACCCAGGAGCCGGACGGACGCGTTCTGACCGTTGCTCCGGGCTATCCTGCCGGAAAATTCCCCGGCGATTTCAACTGGACGCTCGAATGGGGCGCAGCGGCGGTGATGTTGCCCTGGCTACACTACGAGTGGTACGGCGATCCGAAAATCCTCCGTGACAATTTCGACATGATGCGCCGTTTCACGGACTACATCCAGACCGAGGCAAAGGATGGCCTCGCGTCGGGCGGCCTGGGTGATTGGTATGATTACGGGCACGGCAAACCTCCAGGTCCGTCGCGTTACACACCCACGACACTTTCAGCGACGGCGACGTGGGGTCTCTGCGCGTTGACGGTTTCCCGCGCCGCGGAGGCGCTCGGCAAACCTGACGACGCGAACAAATATCGCGAACTTCACTCGCGCATCGCCGCGGATTTTCGTCGTCATTTTCAGGACCCAGCCACACACAAGCTCCGGCACAACGGCAGTCCTCAATGCGCCAACGCCATGGCGCTTTGCGCGGACCTCGTTCCGCCCGAAGACCGCGCGCTGCTTGTGGACGACATCATCGCGGATCTGGAGCAGCGCGGCTGGCAGCAAACTCCCGGCGATGTCGGTCATGTTTATTTCATCCGCGCCCTCGCCCGGGCCGGACGCTCGGACATCCTGCACCGCGTTTATTCGCGGGACGGCACGGGCAGCTACGGCGGCATCTTGAAGAAAGGACTGACCTCCATGCCGGAAACCTGGGACGCGATGATGGATGGCTACCAATCCCTCAATCACTGCATGTTGGGCCACGTCATTGAGTGGTATTACGGCTACGTCGCCGGCATTCGGCAGCAACCCGGCGGCGTGGGTTGGCGGAAGATTCTCATCGCGCCAAACCCGGGTTCGCTTGCGAACGCAGCGTCAACATTGCAAACACCCGGAGGACTGGTCGTGAGCCGCTGGCGCAATGACGGCAAGATGTTCCAGATCGAAATTGAAATTCCCAAAAACGTTGAAGCGATGGCGACCCTGCCTTCCGGCCAGCAGAAATCGCTGCGAGCCGGCAAGCAGACCCTGAAGGAACCGGTTCAGATGAAGTGAACAAACAAGCAACGACCCAAGTTAAGCAAACGATGGCCATGAGACGCGCGGATTACGATCGCGACGGCCCGCTGCCGTTAGATGCGGATGTCAGCACATGCAGGCATCGTCTTCATAAAACTCACTCTAACGTCCCCTCAAAGCCGTCCAGACGGCGTATGCAATTAGTGCCGAGACAGCGGTGTAGGTGACTATGCACAAGGCGAAGAATATGCGTGAAACTGTCGTGTGTGAAAAGAAAACCGCACTGCATCGTCCGCATCGAAACTTACTCTCCTGTCCGAGTCCGTAAAACAATCCGCCAATCCCGCCGCCAAGAAACGCCAAGACTATGACCCCAAGCGATAGCTGGAATGGCTGCCGCAGTTTTGTTGGTGTCTGAGTCTCGCTGCAATGAGGACATCGGATTGTCATGCGGCTTGATGCCCAGTCAATATGGCTTTGGATGAAAGCGGAAGGGGTCTGTTCTCCGGGATGAGCGTGGGTTGCGCTGCGTGAGCGGTGCCGAACCACAAGTTCTGGGACTCACATTGCCAGTAACTATGAAACGAAAAACAGACGCCATGAAGACCTGCATACTCCGTGACCTCAAAGCTGTCCAGCCACAAACACCAGCGTTCCAGCAATCATCGAATTTGTTGCTTTCCTCTTCGCGGGTGCGGCGCACCTTCCATTTCGGAGTTCAGGGCGCTGGGGCTGGCTTTCCCGCACCTACATGCAGTCGCCATGCGATGATTCCAAGCAGCAAGGCCATGAGGATGCTCATCGCCAGAGCCAGCAGGTTTGTGTTCCGCATTCCGGTGTGGACATCACCACGCACCAACCAGCCGATCACCTGTTCCTGAACAATGGGGCCGATGCTGCCGATGCCGTTCACGAGACCCGCCACGGCCACGGCGTTTTTTTCACCGGCCACTTGAACCGAAGCCGCACCACAAAGCAGCGTGTCCGGTCCGTAAAGCATGAAGCCAACAAGGCCGAAGCAGATGGCGACCGCAACCGGACTTCCTCCGAGTTGGATCACCGCCACATAACCCACGATGACGCCGACGGCCATGCAGGCGCTTACAGCGGCCCAGTTGCCGCGGAACCAACGGTCCAGCGCCCAGCCGGCGAGGAATACGCCGCCCACCCCCGCGAAATCAAACACCTGCGAGTAGTAGCTGGCGTGCGCCACATCAAGACCCTGCACATTCAAAAACGCGGGCAGCCAGGAATCGAGTGCGTAACGAAGAAACTTGATGCAGAAGTAACTCGCGCCCATGGCGAGGATGATCGGATTCAGCGCCAGTTGCGCATATTGCTTGAGCGTGACGCGATCCGCCTGTGACGCCTGCACGGTGCGTGTGGCGCTTGATTGGTCGTCCACTATGGGCTCAAGGCCCACATCTTGTGGGCGGTTGCGTTGCCAGAAATAGATGGCCCACCAGATTGCGAAACTCACCAGCGTGCATCCCCAGAATGACCAACGCCAGCCATACGCGCCGAGCAGAAAGCCACCGAGCGATTTGACCACGATGCTGCCGACGAGATAGTTCGTGGACCACACGCCCATGATTCGACCGCGCTCGGCGGGGCGAAGCCACTGAGACACTGCGCCGACACTTCCGGGCCAGCCGGCGGCCTGCACCAGACCGTTGAAGAACATGAAAACGAAGAACGTGGCAAAGGAGTTTGCAAAGCCGAACACCACGTTGAAGGCGATGGAGAGTCCGAGACCTCCCAGCAGCAAAACGCGCGGCCCCCATCGGCGTCCGATGAAGCTGTTGATGAACATGCCCAGCATGTAGGCCACGAGGTAAGCCGTCCAGATGTGCGCCGTGTCGCCCAGTTCCCAATTGAGGTCTTTCGCGATTGTGGTTTTGCAGATCGTGAACGCCTTGCGCGTCAGGTAAAACCCTCCGTATGCGAGGTAGGTGGAAATGAGGATGCGCCAACGCCAGGCGACGTGTCTTGCGGACAGGACGCTGGCAGCAGTCGCCTTTGTGTTGTTATCCACGGCGCAAACTCCGCACGCTCTCGATCAGATAATCGAGCGCCTCGCGTGATTGCCGTGGATTGATTGGAAGAGTGACCAGGCGTTCAGCCACGGCCTCGGCCACGGGGAACTGGCCTTTGCGGAAGCCCCGGTTCTTGAACGCGGTGGCATAATGCAACGGCGTGTAGTGCGCTCCAACTTTTACGCCCCGCTCATGAAGCATTGCGTAAATGAAATCGTCCTTTGTGCGGCCAAACTTCACGGGATCAATCTGGATGGGGTAAAGATGGAAGACATGTTTGCCGCCGGGCTGCACTATCGGAAGGGTGATGCCCGGCACATCGCGCAGTGCGGCGGACAGATAGGCTGCGTTGTCAATGCGACGCTGATTGAGTGCATCCAGTTTGCGCAACTGCACCACGCCGACTGCGCCTTGCACATCCGTCATGCGGAAGTTGTAGCCGCAATCGTCAAAATCCTGCCACCAGAACCG
>CAYSDO010000249.1:0-6856 GCA_964429665.1 uncultured Bifidobacterium sp.
AACCGACATTGCTGTGCTCAAGATTGAAGCAAAAGGTCTCAGACCCATCACATTTGGAGATAGCGACATTGTTGAAGTCGGGGACGTTGTGCTTGCGGTGGGGAATCCATTCGGCGTTGGTCAAAGTGTCTCCAAGGGCATTATCAGCGCTCTCGGGCGCTCTTCCGGGATTCTCGGACGCAGCGGATATGAAGACTTCATTCAGACGGATGCCCCGATCAACGTCGGCAATTCCGGCGGTGCTCTTGTGGATTCGGACGGGCGCTTGATCGGTGTCAACCAGTCCATCGCCAGCCAAAGCGGAGCAAACGCTGGCGTGGGTTTCGCCGTTCCTGTGAATCTCGCCCGCTCAGTGCTTGATCGCCTTATCACCGACGGCAAGGTGCGGCGCGGTCAACTTGGTGTAGGGATTGACTCAGTGAATGAGGACATGAAGGCTGATCTCAAGCTGCCCGACATGAGTGGGGCAATTGTCACCGGTGTTTTAAGGAACTCCGCAGCCGCAAAGGCAGGATTGAAACCTTACGACGTCATCGTCGCCGTCAATGGGAAAAAGGTCTCCGACCACACGCACCTTCGATTCGCCATTGCGCAGCTGCGGCCCAAGTCCAAAGTCACACTTACGATTATTCGGGATTCGAAGGAGAGATCTATTGATGTCGTCCTTGATGAAAGTTCGACGAGTCTTGCGTCGGCATCTGATTCTGATGAGTCAAACGAATCATCGGCGGTAACCCCGGATGTCTTAAAAGGGGTGTCACTAGGCGAGCTTGATGCCAGAGTCCGGCGGCAGAGGAAAATACCTGAGGACATCAAAGGTGTCCTTGTAATGGAAGTGGAGTCGAACGCGCCCGCGTCCGATCAATTGCAGGTTGGCGATGTGATCGTCGAAGTCAATCGCGAGGCAGTCGACACAGTGGATGACGTGCGAAAGTTGGCGGGTGAGGGCAAAACAAAGCGAGTCATGCTGCGGGTATGGACCGATAGTGATGGCGTCGGTTTCACGCGATTGGTGTTCCTTGGCGGAAAGTGATGTTCACTGTTGCCACTTATTGCTAGCCGGAACCTTCTGTTCAACTTTCCCGCTGGGAGTTTGAAAACCGCTGGTTCGCACGAACGCCGAAAAGTTTCCGCTTCATCGGACGCGGACTTGTCTGCAAACTGGTATCCATGTCCGGGGCGATAATTCCAAAATTCCTGACTCCTCAAAAAAATGGTGTCTCGCTTGCCATCAAGCTTCAGCCGCGTGCATCTGCAAACGAAATTGGCGAAACGATCGGTGATGAGTTACGCATCCGCGTCACCGCGCCGCCGGTGGACGCCGCCGCGAACGAGGCGTTGCTACGATTGCTCGCCGACACGCTGGACTGTCCGCGTGGCAAAGTGGAGCTGATTCGCGGGAACACGTCGCGTCGCAAGGTGGTGAAGGTTCATGGCGTGACAGCGGAAAATGTTTTGGCGAGACTCCGCGCGCTTTGAATTCGTGGATCCACAAAATCGAGGGAACGGGAGTCGCCGCGCCCTGGCTGTTCGTTGCCGTGTTTGTAGCCGCCGCCGTGCTGATGATCTGGCGGTTGGAGGCGATGAGCGCTGATGGCTTCGAGGGCACGGTGCTCGGTACGCTGATCATGCCGTATTGCTCTGGCATCGGAAATTTGATCTTCGCATTTCTACTTGCGCGCCAAGGAGGGCAGGGTGGAGATGTGCTTACCAATGCGATCGTCAACAACGTCACGAATCTTACTTTGCTCATCGGGCTGCCTGCGATCTTCTGGGCAATGAAAGCTGCGCCTGTTTCCAGCGGCAAACCAAAGCAACGTTCAGGGGGTGGTGATCAGCAGCGGGTTCACAAATTCTCTTTGCTGCTCACTCTCACGGCGGCGTTGTTTTTCATCGGCGCCGCCTGGCTTCTTGGTCGCGATGGAAACCTGAACGCTACTGATGGCTGGGTGCTGATTGGCATTTTTCTATTCTGGCAAAGTTTTCACGTCTTTGAAGTACTCAAAACTAATGCGCGAAAAAACAAGTCGCTCGGTTGGATGTTGCCGGTGAATCTGGTGCTGCTCGGCATGGGCGCTTACGCAACTTATGTGAGTACTGATTGGTTGGTGGCCTGGCTTGGAAAGATTCATTCGGGATTTGTCAGCGCCAAACACGTGGGCTGGCTGAGCGGCTGGCTCATGGTGCTGCCAAACGCAATCCTTGCCGTTTACTACGGCTGGCGGTGCAAGCCGGAGGTGGTTTATTCGTCGCAGGTGGGAGATGGTCACATTTGCGTCCCGCTTTGCATCGGAGTCTTCGCAGTCCAACACGCCATCGCTGTGCCTGCGATGCTTCAACTCGGAACGTGCATCCTCGTCGGAGCGATTGCTCTCCACATGCTCTTCGTGGCGGTGTTCGGGCAACTTCCGCGCTTTATCGGAATTCTGCTCGTGGTGGCGTATGGAGTGTTCGTGTATCGCGGGTTTGGCAGATGAAGAATCGTCCTCGTCGTCGGTTTCGTCCTTGATTGCGTTGAAAAGTTTCGAGGACGACGAAAAGAGTTATCAGCCAAAATTCAAACCGAGAATGCCAGCGGACTGGAGCGGAACTTGTCGCTTAGTTCCGCGAAGGGCACTTGGGCGCTCAACCACCGCGAGTCCTTCGTAATCTCATCCATCGAAGATTGCGTGTTGTTGCAGATCAGATAGAGGCCGGGGCCGAGCACCATGAACGCCTCGAAACGTGTGCCAACGGCATGACGTGCAAACTCGAAATCGCCAACGGCGAAATCCCCGTTCAGCAATGCCGTCCGTAGCGCGCCCAGATCATTGGCAAAGTTTTTCAAAAAGTCGTCGTTGCGTGGCCCGAGGTAGGCGAAGATGCGCGCTTGATGTTCCTTGAGCGAGACGACGACCCACTCGTCGAAGACCACGCGTCCATACTGCGAGTTCATCCGGCTTGCGCAATCTCGTACCAGCCCCACTGTTTCTTCCAGCTTCATATCGTGATTCATTGATTGGAGTTCACAACAGAACAGGTTTGATGCCACAACCGGGTGACGACGGGATCAAGCATGGACGATCTGTTTCGTGTTATGAGTTGCACTGGAAAAAGTGCGATCGCATGAATCGAAGAATGGCCGAACGCGCTGGCGCAGATGAATGCCTGTCGCCTTTTTGTCTCACTTCGCCAAGGCGTGTCCAATTTTCAACTTTCCAGTACCGGACTTTCTACTAGTTTAGCGCCCGACTATGAAGCGCCCGCCGATGACCGCACTGCCGTCGAATCAGATAAGTCTCGATTTGCAGGTGCTCCATGTCTGCTTTGTCGTTGTGACGGTCATGTCAGCATTGAGTTGTCTGTTGTTATTGTGGGCGTTGGTCTCGCCAGAGAGCATGGCTGCCAGGCGCGGATGGCCGGAGTCACTGGCGCTCCTGTCTCTCACCGCTGCGACGTTGCTGGGGGCTTCGCGCCATCTGCCGATACAGAACATCGCACTCGCAGCCGTCCTCATCGGTGTGACAGGCGCGGGTGTGCATGGACTGAGTGCGGCGACAGCGGTTCCGTTTGGCCCCGTCACCTACACGCTACGAATCGGGCCGAGGTTTCTGGACATCTTCTCGTGGGCAATGCCGTTTTTATGGATCATAGCGGTGTTGAATTCGCGCGGCGTGGCTCGACTGATTCTTCGCCCTTGGCGGAAGTTGAAGAATTATGGGCTGTGGTTGATAGCGACGACGGCTGCGCTTGCGATGATTTTCGATTTCGCCTTGGAGCCTTTTGCCACGCTCGTCAGGGAATTCTGGTTGTGGCAGCCAACAAAGCTGCCTTGGGCCTGGCATGGAATGCCCTTGGTGAATTCGTTCGCGTGGCTGGGGTTGACCGTCCTCATCCTTTCGTTCACGACACCCGCTCTCATTGGTAAAAAGCAGCGGCCATCGAAATCGCCGCCGGATTATTTCCCGCTCGGTGTATGGTTTGGTTGTGTGGTGATGTTCGGTTTCGGTGCTTGGACGGGCGGCCTTTGGACAGCGGCGGCTTTCAGTTGTGTGTCGGCCATTGTGGTAACGGTGTTTGCCGTGCGAGGCGCGTGCTGGTGATGGTTCTTTCGATGATCCTGCCGCAGCAGTTTTCTTGCGTAGAATCGTTTTGCGCCGTCACCCTCCGAACCGTAAGCTCGCGGTATGTTCAAACTCATGCGTGATATGGCTTGCGGAGCTTTGCTGCTCTGCTTCTTTCTGACATTGCCAACAGCCGGTGCGGCATTACCCAAAGTGCAGTTGCGTGCGACCTTCAGCGCTTTGAGCGTGGACAGGCCCATGTGGATGGAAGAAGCACCGGATGGCTCGGGCAGGATGTTTGTTGTGGAGCAGCGTGGACGTATCGTCATCATTCGCAAGGGCGGGGATGGCGCGGATGCAAAGGAGTTCCTGAACATTGTGGATCGCAAGCCTTATGATTCCAACGAGGAAGGTTTGCTCGGCTTGGCGTTTCATCCGCAGTTCAAATCGAACGGCCTGTTCTATATTTATTACAACCAGCAAAATCCACGGCGCAGTGTCATCAGCGAATTCAAAGCGGCCACGGGCAATTCCGACCGCGCTGACCTGGCTTCCGAGCGTATTCTTCTTCAAGTACCGCAGCCGTATTGGAACCACAACGGAGGTCAGTTGAGCTTCGGGCCGGATGGATTTCTCTACATTTCACTCGGCGACGGCGGGGCATTCAATGATCCGCACAACAACGGCCAGAATTCCGCATCGTTGCTCGCAAAAATTCTGCGCATTGACGTCAATACGCGCTCGATGTCGGGTGTGGGTGAAAATCGGAAGGAACTGGCGTACGGGATTCCGAAGGACAATCCGTTTGTCAGCGAACCGGAGAAGTATGGCGTACGAAAAGAAATCTGGGCTCTAGGCCTGCGCAACGTGTGGCGCTTCAGTTGGGATCGCGAAACTGGCGAGCTTTGGGCGGGCGACGTGGGGCAGGATGATTGGGAAGAGATTGACCTCATCGTCAAGGGCGGCAATTACGGCTGGTGCGTGCGCGAGGGGGAACATGCTTTCAAACCCGGCCCGGACGGCGCGAGGTTTGTTGAACCCGTCATCGAATATCCGCATCGGCCAGAGCAAAT
Source organism: uncultured Bifidobacterium sp. (assembly GCA_964429665.1). Lineage (GTDB taxonomy): Bacteria > Verrucomicrobiota > Verrucomicrobiia > Limisphaerales > JADLHS01 > JADLHS01. The sequence goes on from CAYSDO010000249.1 coordinate 5,117, forward strand.
GGCGAAGGCGCGTTTTCCGACTCACACCACCGGCATCAGTGTCACCGGCGGTTATGTTTATCGCGGGCGGCAATTTCCCGCGCTTCAAGGTGTCTATCTCTATGCCGATTTTGCTTTGGGAACGATCTGGGGATTGCGCCATCGCGACGGCAAGGTTGCCGAGCAGGGCACGTTGCTCTCGCAGCCCAAAAACATCGCAAGCTTTGCCGAGGATCGCGATGGCGAACTCCACGTGCTGATGATGGATGGGAAGATTTATCAGATCACCGCACAATAACTTGCTGACGGGCTCGTTGGTGAAAGCTCATGCAATTTGTTCGCTGGCGTACCGGCATGTTGTTAGCGTGGTTGCGATGAATTACAAGTCCCGACGTTTTAGACTTTGTGCATTTCGGGCGGTCATCATGGTCTTTGGATTGATCGCCACCGGCGCTTCTTCGCCCGGACAGGATTTGGTGCTGGCGGTCAATTCCACCAACGCGACCGTCACTGCGGGCGCTTCCGTGGGCTTGTGGCTGAATGTGATGAACACGTCGCGCCACGTCATTACATGGAGTTTTCCTGAATCGTTTGAGGCGAGGATCAGTTCGCCGACGATGAACTTCACCAACCGGCTCACGATCCAGTCCGGCGACGCGGTGCGGGACGTTACGATTGCACCCGGCTCGTTCGTCCGCCACGAGTATGCGCTGACGATGCCGGTCAACGTCACCGGAAAAGTCCTGCTTACATTCGTGGCTTTGCCGCTCGGAGACGTTGTGCTGAATATCGCACCGCCGCTGGATGTAGCGCCTCCCATGCGCATTCAGTCCCGGTTCAGCAGCATTCTCAAGGACGCCGAGCCGATCGAAGCCGGCAAACCCTTCGACCCGGGACGGTTCTTCAAGGAACACATCTCTCCTTATGAACCGATGTATTTCCTGGTGGGCAGCGAATCGCCGAGCGCAAAATTTCAGATCAGCTTCAAGTATCAATTGCTCAACCAGGGCGGCTGGCTTGCTGAAAATGCCCCCGCACTTAAGGGTTTTAACTTTGCCTACACCCAGACGTCGCTGTGGGATTTGGGCGCGCCGTCCGCGCCGTTCCTGGATACGAGCTACAAACCGGCCTTGCTGTATTCGTGGGATCGTGTGGTGGGTGGCGAAGAAACCAACGCTTTCCGACTCGACCTTCAAGGCGGCATTCAACACGAGTCAAATGGCAAGAACGGTGCGGACTCACGCAGCCTCAACGTTGCTTTCATTCGACCCACATTCGTCTTTGGTCGCAACGACCGGTTGCAACTCACGCTTCAGCCCCGCGCGTGGGCCTATCTCGGTGAACTGAACGACAATCCCGATCTCGATGAGTATCGCGGCTATTTTGATCTGCGCGCGGTTCTAGGTTGGCGGCGCGGTCTGCAATTGTCTGCTTTGGGCCGTATGGGCCGCGAGGGCAACCATCAAAGCCTCCAACTGGATCTCACTTATCCCACCATGAGATTCTTCGGCAGTTTCAGCGTCTATCTCGACGCGCAATACTTCACCGGTTATGGCGAAAGCCTGCTTCGATACAACGAGAAATCCGATTCGTTCCGGCTGGGCTTCTCGCTTTACCGCTGATCGCACGGACGCGCGACACCCATTTCCATTTTGCGTTTCGCAACTCTTCCCGGTTTAATGTGCCTCGCATGAAAATTGTTTTAGCTTACTCGGGCGGTCTCGACACCTCGGTCCTCATGTCCTGGATCAAGGAGAAATA
>CAYSDO010000250.1:0-6831 GCA_964429665.1 uncultured Bifidobacterium sp.
ATGGCCTTCTGGGCTTCCTCGGCGCTGCTCATGGTCACGAAACCAAAGCCGCGGGGGCGATTGGTCATGCGATCCATCATCAGGTTGGTTTCAGTGACCGTGCCGAACGCGGCAAACGCGTCGTTCAGGTCGTTTTCAGTGGTATTGAAGGAAAGATTTCCAACAAACAATTTATTACTCATGTGATGTATTACTGTCCAGACTAACACTGCGCTTACCAGACTGTTCCCGAACGCCGGGTTTCAAATCATCACTGAATCAAGTTCACTTGAAGATTTACCATGCCGTGGAAGTGACAAGCTATCTAACAGACAACTGGAGACTGACTGTTTCCGGCAGGATAGCAACAACTATCGGCAACTATGTTTTGGGCATGTCTTATCGCCTGATGTGGTTTGTCGCGTCATTCACGCCTGCAACAACTTCTTCGCGGGTGTTCATATTGCGGATGCGGACGTAGGCGTCATTGTCCAGCTTGGCGGTATGGGCAGCTTTCAATTCCTGCGCGCGTTTGAATTGTTTTTCGGGTTTCGTGGTTGTCAGGGTGTAATCCACGACAAGCCCGGATGAGCGCAAGTCCTGGACGAGCTTGAGCGATTGGGGACGCAATGCCTCGTCTTCAATCAACACGAAAACATCCATGCCGCCATCAAACTGCGGCAGCAGGTTGCGGGCTTTGAGCAGTTCGAGCAATACCACGTCACCCATGCCGAAGCCGAGTGCGGGCAGATTCACTTTACCGCCGCTGATGAGCTTCACGAGGTTGTCGTAGCGTCCGCCGCCCGCGATAGCGCGGAATTCGCCCTTGCGGTCAAACGCCTCGAACACCGGCCCGGTGTAGTACGCCAGCCCGCGAATCACTTTGTAATCCACCTTCACGAAGTCACCCATGCCGCGGGCGGTAAGGTTGGCGATGATGGACGTGAGTTCCGCCGTGGGCGCACCAGAGTTGATGAAGGCATTCACGTCGTCGAGCGAGAATCCCAGTGCTGTCAGTTTTTTATGCGATTCCTCGGAGGGCGTGCGTTCGAGTTTATCAATGATCTGAAAGAAATCGTATTCCTGTCCGGCTTTGCCACCACGATTGGTGAAGTAATCGTTCCACGCATTGCGGCTGCTGAGGCGGATGACGAAATCTTCGGCTGTCAGACCAAACGAGCGCAGGGTATCAATGAGCAGCGCGATGAGTTCAGCATCCGCAGATGCATCCTGTTCGCCAAAGATGTCGGCGTTGAACTGGAAGTGCTCGCGCAGGCGGCCCTTCTGCTGGCGTTCGTAGCGGAATAGTTGTGGCATGGCGAACCACTTGATGGGTTTCTTGTAGTTGCGCTCGTGCGCGGCGACCATGCGTGCGAGCGTGGGCGTCATTTCGGGGCGGAGCGCGATCTCGCGGTCGCCCTTGTCCTTGAAGTTGTAGAGCTGTCCAACGATTTCTTCGCCGCTCTTGGTGGTGAAAAGCTCAAGAGGTTCCAGCGGCGGCCCGTCGTATTCACGGAAACCATAACGGCGGGCTGCATCGCGCCATTTGCCAAAGATGTATTGGCGCGCGTCTGCGCTCCACACGTCCTTGTGAGGAAGCGGTTCAGGGTAGAAGTCGCGAAAACCGGGCAATCGTTCCATAAGTCGCCGGAGGATAGACGCGTTGCCGCGAAACAAAAAGAAAAAGGCGATAACCTTTCAGCTATCGCCTTTGAATGAACAAGAGTTTTGGCTGCCTATCTCTTTTTTGGCGGCAGCTTGATAACGTCGAGCCGCATTTCCTTGCCAGCTTTGAATTTGACTACGGAACGGGCAGGGATGGGTACGTCGGTTTCGGGTTTGTTGGGATTCCGACCCACGCGGGCTTTGCGGGTCTTGACCTCAAACACGCCGAAGTTTCTCAATTCCACCTTGTCGTTGTTGGCGAGTGCTTCAGAGATGTAATCCAGCGTCTTCTGAACGACATCCAATACTTTTTGTTGTACTATTCCGGTTTCTTCGCTGATGCGAATCACGAGGTCACGTTTTGTTAGAGTCATAGGCTTTTATGGGTTCTAGGTTGTTCATGTAACTAGGCTTCGAGTCCGGTATAGTCCCCTCATTACAAACGGTCAAGCAGGGAAAATCGCTTTCTTTCACGCCTCTGAGCCGACTTTTTCCAACAAGTTCGAGGCACATTCTCTCTCAAGTTTTCCAACCAGTCCAGCTACAATGTCTTGGGCCAGCCCCGGCCCTTCATAGACCATGCCTGTGTAGATTTGGACAAGTGAGGCGCCGGCTGAAATTTTTTTCCATGCGTCGTCCGCGCTGAAAATTCCGCCCACTCCAATGATCGGAACTTTGCCACGCGATTGCCGGTACAAATGCCGGATGACCTCCGTGCTGCGATCGCGGAGCGGACGTCCGCTCAGGCCTCCGGTCTCGGAGTAAATGTGCTGAACATTAGTGTCGTCGGTGGCGGGCCGCGTGATGGTGGTATTCGTGGCTACAATGCCTGCGATGTTTCGTTGCCCAGTTAATTCGAGAATTTCATCGAGTGCGTCAAATGTCAGATCAGGAGCGACTTTGATCAAGATCGGTCTTGAGTTCGGAGTCCTGAGTCCTGAGTCCTTTGTCTCGCTGTGTTGCGGTGCGAGCGCTGGACTCCCGACTCCGGGCTCTGGACTCTGGATTTCCTGCATCGCCGCCAGAATCTCATTCAGCGCGGCCTTGTCCTGAAGCTGGCGCAGTCCGGGGGTGTTGGGCGAACTGACGTTGACGACGAAGAAATCTGCGAGATCACGTAGAGCGCGGAATGAATTCGCGTAATCCTCCGCTGCTTTTTCGAGGGGCGTGATTTTGGACTTTCCCAGATTAATGCCAACCGGGTGGCGCGGCCATAGACCGCGTGTCCGCCAGTATTTGAGTTTTTCAGCGAGCACCTCGGCTCCTGGATTGTTGAAGCCCATTCGGTTGATTATGGCTTCATCTGCCACGGCACGAAACATCCTTGGCAACGGATTGCCCGGCTGCGGATGCCACGTGACGCCGCCAAGTTCGCTGAAGCCAAACCCAAGTGCAGCCCATGCAGGGACGGCATCCGCGCACTTGTCCATGCCGGCAGCCAGTCCCACGGGATTGGGAAATCGCAGGCCGAAAAGATCAACTGGCAACGGCGGGGCGGCGAAGAACGATTCCAGGGCGTCGCATGCGAAGGGATGATTTGAGACCCAAGCCAGACTGTTTATTGCGCTGTGGTGTGCGTCTTCCGGCTGTTGCGAAAAAAGCGCAGGGCGGATCAGTTTGCGATAGAACCAACTCACACGCGCAGTTTCCGAAGGGTGATGGCTGGTGTCGAGGCGGGAGTTATCAAGTTGATGCCGGGATGTATTCTTTCGGTCCACGGGGCAATGCAGATTGCAACCCGTCTTGCACGATTAAGCTACCGTGGCTTTGGTGGAAATCTATGGATTAGACAAAGGGGCAGGGGAGACTGCCTGTTTTTCGGTGGTAGCGTCTTCCGGCTTGGTTTCATCTTTCTTGTCCTCGAGCAATTCAGAACGCTTTTTCAAAAGGGAATCCACGGTCCAACTCGAAATGAGATAAGTCCATTTGCCGAATGTTTTCTCGGTTTCGAGTTTTTCCTCCAACTTTTTAAGACTGTCGGCAAACTCCTTGTCCAGCCTGGCTTTGTCCTCTGCCTTTTCATCTTTGACCGGTGTGCGTTCCCTGACAAGCTTTCCGTCCATGCTCACGGCCACGAAATAATTATCATTGGTTTTGGCACCGATGTTGATCGTGTATTCAAAACCGTCGGAAGTAACCACCTTTACAATGGTCGGCTTGGAAAGCCCGGTCTGCTCTGGTGACAGTCCAATCGCCACGTCCGCGAGCGATGCGGAAGAAAAAGGGCCTGTAACTCCGGACGATTTCCCTGAATCCAGTTTTTCTGCTGGCTTTGCCTCGGCGAGTTTCCATTCGTTGGTTTCGCTTTCACGGGTCAACGACCATGAATTTGTGGGCTCGGCATGGATGACAGAAATGGAACGTGGCCTTTCAATTTTAATGAAACTCTTGTTCAGCCATTGTTCCGGTTTGGCCTCCGCTTCCGTGAGGGCGTCAGAAATCAAGCTCACGTTCCCTGAGCTCGCGTCCAGCATAACATACCGTCCGTCTGCAAACCCTCCCTCTCCATCCATTTCCCCAAACTGTGACGGGCGGCTGGATTTTTGCATGTGCTTTTTGCCGAGCAGCAGTGAGCGAATAACCTTCCCACCATTGTCACGCAACTCGATCAGGGTCGCAGTGTTGCTGTTCGTGCCGGGTGGTGCGAGTTCAAGACGGCCAAGCTGGGACGCGCCGATCTTCTCGGTCTGGATTGCTTTAACGTCGCGCAGCTTGAGCAGGAGCTTGCTGATGTCGCCGAAGTCGGCCAGATAATCTCCGCGTTCACGAACCCGCCAAAGATCATCTTTCTTTGAGAGGTTGAGTTCGTTGCCGTGTTGCTTGATTGTGATTTGAGTAACATCATTGATTTGAAATGCGCCAAGAAGTTTTTGCCCGGTGGTTTCACTGCCTCCCGACCATGAATCGCCGCGCTTGTTGTAAATCATCAGCCCCGCGCCGCCAAGCAGCACCACCAACACCAACAAGATTCCGAATTGTTTGCTGTTCATAACTGAAATGTTTTTCAGGAGTGCCGGCATCTTTGCCGGCGTGTGTTCTCGTCGCAGCGCGGAAACTCTCCGCCAATATGTTGGCGTTCCCGTGTTACTTCGCCGCTGTGAGTTTGCGTTTGTAAATTGCGAGCACGATCCCCGTCAGGCTCACCAACACCGGCATCGCGAGAATGTTCCACCACGTCAGCCGGGTCTTGAGGGAGTCCACCTCGCGCCGCAATTTCTTCTGCAATTCGCGCAATGTCTTGCCAGTTTCGAGGCTTTCCTTTTCCAGCTTGGCGATCTCGGCCTGCTGTTCTGGCGAGATGATGAAACGCTGGCTCTTGTCGGACTTCTGTGCCTGCATTTCATTGATCCGCCGCTGTGCTTCCTGCGATTTCTTTTGAAGATTGTCTATTTCACCCTGGAATTGTTTGCTCGCTTCGGCCTCTTTCTGTTTCACGATCTCGAACGGACGGTTCATGAGCGCACGACTTCGGACGGCGATCAGGTTGTTGTCTCCGGACAATTGCTCGACGGCGTTCTGCACGAGATTCAGGTTGGAATTCAACTGTCGTCGCATGTTGCCGAATGGGGTCTGCATGTCCTGAACCGTGAAGTTGTCGTTCACCATGTCGGAGTCGCCGACGATGATCACACTCGTCTCAATCTTTGATTCCTTGAGTGAATCGGGCGTGGCCGCTGGAGTGTTGGTCGAACCGTCGGCGGGTTTGTCCGCGACGGGTTTGCCAGCAGGGAACGCCGACTTGAATTTTCCCGTGAGCCGCAACGCAAGTGTTTGCTCCTTGCCTGACGGTTTGAAATCTTTCATTGCACTCTCGGGTGAAAGATTTGACAGGAAACCTTCAACGAGCGCCGAATCCGTCGTGCTTTTCAGCAACACGGTTTGCTTCAAGCCATCAGCAGGTGTCCCGCTGAAAACTCCACCGGCAAAATACCAGACGTTGTCAATCTGGCCCGTGACGATGTCGTTGGTGTTGATGCCGCCGGGCGTGATAGAAAGCCAGGTCGGCCTTTGTGACGCAGGTGAGTTTCCGCCGCCAACTTCGAGTTGATAGTTCAAGTCGGCGACGACCTTTGAGTTCTCGAACTGGATGCCCCAAGCCTTGAGTAATTTGTCCAACGAAGAACCGCCGCCGCCCATTTGTGCCATCATCTGGTTCTGGCCGCGCGGTTGATCCACGAGGGAGTTGGCGTCCAGGAACGCAATCATCTTTCCGCCGCGCATCAGGAATTGATCAATCGCGAACTGTGCCGAGTCGGAGATTTCCTTGGGATGAATCACCACAAGCACCTTCACGTCATCGTCAATCTTCTCCGCCGTCATATCGACACGCTTCACGTTGAAGTCATTTTTTAATTCGTTGATGATGGCCCACGGCTCCTGACCGCGCTGGCCCATCTGCGCCATCATCGGATTCGAAGGCATCCCGAACACGGGCAAGGCGCTCATCACGCCGACGACCGGTTTTTCCGGTGTGACGATCTTCGTGATGGCCCGGGATAGATCATATTCCAACTGTCGTTCGCGGTCTGGTGTGAGGAATGGAATTGATGTCTCGGTACCAACAACGCTGACCGAAAGACCGAGGTAGAACTTTTCTCCATTCGGAAACGGCATTCCCTCGACCCCGTTGAGCCGCGCTTTGTCCTCGTCATCCGAGTCGGGCTTGGGATCAATCTTTTCAAGGATGATCTTGCCTTTGCTGGCGAGCTTGTATTCGGCGAGGAGGTCCTCAACCTTTGCCGCGTAGCCTTTGAAAAAGACCGCCTGAGGGGATGATTCAGCGCTCTTAGAGAAGAAGAACCGGATTGTAACTGGTGTGTCGAGCTTGTTGAGAATGGCCTTGGTGCCGTCGGAAAGGGTGTAGGCCCTTTCCTTGGTGAGGTCCACGCGAGTGCGTGCAGCGCCGACGAGGATGTTGACCGCGACGAGAATTGCCGCCATCGCCGCCACACCGCCCGCTGAATAAAGAAATGTCTGGAGAGATTTGTTTTGCATCGCAAAATTCTTTCTTAGCCCGCCCGATGACTCCGCAGAATCACTCCGGTGGTGAACAGTGAGAAGCCGATCACCGACAGGAAGAACAACACGTCGCGGGAATCGAGCACGCCTTTTTGGAATCCTTCAAAGTGGGTGACGACGCTGAAGGACGTCACGAAATCAACCACCTTCGGTCCTGCAAACCCCGAG
>CAYSDO010000251.1:0-6819 GCA_964429665.1 uncultured Bifidobacterium sp.
GGCAGTCTCACATTCGCCGACACGAATGTCTTCACGCATACGCAGCGATATTACCGGCTGCTGCTTTCGCCATAGTGTCCTTGATGCTGCATGGATACAGGTCCGCTCGCGTCTGCTTCAAAACCAAATCAAAAATCGTGAAATCGCAGTAAAGGATTTCTCAGTTTGATTGGTGTGGCCTTTGCTTGGATAGTTCGCCCGGTGTATGAATAAATCAGGATTGATTTCGATTCAGTTCAAGTTGAGATGGCTTTGCGGTTTTGCTTTCGTAATGCTTGCTGTAGAGCTTTCAAATCGCGCCAAAGCTACTGTTCTGCCACCTGGATTCGTGGAGCAGACGGTCGGCAGCGGTTGGAATGAAGCTGTGGGGCTGACTTTTGCTCCGGATGGACGGATGTTTGTCTGGGAACGCGCCGGCCTCGTTTGGAGTGTCACCAACGGCGTCAAGTCCGCCCAACCTTTCCTCGACATCCATGAGGAAGTGGCCAACTGGGGGGATTTCGGCTTGTTGGGTTTCTGTCTGGATTCAGACTTCGCTACCAACGGTCGTGTTTATTTGATGTATACTGTGGATCACCATTATCTGACAGAATTTGGCACGTCCAACTACAACGCGAACGTCAGCGAGGAATCCGTCGGGTCCATCGGTCGCATCACGCGCTACACAGCGGATGCCACCAATGGATTTCAGACCATCAACTACAATTCCCGCCATATTCTTCTTGGCGAATCCATCTCCAACGGAATTCCCACCGTTCACATGTCGCATGGTATGGGCACGCTTTTGTTCGGCGAAGACAAGACGCTTCTCGCTTCGTGCGGAGACGCGGCAAACTTTGCCACCCTGGACGCAGGCAATCTTGCGGGTACTTACTACCAGCAGTGTTTGAACGAAGGCATCATTCGCCCAAAAGAAAACATCGGCGCGCTGCGCGCTCAACTCGTGGACTGCTTGAATGGCAAAGTGCTCCGCCTTGATCCCGAGACTGGTGACGGTGTGCCGAGCAATCCTTTTTACGATCCAGCCAATCCGCGCGCTCCGCGTTCGCGTGTCTGGGCGATGGGATTGCGCAATCCGTTTCGCATGACGATCCGGCCTGAATCCGGAAGCCATAATCCGACAAACGCCGATCCGGGCGCGCTCTACATCGGCGACGTGGGCTGGCAGGAGTGGGAGGAATTGGATGTTTGCACCAGTCCTGGAAAAAACTTCGGCTGGCCGATCTACGAAGGCATGAAGTTCAGGGACGACTACTTCAACATATTCATGTACAATCTCGATGCTCCCAATCCGTATTACCCCACCAACGGTTGTACAAAAGAGTATTTTGAGTACACTGATTTGCTGATCGAGCAGAGTCTCAATCCGCCATCGTGGCCGAATCCCTGCATCGTAAGTGAGGAAATTCCCTCCACCATCCCGCGCTTCATGCATACCCGTCCCGTAATTGACTGGGGTCACGCGGGAGGGCCGTCGCGCACGAGCACTTTTGACGGAAGCGGCAATGCCACTTTTGTAGAACTGGATGCCACCAATTCGCCGGTGTCCGGACCGAGCTTTGATGGCAACTGTTCCGTCGGTGGCACCTGGTATGAAGGCAACGATTTCCCCGCCATTTACAAAGACACCTACTTTCACGGGGATTATGGCCAGCACTGGATCCGCAACTTTGTCTTTGATTCCAACAACAAGCCGGTGAGCGTGGCAAATTTTCTCAGCGACGGTGGAGGTGTTGTGTTCGTCGGGACTCACCCGACAAACGGGGCGCTCTACTACATCACATACGTTGGCAGTGCTACAGTGGTTCGAAAAATTGTTTACGCGCCTGACGGCAATCAGCCTCCACAGGCAAATCCGGTTGCCGAAAGAAATTTCGGCATCGCACCGCTGGTAGTGCACTTCACAGGCACGAACTCTGTTGATCCCGAAGGAGGGGAGCTGGCTTACAGTTGGAATTTTGGCGATGGCACGGCCTCCACCACAAATGCGAATCCGTCCCACAGTTTTGATGCGCCAGCCGGCGTCATAACGAATTTCGTCGTGACTTTGGTGGTGCAGGATACCAACAACGCCACCGCCACGAATACCTTGACCATTTACGTGAACAATACGCCGCCAACAATCTCGATCATCAGTCCAATAAGCGGTGCGCACTATCCGTTGGCAGGTGAAACCGTTTTTCCGCTGACGGCTGTGGTGAGCGATGCCGAGCATCCTGCGAATCAATTGCACCACGCATGGCAGACGTTTTTGCATCACAACGAGCATTTCCACACCAGCCCCGTGAACACAAATGTGACCGCATCCACCACAACTTCACCGGTGGGTTGCAACGGCGAAACCTATTACTATCGCGTGCGGCTGACAGTGACAGATGCGGGCGGGCTTTCGGCCAGTTCAGAGTCGTTCATTTATCCGGATTGTTTTCCCGCTTCACTGACAAAACCGCAACTGAAGATTCTGGGCTGGACGCCGAATGGTTCGGTAACCCTTGAGATTGATGGCGACACGAATCAGCTTTACCAGGTGCAAGCGTCCACAACACTCTCAACCTGGACGCCGCTTGGCACGGTGCTGAACGACAACGGCCATCCAATCTTCATGGACACCAACGCCGTCACGAATCAAAAACGTTTCTACCGCGCGCTCATAGTGCCGTGAACAATTCTACGTGCTGCAATACCTGGTGCAGCGAATGAATTTAATTCCGAAATGTGCGAGGCATGATTGAGTTTGGACTCGACTTCGCTCCTTCGCCATGCGCTCATGCAATCCAACAAAGACACCCGATGGATAGAGAGAGCAGGATAAAATGTATTCAGGTGGGATGGAATGCGTACAAGCTGGAGCACGCGGCCGGTGGAGATTTGACCAAATTGTCCGAGCCGGTTCGCACGTTTTTGATCGTCAATGGTGCGCAAGGTGTGATTGACAACGGCGGCTACCGTTATTTCTTCGACGCGGACTGGCCGGGCAATCCGCCCTACGAAGTGTTTGCCGCTGCATATGAGACGATCGGTTGTTGGAAGCAGGCGACAGACTTGCGCCGCGTCGTTGCCACGTTTCCTTTTCCCGATCCCCATCTTCACAAAGAAGGACGTTGTCAGTTCATCGAAGAGAACTACGACCAGGATTCATTCTCTGTGCGAGGATGGGGCGATGAACTTTGTGGCGACGACGAGGTGTGGAAGAAACTCGCGGCGTATTGCGACTGGAACAGGCCGCATTTCCCAGTGGATGAAATAGTGGAATTGCCGCTGTTCCGATTTCCGACGCAACATGCACGACAAGCGGATCACATGGCGGTGGTGTCAGTGTTTGGTGGAATTCTTTTCCTTTGGAGTTTGGGTGAGACCGCCTCGGAACTGAAGCCTTGGATTGCGGGGACTGGTGTGGTGTCCATCGTGGCTGGTGTGTTGTTGTGGTTGCGAGTGAGGCATGCGAAATGGCTGGGTGTTCTCGTCGCAGTCATGCTGTTGGGAATCTTCGTGCGGAACGTCGTGCTGAATGGCATCGGCGTGCTCGGATGCCTCAAACTCCTGATGCCCATAGCCTGCATCTACTGGATGGCGCGGATTGATTACAACCATGTCTTTCGCGATCACGAGGGCGAGTAGTTTTCAGATTGCGACATGAAAAGCCCGGCCTGTTTCAAAGGCCGGACTTCAATTTAGATACGGTCACTCAGTTCTCGATATACTTGATCGCGCGGCTTTTCTCGGAGCGCTTGCGCTTGTTTTCATCAAGCTCCTTCTTGCGCAATCGCAGATTCTTCGGAGTCGCTTCCACGTACTCATCCACATCAATGTATTCCAGCGCGCGTTCCAATGAGAGCTTGAGTGGCGGCGCGAGTTGGATGCCTTTACCATCACCTTGCGAGCGCATGTTGGTCAGGCGTTTTTCCTTCACCGGATTGACCGGGATGTCGTTCTCGCGGGCATTCTCACCCACGATCATGCCGACATAGACTTCATCACCCGGCTCGACCATCAAGCGCCCACGCTCCTGCACCATGTTCAGCGCATAGCTGGTCGCTTCGCCGCCGTCCATGCTGACGAGTGAACCATTCTTGCGCGCCGCGATCTCACCGCGATCCTCACCGTATTCATGGAACAAGTGGCTCATCACGCCCATACCCTTCGTCGAATTGACGAGATCGGTTTCAAATCCGATCAAGCCACGCATCGGCACGAGCGCCTCCACGGAAACCTGGTTGCCGACGTGATTCATGTTTGTGATCTGAGCTTTGCGACTGGAAAGATTTTCCATGATCGTGCCGAGGTTTTCACTCGGAACTTCCACGAATAACTTCTCGATGGGTTCAAGCGGATTGCCAGTGGTCGGGTCTTTTTTCCACAACACTTCAGGACGCGACACCAAAACTTCGTGGCCCTCGCGACGCATCTGTTCGACGAGAATGGCGATCTGCATTTCGCCACGTCCGCTGACTGCGAAGATTTTCGGGTCGCTCGTCTGCGCGATGCGCAGAGCGACGTTGGTGCGGATTTCCTTTACCAAGCGATCCCAGATGTGGCGCGCGGTGACGAGCTTGCCGTCCTTGCCCGCGAGCGGGCCGTCGTTCACGGCGAATTCCATCTGGATCGTCGGCGGATCAATCGGGATGTAAGGCAATGCCGGACGCGCTTCACTGTCGCAAATCGTCTCACCGATGAATACATCCTCGAAGCCCGTGATGCCCACGATGTCGCCAGCGTGCGCCTCGTTGATTTCGATCCGCTTCATGCCCTCGAAATGATAGAGCATTGTGACTTTGCCCTTGGTGATGCGACCGTCACCGTGACGACAAATCGCAGGATCGCCGACTTTCACTTTGCCTTCGTAAATCTTTCCGAACGCGATACGACCGAGGTAATCGCTGTAATCCAGATTCGCCACGAGCACCTGGAAACCTTCGCCCGCCTTGGCGCGCGGCGGTGGAATGTGTTTCACGATCGCGTCGAACAACGGCTCCATCGTGCCGCTGACGTGATCCAGTTCGACCTTGGCGTAACCTTCCTTGGCCGAACAATAGATGAACGGGAAATCCAGTTGCTCATCCGTCGCGTTGAGCGACATGAACAACTCGAACACCTGATCGAGCACCTTCTTTGGGTTCGCGTTATCGCGGTCAATCTTGTTGATGACCACGATGGGTTTCGCGCCCGCTTCAAGCGCCTTGCGCAACACGAAACGCGTTTGCGCCTGCGGGCCTTCGGCGGAATCAACCACGAGCAGCACACCGTCAATCATGTTCATGATGCGCTCCACCTCGCCGCCGAAATCGGCGTGGCCGGGAGTGTCCACAATGTTGATGTGGTAATTCTTGTATTTGAACGCGGCGTTCTTGGCGCGGATGGTGATGCCCTTCTCCTTTTCCAGGTCCATCGAATCCATCAGGCGAACCTCGGAGGATTCGTGCTGGTTGGCGCGGAAGGTGCCGGATTGTTTGAGAAGACAGTCCACGAGCGTGGTCTTGCCGTGGTCAACGTGCGCGATGATCGCGATGTTTCGGATGTGTTGCATATCGTAAATGACCGGGTCGTCCACGTCTCAAGAATAGCGATCACACCACTCTGATGCGACCGGGAAACGCTTCCCGCGATTGCGGGACTGCGACTGGGACGGGCGAGTTGCCGGGTGCGTAGAATGGAGATTTGCGGCCAAAGGTCAAGCGGATTGCCCCTGTTCTCGGTTTCGTTTGCATGGCCGCTTTTGGGATTGTTTTGGCGGACTTCAGGCAAATTCGATGGATGGCGCAAAATTATTCGAGGATGAGTTGTGGAACGACAGCAAGCGTGGTTATTTTTCGAGTGATGTTTTTGAGAATGTCCTGTCGGCTGGAGCGGATGATTGTGTTCGTTGGTTTATTCATGGGCGTGGTTACCAGTTCAAATGCAGTCCTGCTGTTGAGTGAGTCGTTTAGTTACCCTGACGGTGCGCTCGTAACGGTGAGCAGTGGCGCATGGACGACGCACAGCGGCGTATCGGGTCAGATGGAGGTGATCTCGGAACGACTCGACCTCCGGGTGCCGGAAACGGAGGATGTGAACGTGCTCGTGCCCGGACAACCTTACCAGCCGGCCAGCACCACGATCTTGTACGCAAGCTTTACTGTAAACTTCGCTACGTTGCCGTCTGCGGTCGGGCAATATTTCGCGCACTTCAAAGGGACGGGCACGAGTAATTTTCGCGCGAAGATTTTCGGACTGACGGGCGGCGCAGATGCGGGGAAGTTCCGCCTTGGCATTCTGAACAACTCAGGCAGCACAGCCTCGGCAACGAATGCGGCGAATTTGAATCTCAACACCGATTACCGCGTGTATGTCCGGTACGTTGTCAGCAATGGTGTGGCGACCTTGTGGGTGGATCCGGCTACGGAAGCGTCGCCATCGGTTACGGGTTCAGATTCAACATCAGGAGCATCATCCCTTACTTCCTTCGCACTCCGTCAGGACGCGGGTATTGGCGTGATCGCGCTCGACGATTTACGAATCGGCACTTCCTTCGGGGATGTTTATGCCGCACCAACAATCGCCCCGCCGACCATCACGCAGCAACCCGCAGGCACATCTGCCATCGAAGGCGGTGTGGCCACATTCGTTGCTGTGGCAACCGGTACTGCACCGCTGGCTTATCAGTGGAAGTTCAACAACAGCCCTGTCTCCGGCGCAACGAATGCCGCGCTGACCTTGACCGGCATCACCACGAACGACGCCGGTCTATACAGCGTCACTGTCACCAATATGGCGGGGGCAACAACCAGCGCGGCAGCAATGCTTACAGTCATTCAGCCCAATGCCGGCGGCACGCTCACGCTT
>CAYSDO010000252.1:0-6797 GCA_964429665.1 uncultured Bifidobacterium sp.
TCCTTCAGGTGCTTTTGTATTCTCAGCGCATGATTCATCCGACAGCCGTCATTCATCCGAAAGCGAAACTGCATCCCACGGTACGCGTCGGCCCTTTTGCTGTGATTGATGAGGGCGTGGAGTTGGGCGCAGACTGTGTCGTAGAGGCGCACACACGCATCACAGGCACCGCCATCCTCGGCGCACGCAACCGGATCCATGACGGCGTGGTGATTGGTGACGAGCCACAGGACTTGAAATACAAAGGCGACCCGACTCGCGTGCGAATCGGTGATGACAATGTTTTCCGCGAACACGTCACCATCAACCGCTCAACCTCCCTCGATGCAGAAACCATCATTGGCTCGGGCAATTTTCTGATGGCAAACTGTCACGTCGGCCACAACTGCGTGATCGGCGACCGCGTCATCATCGCCAATGGCGCGCTGCTGGGCGGCCACGTGGTCGTGCAGGATCGGGCGTTCATTTCCGGCAACTGCCTCGTTCACCAGTTCACCCGGGTCGGCGCGCTCGCCATGATGCAGGGCGGCACAGGAATCAGCAAAGATGTGCCGCCATTTACCATTGCTACAGGGGTAAACTCCATTTGTGGTTTGAACGTAGTGGGAATGCGCCGTGCGGGGTTCAATGCGGAGGATCGGATGGAACTGAAGCGGATTTACCGTGCGCTGTTCCGGTGCGGAAATAACCTTCGCGAAGCGCTGGCCTCTTCTGAAACGGAGGCGAAAAGCGAAGCGGTAAAACAATTCCTGCGTTTCATCTCGGAATCAAAACGAGGCGTGTGTGCCGACGTCTCCGGAGGAATCGGCGGTGACGATCTGGAGGTTTGAATCCGGATTCTGAAGTTCGGGGAGCACACGCGCCTCGCGTGTGGCGGAACGCGCCCACGCGTTCCGCAAGGGGTGCGACGTCACAGGCAGATCGAAGTCAGAACAGATTCGTACGGCCAATGTTTTTCCGCGAGGGCGCGGAAAAATGCACGCGCGGCGCGTGCGCTCCCCGACCTATTTCAGAATTCGGGTTGAAACGGTGGCCAAAGTATTCTTTGACGGGCATGGCGCGACACTCCGTGCGCGCCAGCGAGGTGAATCAGGACGCTTTTGCTCAAGAGTGGCGGGCAGAGGAATGATCGCATTACCAATCACAGCGCCATAGGCGCGACATCTTTGTAGCACGAAAATCCATAGTCCAATCAAGCTCCGTAGGAGCGGCACATCTGCGAATATGTCGCTCGTACGGAGCTTGGAAATCTTTCCCGACGGTTCTACAAAGATGCCGCCCCTAACGGGGCTGAGGTAGGGCGCGACACTCCGTGCGCGCCGGCGGAGTGAATCAGGACGCGTCTGTTTCAAGAGCGGCGGACAGAGGACTGCCCGCCCTACCAAATCTCAGTCACGACTTCCTTGCTGGACAGGTGCGAAATCTCGCGATAGCGTCAACTAAAAATCCAAAGAGCGAAACCAACTTTGTTACTTCAAAAACCTGTTAGCTACCATGTCACAATTCTTTGCACTCGTTTTCCTCATCACCGCAACTTTCGGCAACGCTGTCGCTGGTCTCATCTCAGAAAATAGTCTTGTTGGTGACTGGAGAATCGCGTCATCGACATTCAAGATTCGAGAGCTTATCAAGCCCAATACATTTCCACGCCCTCAGTTGCCGACCAAGCATACTGCGTTTGCCCTCACGCTCAGAAAAGACGGGACGTTTCTGATAACCAATGCTCCAAGTGGCTTCTTTATAGTGATGTCTTCCGAGAACGGGAGTGGCAAATGGTCAGTTCGGACGAATTGGCCAGCTCGTTTTCCGGAAGAGGCGGAGAGCGTGCCTAGAAATCCGAAAGAGGCGTACCTCGTCCTGAATCTTGTGTTCGACACACAAAAAGTCGGAACTGTTCACAGCTAGATTGAATGGAGTGGTATTATCTACCGACAATCGGACGACAAGAATGCGCACGAGCCGTCGCTTAAATTCGGACCTTTCAAAGACAAAACCCAAAGTTATGAATGGGAAGTAATGGTTACAAAGCAATGAGTTATCTCTGCCTCCTACCGCAATTCACTGATAGCGCTTCTTCTCAAGTTCCTTCCGCAATTTATCCAACGGCAGCGTGTTGATGACATCCGCCTTGGTCAGCCACGCTTTGCGAGCGAGGCCAGCGCCGAGGCGGAGATAGCCCGCGTCGCCGTTGCGATGCGCGTCGGGGTTGATGACGCATCTCACGCCTTTGCTCCGCGCGTAAAACCATTTGCGCCAGTCGAGATCCATGCGCCACGGATTGCAGTTCAGTTCGATCCATGTGCCGGTCTCGGCGCAGGCGTCAATCACCGCTTCCTGATTCACCGGATACGCCTCGCGTTCGAGCAGCAGGCGGCCTGTCAGATGGCCGAGCATGTGGACGTATTTGTTTTCCGCGGCGCGAATGAGGCGTTTGGTGTTGTCGGCCTCGTTGTTCGATGGCACATGCAAACTCGCGACGACGACGTCCAGTTCGGTGAGCAGGTCGTCATCGAAATCGAGCTTGTCCTTGAGCACGTCCACTTCGCTGCCGGTGAGCAGCCGGAAATCCTGTCCTTCGCCCGCGAGCTTTTTGTTCAACGCCGCGATGGCCTTGATCTGTTCGCGCAGACGGGTTTCATCGAGTCCTTTTGCCTGATAAGCCGCGCGCGAGTGATCGGTGACGGCCCAGTATTGCAGACCGAGTTCTTCCATGTGCGCGGCAGTTTCTTCGATCGTGTTGTGGCCGTCGCTCCACGTCGTGTGATTGTGCAACGCGCCTTTCAGGTCAGTCCATTCGAGGAGTTTTGGCAGTTTGCCTTTTTCGGCGGCGTCAAATTCGCCGTGATCCTCGCGCATTTCCGGCGGCACGTAGGCGAGATCGAGCGTGGCGAAAATGTCATCCTCGGTGGCGCAGGCGACGCGGAGTTTCGGGTCGCGGGTTTCTTCCTTGGATTTGAACAAACCATATTCGTTGAGGCGCAACCCGCGCGCAATGGCGCGTTGCCGCATGACGATGTTGTGCTCCTTACTGCCGGTAAAATAGGCGAGCGCGAAGGGAAATTCCTCATCGCTCACCACGCGCAAGTCGGCTTGAATGCCGCCGGCGAGAATCACGCTGGCCTTGGTGTCGCCCTTGGCACTGACGCTAAGGATGCCGGGTTGCGCGACGAAATACTCGATGATGCTGGCGGGTTGCTTGGACGAGACGAGAAAATCAATGTCGCCAATGGTCTCACGCCAGCGCCGCAAACTGCCCGCCGTGCTGCACCGGATGACGTCGGGATGCTGCCGCAAACTGTCGAGCACGGGTTCGGCCACGGCGAGGGCGTTGTCGAGGCGCGAACGTTGCGCGTAAAGCCGGCGATGCGCGATGCCTTCGAGCAACTTCGTCTGCGTCTTTTCACCGAAGCCGTCGAGTTCGGCGACCTTGCCCGCTTTGCAGGCCGCTTCGAGCTTCTCAATGGAATCCACGCCCAGATGTTTGTTGAGCGCGATGATCTTCTTCGGGCCGAGACTGGGAATGTCGAGCATGGCGACGAGTCCGGCGGGTACGGAAGCTTTCAGCTCTTCGTAATACTTGAGCTTCCCGGTGGTGACGAGTTCGGTGACCTTCTGTTGGAGCGCGTCGCCGATGCCCTTGAGTTCGCCGAGGCGCTCTTCCTCGACCAGCTTCTGTAGCGGCTCGTTCAAGCCTTCGATGATGCGCGCACCGTTCTGATAGGCGCGGGTCTTGAAGGGATTCTCGCCCTTGAGTTCGAGCAGAGTGCCGATCTCGACCAGGATTTCCGCCACGCGTTCTTTATCCATGGGCGAAAGACTAGCGAAACAACCCAAGATTGCGGAACGGAATTTTAGGGATTTTATACGGGCAACCGCCTTCTCCGAGGCAACTGACGAATGATCTGCATTGATGATGGTCTTGGCGGCAAATAGAAGGATTGGAATTTTTGTTGGCCGATGCACTGTGTTGCCCTCACAATGCGTGCGCGAGTTCCCATGGACAACGCCCCGATGATTGAAGTTCAAAATCTGACCAAACGTTACGCCGGTCGCACGGCACTGGCTGACGTTTCGTTTTCCGTAGGGCGTGGCGAGATTGTCGGGTTGCTTGGCCACAACGGAGCAGGCAAGAGCACGACGATGAGGATTCTTTCCGGGTTCATTCCTGCCACGTCCGGTTCGGCGCACGTGGCCGGGCTGGATGTGTTTCATGAGTCGGAGGAAGTTCGCCGCCGTATCGGCTACATGCCGGAGAACAATCCGTTGCACAATGAAATGCGTGTGCGCGAATATCTCAAGTTCCGCGCCAGGCTCAAGGGTTTGAGCCGCGCCCGCTCCCGTGATCGCGTGGATTGCGTGATGCAACAGTGCGGCCTTACGGACGTACAGAAGCGCATCATCGGCCAGCTCTCGAAAGGCTTCAAACAACGCGTCGGCCTGGCGGATGCGCTAGTGCATGAACCGGAGTTGATCATTCTGGATGAACCCACCATCGGCCTGGACCCTCACCAGATCCGCTCGGTGCGGCAACTCATCAAGAGCCTTGCGGGTTCACACACGGTTTTGATTTCGACTCACATTTTGCCCGAGGCGGAAATGACCTGTAACCGGATGATAATTCTATTCGGCGGACGCATCCTCGCATCGGACACGCAGGAAAACCTCCAGAAGAAGATGGCGGGAAACAGTCAAGTGATCGCGGAAATCGCGGCGGGACGCGACGATCTCGAAGCTTGCTGGGCTGAGATGGCCGAGGTGGAACAATATGACGTTTCGCCTGCGCAGGGAGAATTTCACCGGTGTGCCCTTACACCGCGCGACGGTATTGACCTGCGCCCGCTCATCTACACAATGGCGCGGGCACGGGGATGGACGATGCGGGAACTGACTCGAAGCCGCCACACGCTCGAAGATATTTACCTCCAAGTAACGAAGCCAGACGAGGAGGACGACCAATAATGCACGTTTTCCTGACGCTGTTGCGCCGCGAACTTGGCACGTTCTTCATGTCGTTGACCGGCTATGTCATCGTCGCGGCCACAACGTTTCTGGTGGGAGAAAGCTTTGCGGTGCTGATCAAGAATCTTGGCAGCGGTGTGTCACCAGTGCCGGTGACGGAGCTTTTCTATCGAACTTATTTCTTCTGGCTGATACTGCTGCTGGCCACACCGGTGATCACGATGCGGCTCTTTGCATTGGAAAAATTCACCGGCACGTTTGAAACGTTGATGACCACACCGGTGGGAGACTTTCAAGTTGTGGCGGCAAAATTTATGGCAGCCTGGCTGTTCTATCTCATCGCATGGCTGCCAATGATCGCGTGCTGTTTCGTCGTTCAACATTTCGCGCGTCAATCGGGCGCGCTCGAACCTGGCACACTGGGAGGAATGTTACTCGGCATCGCGCTTGTGGGTTCACTGTTCATTTCCATCGGCTGCTTCGCATCGGCAATCACAAACAATCAAATGGTCGCAGCGATGGTGACGTTTGCGATGGGCGTAAGCCTGTTCTCGCTTGCCTACGTGGCGGACGGCTTGAGCGTGGGCACGGACTGGCAGTCACAGGTCATGGGTAGATTTGCACTCTTCCATCAGATGCAGGACTACGCGCGAGGCGTTGTGGATTCACGGTCGGTGGTTTTTCTCACAACCATGACACTGTTCTTTCTGTTCCTGACATTGCGCGCCGTGGAAAGCCGGCGGTGGAAATGACATGAGCAACGACACCCAAAAGCCACGCCAGAGTTTTTCCCCAGGCAGAAAGTGGACCGTGGGCTTCGATGTCGTCCTGCGCACACTTGTCGTGCTGGCCGTGCTCGTGATGGCCAATTATCTGTCCGGGAAGATTTTTATCCGACACAGCCTGAGCGACCAGACACGGATGGAACTCTATCCCCGCACGCTCAACCTTCTCCGCACGCTCACCAATGAAGTCGCCGTCACGATCTACTATGACCGGGAAGATCCACTGTACACCCACATTGACGCGTTGCTGCGCGAGTATCGGGCCGTGAACCCAAAAATCCGTGTGCGGACGGTGGATTACCTGCGCGACGCCGCAGAAGCCCAAAGGATCAAGATCAACTACAAACTTGCCGATGCTGCAAATGAAAATGACAAGAACCTGGTCATCTTTGATTGCGACGGGCGGTTGAAGGTCATCCCCGGGAACGCCCTGTCGGATCGCAGCTACGTCCACCTGAGTTCGACCAATTCCAGCGAGCCTCAGTATGAATTGAAAACCATCGCCTCGCGAGGGGAGATGCTTTTCTCCGGCGCCATTCTTACAGTAACGAACCCTCGACAGTTGAAAGCCTACGCGCTCCAAGGGCGTGGCGAACACAACATGAATGGAAGCGATGAAGTTTCCGGCTACCTCACCTTCAAATCGGTGCTCGCACAAAACTCCATCCAACTCGATCCTCTGTTTCTGGGAGGCACGAATCCCGTTCCGCAGGATTGCAGCCTGCTCATCATTGCAGGGCCCGCAAAGGAATATCCAGCAACAGAGATTGAAAAGATCCAGAAGTACCTTGAAGGGGGTGGGCGACTGTTTCTTTTGCTGAACTCAAGCCAGAACTCGCAACGGCAGATTGGACTGGAGAAAGTCCTGACTTCGTGGGGTGTCCGGATTGGAAATGGCGCAGTGCGCGACCCGGCCCACTCGGCGTCACCACAACAATACGACGTCACCGTGGCAGCGTTTTCACAACATCCCGTCACTGCGCCATTGATAGGCTCACGGTTGAATCTCATTTCTCCCCTGCCCGTCCTCCGGAGTGCCAAGGACTCAAAAAT
>CAYSDO010000253.1:0-6734 GCA_964429665.1 uncultured Bifidobacterium sp.
GCGCCTTCTCCTGAATGATGCGCGCGATGCGATACAGATACTTGCCGCGCTCGCGACCCGGCATCTTGCTCCAGGCCTTGTCGTAAGCCTTGCGCGCGGATTTCACTGCGGCGTCCACGTCCGCTTCATTCGCCGCGGCGATCTCGGTGAGCTGCTGCTCAGTCGCGGGATTGATGGACGGAAAATATTTTCCCGACGTCGGCTTCACGAATTTGCCGTTGATGAACAACTCGTGCTGCGGCGCGATGACGTAATTCTTGGAATCCTCCGGCGCGGGTGCGTAATCCCACTTGTTGCCGAAGTTTAACCGGCGTTCTTTTAGAGGCACAACGGCATGCGACGGCGCGGCTACGGCGCGCTTGGCGGAAAGTTTTACAGCTTTGGTTTTCATTTTCATTTTCGATTCTTTGCGACAGCGCCTTTTCGGCTGCTGCGATATTCGGACGATGATTCGTGCAAGGCTGACGCAGCGAACAAGTCTGCGGTTTCCATCAGCGGTGCAGGCTCTTTTGCTGAGGCTTCCAAGGCTTCACCTAATTTGCCGTGCAAAGCTCCAATTGGAAAAGCCGTTGCCCCTCGGCGCAATAATTCGCGATTGCCCTTGGGAACACTGGCTTCATCGCGCACGAACAAGGGCACGAGCTGGAGCTTCTCCAATTGTTCAAGCGCGCCGGACCAAGTGCCGCCTTCGTTGAGGCCGGAACTCACCACCAGCCCAAAATCTGCCAGCGCATAAATCTGTTTGTTCCGCTGCATCGCATTGCCGACGTTGAAGCCGGCTTCGGGGTCGAAAGCGGAAATGAGTGTAAGTCGTCCGTCCTGGATTGATTCCCGCGCCTTGCCTGAGGTGGCCGACCGCAACAGGCTGTCTGCAAGAACGCCCACGACCGTGCCGCCGGCCTCCAGCGCATAGAGCATTGCGAACTGATCCACGCCCCGCGCCCCTCCCGAGACGACCTGCATGTTTTCGCGCGCCGCAGCAGTCGCCACGCGTTTGGTGAATTCTTCGCCGGGCAGGTCCACATCGCGCGAGCCGACGATGGCCAGTCCACCATTCGCCAGAAGTTTTTTTTCACCGCAACCGTAAATCAACGGCGGCGTGTTCTGCTTCAGACGATGCAGGCGTTCTGGGTAATCCGGTTCGGTACGGCTGGTCACCCAAACGCCCGCGCTTTGCCACGTCTCCACCGCTAGGCTCAACATAAAGCCGCGACCGAGCAGGGTTTCGATTTTTGCTCCGTCCACCGCCAGGGAAATCTTTTTGATCAACTCTGCCGCGTCGGCTTCGAGCAATTGCTCTAGTTTCGCGCCAACCCGCGCCAACTGATGCTCCAACTCGTTGAACTCGCCGATGCTCAAGGGTTGAACCCCTTTGTTCTTGCCCGCGCGCAACGGCGAACACAGCAGCAGCGTGGCCTGTGTGGTCGGTGAAAGCGGGTTGGCACTCATGCGAATCAAGTCTCGTCAGATTTGCTGGTTTGCGCAAGCGCGACGGGGAAGGCCGGGCCGCTGCCGGCTTGGCGTAACAATGCGGCGCAAACCGCGAACGTCCAGCCGCTGTCCACCATGTCATCCACCAGCAGCAGCGGTTTGGTGAAATCAGCGCCGGGCGTGACCGTGAACGCGCCGTCAAGATTGTGCGCCTGCTGAAAACTGTTTTGCATTTCCTTCTGCGGTGGTGTGGCGCGGGCTTTTTGCAGCACGGGATGAAATGGAAGTTGCAGCGCGCAGGCCAGTCGTTCGGCAAATTCAGGAACGAGCGTCGTGTGGTTCAATGACGGCACGCAGGTCACCCACGCCGGGCCTGGCTGCGGTTTCCATTCGCGGATCATTTCCACAACAGCGGCCACCAGTCGGTCATCAAACCGGCCAGCCTCAGAGTATTTTCCGGCGCGAACCAGTTCGCCCCACCCGGCATCGCCCCAGATCGCCAACACGCGACCTTCTTCGGCGGAAAGCTCTTTCGAGATTTTTCCGGTGAACTGGTAAGTCTTGAACGCATCCTTGGGCCACAATTTGCGAGGCTTGATGGGATGATGCGTGCGTTGGAGAAATTGCGCGGCGCGTTCGGCGAGCGTCAGAGGAAATTGTTCGGCAAGCAAAAGTTCACCACGACAGACGGCACAACGTCCACAAGGCGGCGCGTCGTGTTCGTCCAATTCACGCGCGAGAAACTGCATGAGGCAGGATTGCGCGTGGAGGTATTCGCGCATTCGCGTTTGTTCACGCTTGCGCAGTTCCGTCAACCGCTCGACACGCTCCCAAAATGCGGAAGCGAGCGGCGCAACGGTGCGTTTCCAATGACTGTCGAGCTTGAGCAACGGCGCAGGCGATTCCAGAGAGAGCAATTTAAGCGCGTGGTTCAACCGGCTCATGGGCGCATTGAGTTGAATTTGTAACTCACCCAAAGTTAGTCCATCGGGCGCGGCGTCGAGTTGCGTGAGAATCTTTTCGACCAGATCACGCGGCGGGAAGGCGGTTTCGATGAAGTGATCCGTGATGTCGCTGTCGCCTCCACCCCCGAGCAACACCGCGAAAGCATCCGGCAACGCGCGTCCGGCGCGACCGACTTGCTGATAGTAATGCACGACCGAACCCGGAAGCTGATAATGAATGACGAACGCGAGATCGGGTTTGTCGAAGCCCATGCCGAGCGCGGTGGTGGCGACGAGCGCTTTCAGTTCATTGCGGAGCAGGCGCGCTTCGAGTCGTTCGCGCAAACCGGGCTGACCGAGTTCTTCGTCAAGCCCGCCCCAATAAGCTTCAGCTTCAATTCCGTTGGCGCGCAGCCAGGCCGCCACCATCCGCGTGTCGCGAATCGTCAGCGTGTAAATCACGCCGCTGCCGGGAAGCTTGGGTAATGTGTTCGCGAGCCAAGCCAGCCGGGCGATTTCGCTCGGTAAAGAAATGTTTTGAAGTTGCAGGCTTGCCCGCGCCAGCTTGCCGCGCTGGACGGTGAGCGCCGCACCGAGTTGAGATTTCAAATCGGCCACGACGCGATCATTTGCCGTGGCGGTGGTGGCGAGCACGCGGATGTTTGGTGGCAACGATTGGAGGATGCGGGTGATGCGGCGGTAGTCCGGTCGGAAGTCGTGTCCCCAATCCGAAATGCAATGCGCCTCATCCACCACGAGCAGGCCGATGCGCGCCGCGACGGGCTGCAACATCGTCTGCACGAATTCCTCGTTGCCCAATCGCTCGGGGGAAACAAGCAGCACATCCACGCGGTCGGCGAGCAACTCATCCCGGATGCGCGCCCAGTCCTCACGGTTCTTTTCTTCTGATGTAACGCGCACCGCCCGGACACCGGCGCGTTCGGCGGCGGCGATTTGGTTACGCATCAATGCCAGCAACGGGGAAACAATCAGCGTCGGCCCGGCGTTTTGCTCGCGGAGAAGTTTGGCGGCGATGAAATAGACGTTGCTCTTGCCCCAGCCCGTGCGTTGAACGACGAGCAACGGGCCGCGCCGTTCGATCAAATGTTCGATCGCTTCAATTTGACCGAAGCGAAAGCACGCCTGCGGATCACCGACGGATTGGCGAAGAAGTTCAACAGCGCGGTTTTGAAGCGGCTTCCCCATTTTTGTTTCGCCCACTCGTCACGGCAGCGAGAAGTAATCCGAGCTTTGGTAATTGCCGTCGGCTTGCTTCGCGATTTGCATGAGCAAATCGTTGACGAGCGTGCTCGCGCCGAAGCGGAACATGTCGGGGTTCAGGCAGTCGTCGCCGAGGGTTTCCTTGACTATCACAAGCGTGAAGGGAATGGTTGCGGCCGATTTCATTGCCGGAACGCTAACAGAGGCGGTTGCGAATTCAAGCGTCTCCACAATCACGAATCGGCACGGAGCGCGGTCGTGTGCGAAGCACCCGCCGCAGCACACGGAAATGCTCCGGGGCGTAAGGTGGAATCCAGCCGACCAGTCATTCGAGATTGCTGCAGCCGGGCTTTGCCATAGCCGCGCTCCTGCTAAAAGTGAGCAACCGCCACTTCAAGTCGCAGCCCGCAATCGCTGCCGAATGCACGGGATGACTTCAAGGAAGCAGTTCCACGCAGAGCAGTTCACGGGCGTCGCGCAAAAAAAGTTTGCCGTCGGCGTAGGCCGGATTGCACCAGTTCGCGCCGCAAACTTGAACCCTTCCAAGCTCTTTGAATTCCGAGGGGTTGGCAGCAAAGAGCACAAGCTCTCCCGCGTCCGTCAGTAGCAGCACGTTCTTGCCCATCGCGAGGAAAGCCGCGTGTGCCTTTTCCGCCGAGCTTTTCATGTATCCTTCCCTGGACCACATGGATTTGCCTGTCTTCGTTTCCACACAAAACAGATTTTTTTCGGGACCAAGCCCGTAGAGGTATTCGCCCACGGCAACGGGGCTCGAAAAATTCATCGTGAAGTCCTTCGAGTCCCACTTGATGCTCGCGTTCCATTTCGTGGATGTCGCCGCGTTGGTGCTGTTGCCAGCGGCAGCCTCGCGGGTGATTTCTGCACCAATCATGCCGCGTTGGTGCGACGCCACCATGACGACATTGCCAACGACGACGGGCGTGGTGACGTGGCGACCGTAAGTTGAACTGAGCGGAACGCGCCACAGCAGTTCGCCATTCTCGAGATCAAGCCCGATTAGACCTTCCACAGTAAAGGCCACCACCTGCTTTGGTTGAACGCCGCCGATCAGAGCCGTGATGGGAGCGGCGTTACCCGCACGATCATTCTGGGATTTCCAGAGCACTGCACCTGTTAGTTTGTCGAGACACGCAATCCCGGCGCCGTTTGTATCACCGACAGTCACGAGCAGACGTTGGTTGTCCACCCATGGCGAGCCGGTGTAACCGTGGCGGTGGGCGCCTTGAGCCAATCCGCGTTCCCCGAAAAAGATTGCGCTAAAATCACGGGTGAAATTCAACCGCCACTTGACCTGGCCATCGGCCGCATTCAGGCAGCGCAATTCACCTTTGGTGGATTGCGCATAAATCCGGTCGCCATCCACCAGCGGAGTGCAACGCGGTCCCGGCGCGCTTTGACTGTCCTTGTGCAAATCATCAATGGCCGACCGCCAGAGTTCGCGACCCGTGCTTTGATCGAGGGCGTGAAGCATTTCCTTGTCTTCCTGGTTATCCAGATAAAAGACCTTGTTTCCGGCCACGACTGGCGAGGCCAATCCATCGCCAATCTTCAGCCGCCAGACGATGCGCGGCTCGCGCGGCAACGTCTCGGGAACTGCAACGCCTGGCGGGACATGACCATCGCGCAGTGGTCCACGCCAGCCGGGCCAATCGGCGGCGGCACAGCTTGTGCAAAGAAGAATCATGTACCAGGCGCCGAATGCGCGAAGCGTCAACCTGCCTTGGTGCGAAGAAATACTGGGATATAGGATCATACAATGGAATCAATTTACTGCCGTCGCTTGATGTCGGGGAAGGCGGAAAGCATTTGGAGATTTGAACTGAGTTGTTTTCAATGACTGGCAGCAGCGTGCTCCATGATGAAAGCAACGACGGGAGCAGGATCACTCAAGCCGTGCGGGTGGTGCCCGATGCCGGGTTTTGGAATCAACGTGATGTTCCCGCCCAGTTTTTTATAACGCTTTGCAAGAACGCCGGTGTTTTCTTCCCAAGGCACGGTGGAATCAGAATCGCCGTAAACGTGGAGAAGTGGGATGTGCGCGGCGGCCAGCGGCTTCAAGTTATCAATGGGATTCTTGTCGTAGGCGATGGCTTCTGCGTCGGACTTGAAGTTGAAAGCTTTCAGCACGTTCTGCCATTCGGCGGCGCTGCCGTCGCCTTTGCCAAGATTCTTGAGTTTGCCACCGGGCCAACTTTTGAAATCGCACACGGCGGCGTCGGCGTAAATGCAGGCGACCTTCTCCGGGTTCGCCGCAGCCCAGTTGTAGCAGTAGAGCCCACCGCGACTCAGACCGATGAGTGCGACCTTCTTCGCGAAGCCGTACTTGACGGTGAGTTCCTGGTAAAAACCATTCCACTGCGTCACGGCTTCGGGACTCCCGAATAAATTCGGCACGCCAAGGTAGGCCAGGTGAAATCCTTTCGCAACAAGCGCCACATCTGCGTTGGGGAATGCGCCGAAAAATTCGCCACGCCATGCCCAAGGATTACCAAGCAACGCCTGCCTGGGCACGACGACGATGGCGGGCTTGCCGTTGAATTCGAAATCGTAACGGTCAAACCCTTCCCACGAGGATTTCTTTCCGGGAAATGGCGAGCCAATCTGGCGAATCTGAGTTTCGATTTCAGCCGCCTTTGTGCTGGCTTCTGCCAGAGGCAAGCCCTTGTTCATCCCCGGCCGGAGATGTCCCACGTCATTGAGCCAGGCGTCCTTGGTCATTCGCTGCCGCTGCTGAATCAACTTGAGCAATTCTTGACCGTGTGGATGGCTGGCGAGCATCGAAGCCGGATCGTCAATGCCGGCGATATCCTTCGCTCCGAGATGAAGCATGAGTTGTTTTGCAATGATCCAGTGGCCGGTTTCACCGCAATGCACGCCGTCGCCTGCAAGTGCAAAACCCGTATCCTTTTCCCGCCGTTCGGCGAGGTAGCGATTCATCGGCCCGTGCAAATCCGCCACGTCCCAACCCGCCCCACGTTGTGCAAGCAGCCAGTCCGAGTAACGATCCAATGCGTTGCCGTAGCCGGGATGCCCCCCTTTGACTTCATCGAACGTCGGCGGCGTAACGTGGATGATCTTCGCGCCCGTAGCCATTACCCGTTCGCGCAACCGCTTGAT
>CAYSDO010000254.1:0-6733 GCA_964429665.1 uncultured Bifidobacterium sp.
CAGGCCAAGGATGTCGCGCACGGGATCCGGCTGGGCATTGGTCGCCGGCTGCGCCATGCCAAGCAAGAAATTCAAGCTGTGTTCCAGGTCCATATTAATGATGACAAACGGGCGCACAATCTAAGGAAGCAAACGCATTTGGCAAGCGTTATGAAATTGGAATCAGGCGCGCCGGAGCGCGGACCACCGGGTTCGCGAGATTGTGATTGCTTGCAATCCAGCCGGTTTTAGGCGTGGCCATGGTCTCGCGGATCCGGTGATCTGTGCCTTGGCAGACCACTGTCACAGGCCGCTGGCTTTGCGAAACTCGGGGTGCGTCTGATGGAGTATGGCGGAAATGCGTTGCCGTTCGTCCGCGCCAATATAGGCGTATTGCGGGTCAGGCTGGGTTGGATGGAGTGCGTGAACAAGCCGTGCGTACACCCTTTGTTTCAAGGTTTCTGGCAACAAAAGGAAACTTTCCGAATAGATGAGATAGCTGCAGCGGTTCTGAAATAATCTGCCTTGAAGATCAAAGTCCTTGAGCGAACGACCATCCCGGTCCCGGCGGACCTCCGCGCGAAAGGCGTTCTGAAATGATGCCGAGCCTTGGATTCCCTGGGGCAAACGGGCCTCACCCTTGAACAACAGGTCGTCCACCACATCCTTGGCAGTGCTGTCAAACACGCGCTTCACGCTTTCGTAGGTCGGTTCTGTGGTCACCGGTTCTTTGAGATCCATCTGGAGGTTTTTCTGGTAGGTCAGCATGCGACGACAATCATGAGAGGCGCGGGTGAGGGTGTTCTGCATGGCTGTCTGGTGCTCGAATACCATCAGCGCCACGATGTCACTTCCCGTCGTGAGGTAGGCCTTCGTTTCAAAGAATGGAGACAGATCAGAAACGTTTGCCCCGCGCTTGAAGTCCACCAACAGTTCGGCGTCCTGCTCACGGGCAAAAGAATTCCCCCGATGCAGC
This sequence comes from uncultured Bifidobacterium sp., assembly GCA_964429665.1. GTDB lineage: Bacteria > Verrucomicrobiota > Verrucomicrobiia > Limisphaerales > JADLHS01 > JADLHS01. The sequence goes on from CAYSDO010000254.1 coordinate 956, forward strand.
GCCGTGCCGTGTTTTCCGGTCACATACCAGCCGGCCCAGCGGTTGGTGAACGGAGTGCGAAAATCCACCACTTCGGAACCGTGACGCAATAACATCTCGCCGTCACCATCGGTGAACACCGACCGGACAAACACACCCGGTATGCCGCGAACAAACGATCCTCCGTGACAACTCAGGCAATCGTTGTTCCGGGTGAACTTGGGTTGGGTTTCGTTGGGATCAAACCCATAAAAGACCGGACCAAGTTGCGGATCCACGGCCGCCACTTCAATCAACCCACCCGGCACCCAACCCACGTAGCAGGTGTCTGAAAAATAAACCGCCCTTGGATGATCCGGACGAATGCGTGATCTTTGAAAACTGGTCTTGGAAAACACAAGCATCTGGCTTTCGACAGGGACGTGAAGTTCCTTCAAAAGACGTTGCACGGTTTCCTTCGCAGGGCCGCTAAAAATCGTTTCGCCTGATTTCAGACGGGTGATCAACGACACCAGCGGATCGCGCGATTCAGTGGAGGAGTAGTTGACGGGGGGTTGCTCGTATGTCTCCACGCCCTGTGCCATGGCCGAGTTCAACGGGAGAACCGCCAATGTCACCACCATGGCCATTATGAGTGCGCGCATCATTTCCCGCATGGAGACCGGCCTCATGCGTCCATTGATTCTTGCTGAAATGATCATCTGCGCAATAAAGTAATCCACCTGGCGAAACTCCGGATTGACCTGGGTCAAACTTTTCAAGCTTGCCGACTTCAAATCCGGGGAGGTTTCTCAGAACATTTCCAACAGTAAATTTGATTCTTGTCATACCCTTCGGTGCTTGGGCGTTTGAATTCTCTCAGCTCTTCAGCTTAAGTTTGGACACAGGCACTTGCCTTAGCGTTTCATTGCGATGTTTCACGGCTCGACATCACGGTACGCGGTCACGCACCATCCCTTAAAGTTTAACGCCACAAATGCGTCTGAAACATTTTCAATTTGGCTTCATCTGTTGCAGCGTTTTCGTATGCAGTTGTACCACCTCGCCTCCGCGTGTCGGCTCGATTGCACCGCGCACCGGCGATGAGATCGTCGTGGCGGGCCAATATGTCCACACCGGGACACCGGTGGTGCTGTGGACTGATCCCGGCGGTTACGATGCCTACCGCGTGGAACGGCGATTTGCACCGTTCGAAAACTCGGACTGGCGAACATCGTCAGAGGAAACGAAGGATCTGGAATCGCCGAACCGGTACAGCCTGCGCAAAAATGGACTCACGCCTGGCGAAATCGAAAGGGTGCGTGGAGGCGGATGGGACTTGCCATTGTTGCAAAGCGTGGTGGACCAGTTCGTGTTGCACTTCGATGTCTGTGGCGTGAGCAGGACGTGCTTCAAGGTGTTGCATGATGAACGCTGTTTGAGCGTGCATTTCTTGCTCGATATTGACGGCACTATCTACCAGACGCTCGATGTGAAGGAACGTGCGTGGCATGCCACCACCTCCAATAACCGCTCAGTCGGCATCGAGATCGCAAACATGGGCGCCTACGGAAAGATCGAAGGCAGCGCTCTCGAAAAATGGTATGCAAAGGATGAACAGGGGAAAACGCGCATCACCCTCCCAGAAAATGTCGGCGACGGCGGCGTGCGTACGACAAACTTCGTCGGTCGTCCCGCACGGAACAATCCCGTCACCGGCGAAGTCCAGGGTGAGACTCTGACGCAATATGATTTCACGCCCGAGCAATACAAAGCTCTCGCACACCTTACCGCGGCCCTCTGCAAGGTATTGCCGAAGATCAATTGTGATTACCCACGTGACCCGGGCGGACAACTCATCCCCCGTAAACTGGACGATGAAAAACTAAACAGCTACCAGGGTGTGCTTGGCCATTACCACATCCAGGCCAACAAAAACGATCCTGGCCCGGCACTGGATTGGGATCGGCTCATCGGCGACGCGCGCAACCTGCTGAAGAACTCACTTAACCGCTCGCCGGTACGCACGGGTCGCGGGACTGATTGATCGGTTGGCACTTTGCCGGGAGAACCAGAAAACAGAATCCTAATTTGCGCTTTTCGTTCATCGCTGACTTCTCACCTGTTCGACAAATTCTTCCGCCACGATGAATCCAACGCAGTCCGGCAAACCACAAAAACACGGATTATCGCGGTAATTCTCTAAATCGTACCCATAGTTGAACGACAGTTCCTCCCCTGCCTTGATGTCTCGAAGTGCCACGATCCAGATGCGCCCGTCATCATCCTCCGCCTCGCAGTTTGGCGCGCAACTGTGGTTGATGAACCGCGCAGGATTGTGCGGCACATTGCCATCAAGATCATGCTTGTCAGTAAGGGTGAAGATGAACGCGTTTTCCGCCAGACAACGCCTCGCGGATTCTTCCTTCGTTATCCGCTCGCCAACGTACTCGATGACGCGTGTTCCGGATGGAATGTCGCAACGCGCAAATCCACCAGTACCGTGAATCACCGATGTTTTGAAAACAGCTTTCTCCGTCTCGTAAACCATGCTCATAATCTCGGAATCTCAAACCCATGCTCCCTGCAAAAATCTTCAATCCTGGCGCGGATCTCCACGCGCTTCCGCGTGAATGGATCCGCATACGCCAGACGCACCGCGCGCAGCCCCAGGTTGGCGTCGTCGTCGCGGCGACCGTAAACATCATCGCCTACAATTGGTCCCGCGGTGGCCGCAAGATGAATCCGGATTTGATGCGTACGGCCTGTCATTGGACGAGCCTCGATCAAGGATCGGACCGCGACCGGTCCCACGGTCGCAGCGCGTCGTGATTTTAAAACCGTCCGGTCAACTGCGGCAACTCCCTCTGCGGCGCGCTGCGGGCCGGGACAGCCCGCGCTCCAACCGATTGTTTGGAGCACCCGGAATCGCGTCTCGGATTCCTTGCCATCTCGCTCATCCACCTTCATCCGACCGATCTGCCCTGGAGCGGGACCGAGCTTCAGCGTGCAGGTCCACTCGTCCAGCTTTGGCACACTGTCCACCACCGCCAGATATGTTTTCTCCATCCGCCGATCCTCAAACAATTCCGAATATGACTCCACCGCGCCCTGGCTTTTGGCGAAAAGCAAAATGCCCGTCGTCTCCGCGTCGAGCCGATGCACGAACTTGAGGAATTTCAGCCCGCGCGAGCGCGCCCAGAAATCTCCCGCGCTGATGGACGACACAATCGCCGCCTGCAAATTCCAGCTCGTCTTCTGCCACGAATACGGTACGAGCATCCAGCCCCGGGGCTTGTCCACCGCCAGCACGGACCTGTCTTCGTAGAGAATCGGTATCGGTTCGACGCCCGGAAGTTCAATGTGGGTTGGTTTCGCCATGACGAATCAGTTGGAGCTTGTAAGCCGTCGCAGCACTTCGTTGCAAACCGCCATCGCAGAATCTGGTCGGCCCAGCAGTCTTGCCGCCTTCGACAGCGCCCCGAGCTTTTTTGTTCCCAGCAATTGTCCGACGCGATAGGGCAAGTCCTCGACGCGATTCACTTTCACCGCAGCACCTCGTTCGAGCAGGAAATCACTGTTGGCAGCCTCCTGGCCGGGAATGGGATCGAGAATCAGCAGCGGCTTGCCAAGCGCCAAAGCTTCGGACGTTGTCAAGCCGCCAGGCTTGGTGATGATCAAATCCGCGACGCCCATCAGTTCGTGCATGTTGGAGGCGAAACCCAGCACGCGGGTCGGATGTTTGCGATCCTGCGCGGCCAGTTCACGTCGCAGTTCCTCGTTTCGCCCACACACGACAATCGTCTGAAAATCGCCCGACACATGGTCAAGTTGGGTAAGAATCTTCCCGACTGGCCCCATGCCGAAACCTCCGCTCAACACCAGCAATGTCGGCAGGTCATCACGTAAACCCATTGACCTGCGAACGGACTGCGCATTCATCGCCGCCGAAAACTTCGCCGCAATGGGAATGCCCGTTGAGACAACATCTGTCGCCATCGCACTGCGCGCCACAAGGCGGGCCTTGGTTTCCTCCGCCGCCACGCAGTACAAATCAACACCGCCATCCATCCACAAGGCGTGGGCTTCAAAATCAGTCACCACGCTCACGCACAACGGACCTTTCGCCTCCCCGCTCTTCTGGCGCATTTCGCCGAGCACTTCCAGCGGCGAGTAGTGTGTGCAGATTACAGCGTCCGGTTTGAATTGTCTGATGTGCCTGACGAATCGCAGCCGGGAACGTCCGGGGAAAAGTTGTTGCAGCCGGTTCAAACGACGGGCGACCTTGGGATCATCTGTTTTCTTGAAAACCATTCCCCAAAGTTCGGGCGCACGTTCGACAAGCTTGACGTAGCCGTCCGAGTGAATCTTGCGGTGCAGTGGCGAGTAGAATTTCAGCAGATCAACACGTTCGATGACGTCACGCGGACGCATCGCATGCCAGGCTTCTTCCAACGCAGCCGCAGCCGCGAGATGTCCGCCACCGGCGGTCATCGTGGCAATCAGGATTCGCATACGCCGCCAAGCGTAGTCAAAGACACTGGTGCGCGCACATCAAAACTCAGGGGACTCACGATCCCGTTCCATTCCGACACCGGCACAGCCTCCTGCTTCAGCTTGGTGTCGTGCGGGTTCGATGGCGAATAAACTCTCCAGTCTGAATTTCCCAACATGACTTGGACCGGCGACATGTGGCGAATAACTCTGTCAACAAGTCCGGATAAGTTCGGATTGCCAGATTCCCTGCGCTGGCTAGTCTCGTGTTGGATCAAAGGCGTCATGTTGATGATGTGCCTCGACCAAACCCATTAAGGTCCGATGAAAATTCTGTTGCAGCACGCGCGCACACAACTCTACCTCCGTGGCTTGGGAAACTGGACTGCGAACGCTTACGAAGCCCTCGACTTCCAGCACTCCCAACGTGCGATTGATTTTGCCCGGGAACACGCACTCACCGGCGTGCAGATCGCAGTGAAATTCGTGGACAGCCAGTTTGACGAGGTCTTCGCACTTCCCGGCCAGATGGTCAGCACTCCCAGGCCTGCCGTCCACGCCTGACCCGCAATCTGGATCAACCGGCTCAATTTCCGCCGGCCCATTTTGGCTGCTGCTTCAGGTGATAAAGCATCTCTCCAGCCTTGGGCACAAAGAGAATTCCTTCATCCTCACGATTTGTGAAATCTTCCGTTCGAATCGTCATTGGATCACGATAGCCAAGGTTGATCTTCTTGCAGAGTTGCTCCGGAATGCCAGTGGCGAGGGTGACCTTGATGCGGCATTTCTCGACGCCGTTCTCCATTCTGCCGATGCCCCGCACATGAGTACTGTGCGCAAGAACACCCCAGGGTTGATCTTTGAACTTGTCCCACCGCTGAAGGAAATAGTCACGGCAATGGTAACCGATCTCCTCAATGATCCTGCCATGTGTGACGGAAATCTCGGTAACGTGAGGCGCGTAGATGATGAGTTCGCCGCCATCGGCCACCACGGGTTCAAGCTTGTACATGCCTTTGCCAGCCACCCATAGGTCGTCATACATCGGCGGCATTTTTGAAAGCACGGTCTTGAACGGCTTGTCCTTGTAAACAATGTGAACCTGCTTCGAAAGTTCGCTCGCCGCGTCCCAGGCGCCCTCGGGCGTGCCGAAAAAAAGCCCGGCGAGCGATTTGTCCGGCGCAACAACCATCGCGAAGCATGCCTTGTTCACCTTCACCAACGCCCCCGCGCGATCAACAACCTTGCGCACCGGCGTCCACTTGTTGCCGATGATCATCGGATTGGTGACGACCGCACCAAGCCAGTGGAAGAAATTCAAAATCT
>CAYSDO010000255.1:0-6725 GCA_964429665.1 uncultured Bifidobacterium sp.
GGTTGGGTTGGTCCGGCCTCCCGAGGGTCTCCGAATGCGCGCCGTCCGCGCCGTCTTGGCCCCACAGGTCGCGCCCAGCCAGACAGGATACACGTATGGCCAGCGGCACAGTGAAGTGGTTCGACAACAAAAAGGGATTTGGTTTCATCGCTCAGGAGACGGGGCAGGACGTGTTCGTGCATCATACGTCCATCATTGGCGGCGGTTTCAAAACTCTGAACGAAGGGGAAGAAGTCACGTTTGAAGTCATCACAAGTGACAAGGGCCTCAAAGCCCAGAACGTCCAGCGCGCTCAGGCGTAATGGTTCGCTACGGGCTTGACTCGCGCAGGTTTCAGCGAAGAGTTTATTAAAGTCGCTTTTCAGGCGACCGTTGGAGATTCTTTCTCCCGTGTCAGCATCCAACGTGTCGCCCGTTTGCGGCCTCTACATACATGTGCCGTTCTGCGCGCAGAAATGTTCCTACTGCGCGTTTTTTTCCGAAGCTTCAAGCGGAGAACTGATACAGCGCTACGTGTCAGCGCTGGTTCGTGAAATCGAACTGGTGGCTGCGGACTTAAAACCACGCACCATCTTCTTCGGTGGTGGAACTCCCTCGTTGTTGAATCTCAGACAATGGGAACATATCCTTCGTGCGATACATCAGCATGGACTGGTTGGCGCTGACGAGTTCACCGTCGAATGCAACCCTGCCACTGTCTCGGCAGACAAAGCGAAGCTTCTTCGCGATTTTGGGGTTAACCGCATTTCCATGGGCGTGCAATCACTTGACGAGAGCCTGTTGGATCGTCTCGGACGTGTTCACTCGCGCGAGATGGTTTTCAAGTCGTTCGATATTTTGCGCCAAGCAGGATTCGACAATGTAAATATTGATCTGATGTTCGCGATTCCGGGTCAAACCATGGACATCTGGCGCGCGACATTGGACGAGGCCATTGCGCTCGGCAGTGAGCATCTTTCCAGCTACGAAGTCATCTACGAAGAGGATACTCCGCTTTACGCACAATTGAATGCGGGCAAGTTCGACGTGAACGAGGAACTGGCCTGCGACATGTTTGAGGAGCTTGTTTCCCGTGCCAGCTCTGCTGGCCTGGCCCAATACGAAATTGCCAACTTCGCCAGACATACTCCCCAACCTGAAACCTGGAACCTGGAACTCGGAACTGGAAATATCCCTTCCCGCGCCTGCCGGCACAATGTCAACTACTGGCGCGGCGGTTCGTTCCATGGACTCGGGCCTAGCGCCACAGGCTACGTACACGGTGTACGGACCAGGAACTGGTCCAACACGCAGCTTTACTGCGAGCAGTTGGAGAAAGGAGCGCGTGCCATCGAATCACGCGAGGAACTTCCGCCGCTAGCGAGGGCAGGGGAAACTGCGGCGTTTGGTCTGCGCATGAACATTGGCTGGGACTTTGATGAGTTTTTGCAGACGACGGGCTTTGATCTTAGGAACGAATGGGCTGCGGACATGGAAGAACTTGTGAATCGCGGATGGGCGGTGAAAACATCAGATCGCTTCCGGCTTACAGCGCCCGGTCTTCGTTTCGCAGATGCGGCAGCACAACAATTTCTCCGGACGCACGAAGCTGCGGTTTCCTAGGCCGGCGCAGGGCTTTCGTTCTTTCCTACACAAAGTTTTTTCACGACGAACAGACTCGTCAATAAAAGCACTGCTGTGCAGGTCAGATAAGGAAGGGGTGGCAGGTAATGCAGTGTTGTAGTGGCAAAGATGGGGCCGAGAATGCGTGCCAGACTCCCGGCAGCCTGCGCCACGCCGATGTTGGCACCCTGCTCATTTGCGGAGGTCAAATTCGATAGCAGCCCAAAAAGCGGCGGCCGGGTGAGACTTGAGCCAATCGAAAGCATTGCCAGAGCCGATAACATCCACACCCATGGCATTCCCTCTGGTTGCAACAAAATCTTGGATGAAAGCGGTGTTGTTCCCTTGATGAACGGCAGGAGGGCAAGGCTGATGCCTGTAAGAACAAGGCTTAATGCGATCAATTTTGGCTCGCCAAGCCTTTTTACGAGACGTCCTATCATCCCACCCTGCACAAGTGCACCGATGATGCCGCAAAAGGCGAAGAGTTTTGTCACGGTTTTTGCCGAAACCTTGTCAGTGCTGATGTCGATCTGAAAGTTGTCACTGACCAACAAGGGCAGCGTGCTTTCAAAGCAACTGAAGCAAAAGGTCGCGAGGAAAAAAACCACGACGAGCAGACCGATGCGCGGTTGTGTAAGAGTGTGTTTCCACTGGGCGAAGTGAGGACGAGGTGGGGTTTGTGACGATCCTGCCCGGCGGCTCTCTGTCAGGATGAACAGCGCGAGGAGAAAGTTTGCAGCGCAAAGCGTCGCTGCCACAAATCCCGGTCCGGACGGCCCGAACCCATTCCATGAGTGACCGAATAGCGACATCCCTTGCCAGCTTATGCCGCCAATGATCGGGCCGAAAATGAACCCAAGACCAAACGCCATGCCGATCAGTCCCATTTTCTTTGACCGATTTTCAGGTGGCGTGATGTCCGCGATGTAAGCCTGGGCCACGGTGATAATGCCGCCACAGATCCCCGCGATAACGCGCGACGCCACCAGCATCCAAATCGCCGTCGTGGCGTCGCTTGCAGCACAGCCGAACGCGAACATGACGTAAGATGCCGCTGCGCCTATGGTGCTCCCGAGCAACACCGGCCTGCGCCCGATGCGATCCGAGAGACGTCCCCAGATTGGCGCAAAGATGAATTGCATCGCCGAGAACGATGCGATGATGAGGCCAATGACAAATCCATGTGCGCCAAATTTCTTGCTGAACAAAGGCACGAGCGGCACGACGATGCCGAACCCTACAAGATCAATGAATACGGTAAGCCAGACGACGAGGACGGAGGGTTTTCTCATGCGCGACGGGTGTGAGCTTCAAATGCCATGCGATGAGTCTAGCAACGCAATGTATGCGGGGGAAAGTTTTTTGAAAATGTTTCGGACGGTTTGACGAGAAGTTCCCCTCCTGGGAGGGGCGGGGGCTTGTAGGTGTTCGTCACTCCCGTGCTTTGGAGTCAATCAAAATGGTCACGGGGCCGTCATTCGTCAGCGTCACCTGCATGTCCGCGCCAAACTCGCCCGTCAGCACAGGTCTGCCGATGTCCTGGCTCAGTCGCGTCAAGAACTGTTCGTAGAGCGGCACGGCGATCTCAGGTCGGGCGGCGCGGATGTAGGAAGGACGGTTACCCTTCTTCGTGCTTGCGAACAAGGTGAATTGACTGATTACCAGGACATCGCCACCAACTTCCTCCAATGAACAATTCATTACGCCATGATTGTCGTTGAACACCCTGAGTCGTGCGATCTTTCCTGAGAGCCAATCAATGTCATCAGTTGTGTCCGCCTCCTCCACTCCGAGCAGCACAAGCAGGCCACGGCTAATCTCGGACTTCACGCGGGATTGAATCGTGACACTTGCGTGGGTGACTCGTTGGATGACGGCACGCATAGGTTCATTGTGCGTCCGGCGGCGGGATCGGATAGATCAGGTTCAAAGGCACGCTGATCTTGTCGCCAGGTTTGAGTTTGTCGAAGTTGATGTTCGGATTTGCGGCGCGCAGGTCACCGGGTTGCACTCCGTAGATTCTTGCGACAGTGTCAAAACTTTCGCCGTTGGCGAGAACATGTGTCTTGGCTGGAATTGGTTTGGGCGGCGTCTCAGGCTTGGGTTCTTCAGGGACAAGCTCGCCGAGTGCGCGGGACGTTGCCTTGAGCTGTTCAAGTTCAATGCGCTTGAGTTCGATGTCGCGCTGGTGTTCGGTTAGATTTGGGTTTTCGGCAATGCGCAACTGTTCTGCCGAGCTTTCGCGGCGGATCGCGTAGATCGTATGGAGCATCTGGGTGCTGCCTCCTGAATTGCGAATGGTCGCCAGCGCCTCCATGTAATCGGGATCGCGCAACTTTGCGTAGGCATCATAACGCTGCTCACCAAGCGCGCTTCGTATCGCGGCCTCGCGCTGCTGAACAAGCTTTTCCCTTTGTTGCTCGCTAGCTTTGTCTGTTGCGCCACCCAAGGCGCGCAATTGAAGGTCAATGTCATCCGTGGCATTGAAAATCTTTCGGAACTCATCAGGTTTGGCTTCGAATCCTGAAATGCCGTCCAATTCGGCACGCATGGTTGTGGCGTTGGGTGCGAGGTAAAGCCGGCACTGTTCGAGTTGCGCGGGTGAAAGCAATGCACCGAGCTGCCTCCAGATGTTCTTTTCCATCTCAACCGCAGCCGCCGTGTTTTGATCCATGTTGATACCTTCGAGAGCACCTTGGGCATTTTGTGAGCGGAGAATCGCAAGCAGATTTGTTCTCAAATCGTCGGATGGGTTTGCGATACCGATGCTGCTGAGGAAGTCCAACTCGTCCGCAAGGTTTGTGAGCCGTTCTGCTGCATTCCAATCCGGACCAAGCAGCCGGGCCAACAAGGACTCACGTTCTTTTTCCAATTCCGCGATTTTCTCGATGCGCTTTGAGTCCAAGTCATCGGGACGACGGTTTGTCCACCATGGACGGGGTTGCAGGCGCGGAATCTCCCGCGCTCTTCGCTCGGCAAACATCTGGTTCACGTCCGCCGAGATGATGTCGCGAATGGTCTGTTCCGGACAGTTGATCTGACGCAGGTTGGTGATGAATTTTGGGTAATCGTCGGATTCGATTTCGCTCCAGGAAAAAAACTGCCGCCGGTACACGGGAATCACCCGGTTCGAGATGCCGGGGGGCGATGACAAAACGGTTGCGTCCGCTGCGCCTTGCTCCGCGGGTCGTCGTGAGAGAAGCCAGCCAGCCGCAAACACCAGATTCAGTGTCACCGACATCAGCAGCAGAAATCGCCCGCGCATTGGCGCAGACTACGCCATGAGGGGTTGCGCGTGAATTGAAAAATGCGCCCCGGCCCACATTGCCTGGCGAACGTCATTGACCCGCGCCCGCGCGCTTTTTAAGTTTCAGGGCGGCGGGAACAGTCGTTTCTGCCGGCCCAAATGAATTATTGCTCATCACCCTATTTTTTTCAGCGCCGCATGGCGCGTGAGATTGTCATTGGCGATCCTGCGCGCGGCGGCCTCATCATCGGTGGCAATCATCCGGTCGCGATGCAGTCCATGATCACCTGCGACACGATGGACACTGCTGCCAGCGTGCAGCAGACGCTTGATCTCGTTGCCGTTGGTTGCCAGATCGTTCGCATCACTGCGCCAACGGTGAAGGATGCGGCAAATTTGGAGAACATCGTCGCCGAACTCCGTAAGCGTGGCTGCCTCGTGCCGATTGTAGCGGACATTCACTTCAAACCTGAAGCGGCAATGGAAGCGGTGAAGTGGGTGGAGGTCGTGCGCGTGAATCCCGGTAACTACGCCGACTCAAAGAAATTTGCGGTCAAGGAATATACCGACGAGCAATATGCTCTTGAATTGAAGCGCATCGAGGAGAAATTCACGCCGCTCGTCCTGGAAAGTATCCGGCTCAAGCGCGCCATCCGCATCGGTACGAATCACGGTTCACTCTCCGACCGCATCATGAACCGCTTTGGCGACACGCCGCTGGGCATGGTGGAGAGCGCGTTGGAATTCGCCCGCATCTGTCGCAAGCACGACTTCCACAATTTCAAGTTCTCGATGAAGTCGTCCAACCCGAAGGTGATGATCGAGTGTTATCGCTTGCTCGTCGCGCGGTTGGAACAGGAAGGGCCGGATTGGAATTATCCGATCCACCTAGGCGTCACTGAAGCAGGTGAGGGAGAGGATGGACGCATCAAGAGCGCCATTGGTATCGGTTCGCTTCTCTGCGATGGTTTAGGTGACACGATTCGCGTTTCCCTCACTGAAGATTCGCCGCGCGAGATCGAAGTCTGCCGAGATTTACTGGCGCAGATTCCGAAACTCTCCGTAGCAGCGGACGTCAGTCCGCTCAAATCAAATGGAGATCAGAGCCGACTCACGTCGGCTGCTACTTTCCCCTTCGACCCCTTCCACTTCGAGCGCCGCTCCACACCCGAGATTGAACTAAATGAAAATACCAAATGCGGCGGCGAACAACTCATCCGCGTTGTTGTCACGCAGGCGACATGGGATAAGGTCGCGCCGAAGATTCGACCGAAAGACGACGTGAAGCCGGAAGCGGTTTATGAAGGACTGAACGTTGCCGAGATTGACCCAACGCAGGACTTCGACATCAACTGCGACACGCAACTTGTCACCGTTAAGGATGGCGTGAATCTTCCCGCCATCACCGCGTTTCGACTGCTTTCAGCAAAACTTAAACGGCTCGGTCGGAACAATCCAATTCTGCTCAAAGACTGCATCAAATTCGAGCCTGTCCCACTTGAACCGAAGATCGCTTTGCTTCGCGCCTCCGTCGTGATCGGTTCGCTGCTGGCGGATGGGATTGGTGACGCGATTCTGGTGCGCGGCGAAGCTGGCGGCGGACAATCGCTGCGGCTGGCTTACAACATTTTGCAGGCGGCGGGCTGCCGGTCGTTCAAGACGGATTACGTTGCGTGCCCGTCGTGCGGGCGCACACTATTCAATTTGCAGACCGTGACCGCGCGCATCAAGGCGCGCACCGAGCAACTCAAGGGCGTGAAGATCGCCATCATGGGCTGCATCGTGAACGGACCGGGCGAAATGGCCGACGCGGACTTTGGCTACGTGGGCGGCGCGCCCGGCAAGATCAACCTCTACGTCGGCAAAACGCCGA
>CAYSDO010000256.1:0-6677 GCA_964429665.1 uncultured Bifidobacterium sp.
GGATGAACAGACACTTTCGCAGCATACGAGAGGAAAACGCGGGCGACCAAGCCCGAGCCATCCCCTAGCCGATGCATGCCGAGAAGTTCGTGGGGGGAACGGTGTTTGAGTTCCGTGAGACTCCGCAGTTCGTCCGGAGATAGAATCATGATCGCAAGCTAACAACGACGTTGACGAATGGAAACTTTTTTACTGGGCAAAGAGAACAGGCGAGCCTGAACTGATAAGCTCACTATTCCAAGGTGCCCGGCGTTTGAAGATTCACCGATACCAGCGCAACGGCGATCAATACCCGAGCAATCGGGCCGGCTTCACCGTATCGCCGCCGAGACCGAAACGCGGCGAGGCTTTCAACGAGAATGTAAACGCCACGGTATAGTCGTCCTTCCCGTCGCGATGATCCCTTTTGCGCAGGGTCAGCGCCGCCGTCCAGCTACGCATGTCGCGGTAGATCGTATAGTCCTGCTCCTCCAATGTACCGTCGCGTGCCTCGAATTGATGGTGCAAACGGAAGCCCCAATTCTCATCCAGCCTGTAGAAGATCGTGCTGGTGAAAAGATCGTTCCCGCGACCCAACGCCAATGGCGAGCCACTGAGATCATCGCGCAAATACCAGTGGCCAATGCCCCAGCTCCATCTGTCGTTGGGTTGAATCGTCAGATTGTGGAACGACATGTTAAAGCGGCCACTTTCCGAATCGTACCGCGTCTGAGATTCCAACGTGAGCCATGTGCGCGGGCGGAAGACGAGATCGGAATAAACATCCGCAAACGTGCTCTGGCCGTCATGCCTGTCCATCCGCCAGTCGGTATAAAGATCCCAATAAGCGAGGTTCTCGATCTGGCCATCGCGTTTGGTCTGCAAACGATTCCGCAAACCGAGCCGCATCACATTCTGACTGTCGATGGAATCAATCGCGTTGTAATCCGGAAACTCGACGGGCAATAAACGAAGACTTGGCAGTTCGTAATCGAATTTTGGCACACCGGCGGGTCCCCGTTGCGGCGCGGGAACATAAACGTAGTTGACCGACGGTTCGACGATGTGCCGCAAGCCGTCGAGTGCAAGGAGGTGGTTGGTTGTGCCAGACCAAAGTCGCGAGGCTTTGAATGAAACCTCCGCACCAGTGTTGAAGATGCCACGCTGGATTTCGCTGTTCGTGCCACCCGGACCCGAATCGTTGCCATAGTAAGAGAACCGCCCTCCCACGCGCGGCGTGAAATTGAGCCAGCCGAAATAAGTCTTCGGGAGCGTGATCTGATGATAGGTATCTGCGCGCGCGGCTTCGTAGTCCAGGCCGGAGGCTACGTCATTGGTCTCTGCAAACAGCCGGCGATACCAACCTGCGGAAGTTTGGCTCTCGTAAAAGAGCGGTGAGTCGCCGAATTGCTGGCGGAAGCCGGTGAGCCGCACCTCAGGGAGGCGTTCAACGGTTTCAAAAAATGAATTGATCCGGGGCTGCGCGTAGGCGTCGAGACTGAAATTATCCCAATGGCGAGTGGCTTCCACGAATGTGCTGGCTTGGGGGTTCGCACGGTAATCGCCCTCAAAAAAATCGTGCAGAACGCGTTCGTCGCCTTCGTAACTGACGCGCGCTTTGAGATTCAGGTTTGTCCAAGGGGTCGAGTTGTACCCGAACTCGAATCGCTGACGGTTTTGCGGAAGAGTGAAGAGATTGCTTGAGGAGTTCGGATCCATGTCATTCAGATAATAGTATTTGAAGGACGCATCACCCCAGCGATCCATGTGCAAATTGAGGTCCGGGCCGCCGCCCGCGCCGCGCTGGGTGCGATAGTCGAGATGCAGGATGCCATCAATGTGCCGGTCCAGATACCAGTTGTAGCTGCTCAACAGGTACGCGCCATAGCGACTGCGATAGCCCGGCACAAAATCAAAGTGATTCGCGTGCGGATCAAGACGCCTTGAGTAGTACGGAAAATAAAACACGGGCATCTTGCCAAGATAAAGCGTCGCATCCCGGGCGATGATGCGGGCGTCGTCACCAGGAATAATTGTGATGGAGCGGGCGCGAATCTTCTCAAATGGCTCGGCGTTGTCGTCCGTGGTGAAGTAGGAGTTCTTTGCCGTGTAGATTTTGTTGGTGGGATTGTTGTCGGGATCCTTTTTGTCCTTGCTCTCAGCCCCGAGCGATTCGCCCTCGGTGAACACGGGCGATTTTCCGGTGCGGAACTGCGACGCCTCCATTTTCCTGGTGAGGTAATTGTAGTGGATGTTCTCGCTGACCCAAATAAGTTCGTCGTGCATCAACCGGACATGCCCCTCGGCCACAACGTCGCCTGTTTTTGAGTCACCGGTGATGTGATCCGCCGTCAACACTGCCTGTCCGTAACTAATGATTCCATTGGTGACGTTGAATTTTCCCGCCTTGTCAACCTCGGCAAACACCTCTGAACGCATCAACAGTTCCGGCTTGGGCGATGCCTGCCCAAAGCAAGCTGATGAAGTCGCAAGCAGGCTTGCAACGAAAAGGATGGAGCGGAATCTGGTCATTCGGCGCGGCCAGCTAAACAGAAGGGTCTAAGACTGCCAATCCAAAAGCGTAGATTCCATCTTCCCCAAATCAGCCTGCACGGCGTGTTCAGAAAAACAACGCAGGCACATCTGAAATCCGGACGTTGTTAGCAATACGCAACTCATTGTTCGGATTTTCTGATAAGCGCTCAGACATACGACAGCAAAAAACTCAATGGCATATCTCCTGCAATCACGCCGCACAAGGAAGGCAACATACATGGCTACGAAGATGAAACTTTTGAAATTGATGCAGGAAGTCAAGGGACTCGCCCAAATCACCAACCGGCGGCCCGCTCCTCGTCCGTCCGTTCTCTACTTGATGCAACTGCGCGAGCAAGCGCCGGTTTCGCCGGAGCTTCCCAAGAAACGCCTCGTCATCAACATGGAGTCTACGGATCCGTGCGTTGTCTCGTTCAGCATCCAGATCAATCACGTCAACCAGGGCGAATCACCGCTCCCTGCGGTGATTGGTTGATACTGTCCCCGGTTCACCACTGGATAAAATCAAGGCAGTGTCTCCTGAATCGCTGACAGCGCCCCGGGGAATTTGCCCGCAACGAGGGCAATAATCCGTGACTTACTTGCGAGTTTGAGGAACAGCTGCCGGGTTCGCCCTTTCCAGTTCTGATCGGCTTTCCAACTCAGCCTGCACCAGGTCGGTTATCATCGTATCGAAATCCCACGCGCGTTTCCACCCGAGTTCCGACTCGGCCTTGCGCGAGTTGCCGCAAAGGCCGTTCGTAACCTGCTGCTGGTTGTTTGTGCGGTTCGATGCCTTGACGAATTGCTGCCAATCCAACCCGGCGGCGCGGAAAGCAGTCGCAACAAAGTCCTCAACCTTCTTCTGCTCGCCGGAAGCGAACACAAAATCGTCGGGCTTGGATGCCTGAAGCGAAAGCCACATGGCGTTGACGATGTCGCGTGCGTCGCTCCAATCGCGTTCGGCGCTCAGATCGCCTAGCTGTAGCTCTTTCGATTCGCCGCGTTTGATGGCGGCGACTCCGAGACAGAGGCGACGGCTCAGGTAATTCGGCGGGCGCAGCGGCGATTCGTGATTGTAGAGATGGCCGATGGTCACAAATTGCGAATACTTCCCGCGATGCAATCGCCCGAATTGATCAGCCGCCAGCTTGGCGATGCCATAAGGTGTCACCGGCTTCATCAGCGTCGTCTCGCTTTGAGGCGTTTCGACAGGCACGCCGAAAACTTCAGCGGATGATGCGAGAAAGATTTTCGCGTCCGGACAAAACTCACGCGCAGCTTCGAGCAATCGCAGCGTGCCGAGTGTGATGGACAAGACACTCTCCTCCGGGACGAGAAAACTCTGGCGCGAATCCGTCAAACCGGCGAGGTGATAGATTTCGTCAGGCTTTGAAGATTTCAAAAAACGCACGAGCGAGAACGGGTCTTCGAGCGAACCGGTGGACCAGCGCACGGCGTTGAATTCCTCAGGCGGATAACGGCGGCGCAGCGTGGGTTCTTCGCGGTCGAAGGGAAATTGCAGCAGCCCGTGGACTTCGTAACCGCGCTTGAGCAGGCCGCGCGCAAGGTAGGTGCCGTCCTGACCGCCGATGCCCGTGATGGCCGCGCGTTTCATCCGACAATCAATCCTTGCCGACGAGATGAACCGTCGGCATGGGGAGGAGGAACTTGCCGCCGCGCTTGAGGAACTCCGCCTCGCGCTTCTTGAACTCCGCCATGAAATGCCAGGGCAACACCAGATAGTAATCCGGTTTCTTCTTCCGCGATTCCTCTTCCGAGATGATCGGGATGTTCGTACCGATGGTAAACGAGCCGTGCTTGTCTGGATTTCGATCCGCAATGGCCGGCAGGAGATCAGGCGTCGCGCCGATGTATTGCAGCGTCGTGTTCCCTTTCGTTGATGCTCCGTAACCATGCACGAGTTTCTTTTCCTTTTTCGCCTTTGCAAGAAAGGCCCGCAGGTCTTTGCGAATCTTCTCGATGTTCTTCCGGAATGCGGCGTACGGTGCGTCGGTGTCGAGCGCCAGTTCAAATTCCTCGATGCGCAATGTCTGCACGCGATCATGCGCCTCGGCGCTCGGCGCGACCTGTCCGCAATGACCGACGGCAATGCGAAAGCTGCCACCATTGCAATCATTCAGCGTCACATCCACCACTTCAAGATCATGCTCGGCAAACAACCGTTCCATCGGTGCGAGCGAATAGTATTCGAGATGCTCGTGACAGATGGTGTCAAAGCTGTTCATCTTGAGCATCAGCGGCAGGTAGCTCAGTTCAAGTATCCAGATTCCCTTTTCATCCAGCGACGCCTTGATGTCACCGACGAACTTGTGCGGGTTCTCCAGATCGTAAAACATCGCGATGGAAGTGATGACCTTGGCCTTCTGAACCGGATACGCCGAACGCAACGCCGCTTCCGAGAAGAAATCATTCACGACCTCCAGCCCCGCTACGCGTGCGTGCTCAACCATGTTCGACGGATCAATGCCGAGCCGTTTGATGCCCGCCACGCGATAGGACTTCAACAACGTTCCATCATTGCAGCCGATGTCCACGACGAGGTCGCCAGCCTCAAGCTTGACCGTGTCCTCGGCGAACTTGCTGATGCCCGCAAGATGATCGCGCATGGACTGGTTGATGCCGGACCGATAGAAGTAGGAGCGATACAAAATGCGAGGCGGGACGCTGTGGCGCATCTGCACCAGACCGCACGCATTTTGATCCTGGGCGGGATCGCAGCGCACGAGGTCCAGGGGAATGCGGCGGGAGACGGGAGGCTTGCCATCCGCGCCAGCAAATGACCCTGCAATATATTGGTCGCCAAGACTGAGCACCTTGGAAAGCGCCTTGCTGCCGCAGATGCGGCACGCGGTACGCGTCACCAGGATCGGAGAGAAAGACAAATTGGCCATACGGGCGCGAAGCCTAGCGGGAGACTACCGGCGAAACAAACCGAAAATCTTTGCCGGAGCCTCGACGATTCGAATCCAAAAACCTCTTACTCCCCGTTTCTTTCATTGCAATCAGTTTGCCGTCATCACATGATTCAATGACAAATTATCGAGTCCTGCTGTGGGGCTGTCATCGTTTTATGAACAACAATCCGGAAACGGACCTTGATCTGGAAAAACTCTTCCTGCCCTCCTGGGCACAGGAGTCCGCAAACTCCAACCGCTTCGAGAAATACACCGGCAACGAAGGCGCGCCCCGCGAACGCGGCGGCGATGACCGTCGCGGCTCGCGCCCGCCGCGGCGCGAAGGCGAACGGCGTGACGGCACCGGTGGCCGCCCGCGCAGCGCTGGAGGCCCCGGCCCGCAACAACGTCGCGATGACCGCGGCGCACCCGGTCCCGGTGGCCCGCGCCATGATCGCGGTGGTTTCAGACCACGCGACCCTCGGGCTCAGCGCGATGATCGTCCCATCGAGCCGTTACCGCAAATCACCGCGGCCATCGTTCCCGATGAGCACGGTGTTGATTCCATTGCGCGCCAGATCAAGATAACCGGTCGCGCGTTTCCGTTGTTCGACATCGCTTTTTTGATCCTTCAGAAGCCCGAACGTTATTCGATCCGGTTCACAGTAAAGAAAAATGCCGAGGGGCAACCGGTTCAGCCAATGTTCCAGTGCGCGCTCGACGACACGCTTTGGTTGAGTGAGGACGAGGTCGTGGCTCATGTGCTCTCGAAGCACTTCGGGACGTTCTACCAAGCCGAGCGAATCGCAGCAGAACCGCCCAAGGGTGTTTACACATTCGTGGGCCAGTGCGGGTTCAGCGGCGTGATCTTTGGCCCGCCAAATTATCACGACTACCAGGTCCGTTTGCGCAAACTGCACGCGGACAAATTCAGCCGCATGCCGTTCGAGATGTACAAGTCGCGCGTGAAAATCGTCCGCGATGAAGCCGTCGTGAAGCAGTGGGTCGAGGAACTAAGCTGGAAGACGGAATACAACTGCCTCAACGTGCCCGAGCCGCTCAAGCTCGCGAGCCGCGAAGACGTGGAGAAACATTTCCGCGCCACGCACAAGGAGGCGATCATCAAGTCCGTCGAGAACCACGTCATCAGCGGCGTGGCGTGCCGAGGATTGCGAGGTGGACTGCAACGCATCGTCACGCACCTGCTCATGGAGGCCTGTCCCGACGGCAGCGAGGGCTCTTTGT
>CAYSDO010000257.1:0-6666 GCA_964429665.1 uncultured Bifidobacterium sp.
CAGAAGAAGTGTTCCGTAAATTTAATATCTACTTGACATCAACAAAGGAGTTGGGTTCGCGCTTAAACTTATTTTCGTCGGCCAGACGTGCAGTTTCTTCCTTGAAGCCCGCCGCAGCGGACTTCTCGAATCCGTGCTTTGTACGCCTGTGACGGATGAGCAGATCATGAACGCGCAATGGTTTCATCTGCGGCGATTGTTCCTCGGGCCGGGGATTGTGTTCCTGTTTCCGGTGCTGCTCGGGTCACTGACAGGCATGAGCCGGATGGGTGGCGGCAACGGCGTCGCATATTGGCTGTCCACCACAACGGGCATCGGCATGGGCGGCATGTTCATCCTGAGCACGGTGACAGATTTTCTTGCGCTCGGCTGGGTGGGATTGTGGCTGTCGCTCTCGATGAAGAAACCAGCCTACGCACCGGGTCTCACGGTGCTGCTGGTGCTGGTCCTGCCCACGCTGCTGGTTTGCATACCGGATATTTTCCTCGACGTGTTCTTCGTGGCCTGGGCGCGCGAAAAACTGGAACGTGATTTTCGCCGTCGCGTCTCGGAGCAGTATGCGCAAGCCGGTTGAGAGAGAGCGGTAATTGTTGCCCCGCTCACGCTCGAATCTGTTTGGGCAAAAAAAAACCGGGCTTTCGCCCGGTTTGTGTGAGTTTGAATCCTTATCCAATCCGCGCTTACTTCGCGGGTGCGTTCGTGGAAGGAGCAGCAGGAATCTCCGGAACTTTCGTCGTTGCGGATTCGTCCTTGCAACCAACCAACACAACCAGCGCGAGCAGCGCAGCCAATGACAATAGATGTTTCATACTCTAAAATAGTCCCACTACTACGGCAGTCACACAAGTCTATTCTCCGGCCACTATCATCCGTGCTTTCCGGATCAATTCCAGATCGCGTGCCAGGTCGCCGAACCGCAAAGCAAGCGCCCCGCTCTGCTGCTGCCCGAGCAGTTCGCCCGGCCCTCGCATTGCGAGGTCCGCCTCTGCGATACGAAAACCATCGGAGGATTCCTCCAACACCTTGAGCCGCTCGCGTGATTCCGGCTTGTGTGCGTCTGAAATCAGAATGCAAACACTCTCATGAGTGCCGCGTCCAATACGCCCGCGTAACTGGTGCAACTGGGCCAAGCCGAACGCCTCCGCGCTCTCGATCAGCATCACCGTCGCGTTCGGAACATCCACGCCCACTTCGATGAGCGACGTGGCCAGCAGCGCGTGAATACGGTTCGCACGAAACTCCGCCATCACGCTCTCCTTCTCCGCACTGTTGAGCCGACCGTGGACCAGCCCCACCCGGAACGGCGCAAGCGAGCGCTGCACGTTTCCAAATTCCTTCGTGACAGCTTTGATGTTGTTCACCGTGTCCTGCTCCTCGACGCGCGGATAAACCACGTAGGCCTGGCGTCCCGCCTTGATTTTGCCGCGAATGAACTCCCAGACCTTGGGCAACCTATCAGATGCGCGGACAAACGTTTTGATCTTGCCACGGCCAGCGGGAAGCTCATCAATCGTTGAAAGGTCAAGGTCGCCATAGAGCGTGAGTCCAAGCGTGCGCGGAATTGGAGTGGCCGTCATCACAAGCAGATGCGGATAATTTCCTTTGCGCACCAATTCTTCACGTTGTGAGACACCAAACTTGTGTTGCTCGTCAATGATCACAAGGCCGAGGCGTGGAATGTTGAAGCCAGAGGTAATCAGCGCGTGCGTGCCAATGAAAATGCCCGGAGGCTTGTCCGTTCCATTCTCAATCTTCCATCCTCCGTCCTCGCTGCTCTTCCGGCTTCCCGTCTGCATCTCCACTTTGACATCGAGCGGCCCGAACCATCGTTCAAAGTTCCTGAAGTGTTGCGCAGCGAGAATTTCCGTCGGCGCCATGAGCGCGACATTGAACCCGCTTTCCACCGTCATCAACGCCGCACACGCCGCCACGGCGGTTTTGCCTGAGCCGACGTCACCCTGCAACAAGCGCCGCATCGGATGTCTGCCGTTCATGTCGGCACGGATTTCACGGAGCACACGGGATTGTGCACCAGTGAGTTTGAAGCCGAGTTGAACGAGAAACGGTTTGATGAGCCGGTTGTTGTCGCCGCCGCACGGAATCGCTTTCGACTTCGACTCAAAAATCTTCCGCCTCAGTTGGATTTGTTTCTGAAGCTCTATGAACTCGCCGAGCGCGAGATGCTGCCTTGCGATCTCCACATCCGCCATTTCATCCGGGAAGTGAATTGCCCGCAGCGCAGCAACAATGTCTGTCTTCTCTGCTGCTGAAACCATTTCGACCGCTCTCCACATGATTGTCCGCATCGCCCGCGCGGTGAGTCCCTCGGTGAGCGGATGAATCGGGACGATGCGGTTGACATGAATGAATTCGTCCTCGCCGGATTCGAGCAGTTCCGTCTCGGGATGATCGAAGGTGCGCGGGCGTAGCGATTCAGCCTTGCCGAACGCCAAAAACTCCCGTCCTGTGGCATAATAATCCTGCATCCACGGCTGCGACTGCCACCAGCGCAGATATAAATGCCCGGTGCCGTCATCCATTACGCACTCGAACATCGCGCGCATTCCTTTTTTCCATGACTTCACTCCGGCGGCGATGATTTTGCCATGCACTGTCGCCGGCTCGCCAAGTTGAAGCTCACGGATGGAAAGAAACTTTCTGCGGTCTTCGTAGCGACGGGGTTTATGAAAAAGCAAATCGCCGACCGTATGTATCGCAAGTCGTGCCAGCAACCGCGCCCGCTCCTCACCCACACCCCAAACGGCGGTGACAGGTTGCGTCATCAATGTTGGACTCGGCTCACGCGGCGGCACGCAGCACAATAGCGATTCCAGGTTTCGAGTTCCAAGTTCCAAGTTCCCACCCGACAGGTCACGCCTCGCTCCGGATACGTTTCAGACAATGGGTGAGAAATGGCAGCAGTTGCTTCTTGCGGGACACAACATCGCGCAACTCGAAGATGCCGGGTTCGAGCCGGGGATAATCAATCTTTCCATCCACCGCCGCATCGCCGACGATGAGCAGCAACGACATCTGCGTGGTGACATCCGTGACGAGAAGCGCGGAGAAGAAATAATCCCGTCGCTTGCGGTGATCCTCCAATGCGGCGAGCAGCTCCTCCTTTCGCTTCCAGAACTGATCGAATCCCGTTTCCTCGATCTGCGCCACGCTGAACTTCCTTCCGTTCTCCGCGTACTCCTTGCAATCGGTCGCCACGGCCTGGGGTGCAGACTTTAGATTTAGCAACGATCCCGAGGCGAACAATTTTTCGGTGAAATTGCGGGCATTTACGTCCGAAAGTGTTTCAAGCTTCTTCAACACCTCGACGTCCTGTGGCGTGGTCGTGGGCGAAGTCAGATTGAGCGTGTCGGAAACCAGTCCCGCCAGCAACAGACCCGCAATGGACTTTGGCATTTCGACGCCATAGCGAAAAAAGCAATCTGCCACGATGGTGCTTGTTGAACCAACAGGCTCGTTGCGGAAAAGAATAGGCTGATGCGTCGTCAGCGCCCCGATGCGATGATGGTCAATGATCTCAATGATCTCCACCTCGTCAGCACCCTGCACGGCTTGTGAAAGTTCGTTGTGATCCACCAGGATCAATTTGCGTGTGACAGTCTTCAAAAAATCAGTCTTCGACAAAATGCCAATGGTCTGCCCATGCTGGTCGAGCACGGGGAAAATCTGGTAGCCGGACGACGTTGCCTCCTCGCGCACAGCAGCCAACGACGCGTGCTCTCCGAAACAGATGAATTCCTCGTTCAAAACGTGGCGCACCGCAACGGCGGCACGACACAACGCAGCATTGGTCGCCGTGTCGTGCGGCGAAGTGATGAGACTCACGCCCTTGCGCACTGCGGCTTCGATGGTTTTAGATTCGACCTGTAGCCCACCCGTCACGATCACGGCGCGAACGCCCTCGCGAATTGCAAGATTCTGGATGTCCCAACGATCTCCAACCACGACGGCGAGCTTTTCGCGTGGGAATGTATCCAGCCGCATCGCAAAGGATTCAAGACTCATCGCCCCGATCATCAGTGTGAGTTCCTCTTCCTGCTCGATGTCGCAGGCCACGAACACATCGCCGTGCAACACCTGTGTCAGATTGGCGAGAGACGACAACACGCGCCGTGAATCCATGATGCGGTTGGCGGTGGGGAAAAGAAACTTCGTGAGCTTGAACAGCGAAAGCAGGCCGCGACAACGCTTGTCCTGATCAAGCACGGGCAGGATGCGAATGTTGTGTTCGTCCATCATTCCCAGCGCCTCGGCGGCGGTTGTTTCGGACGTCACGCTCATGATGCGTGTCTGCATCACATCGCGAACCTTTGGCGAAACATCCGCGACGAATTTCGGCGCCGGAACACCAAACGTGTTCAGCACAAAATCCGTGCGGTCATTCGTGTCACCACACCGCGCCGCCACAGCCTCTGGCATTCCTGTGCGCCGCTTGAATTCCGCGTAACCGATGGCCGAGCAGATCGAGTCCGTGTCCGGGTTACGATGTCCAATGACGAGTATCTCATTCATAAACGGGCGCGAAGCGTAGCAGCCCGTCAGAAAACAGGCAGCTCTTTTTCATTCTGATTGCACAACCGAACCGCCCAAACAAAATATATGGTTGTCTTAAAGACCACACAGCTTGTCCACAATCCAGTCAACCCTGTTTGCGCCAACTGTTGCGCCATGCACAATGGGCCTTTGTAACCACTCCTTCCCAGCCAACTCGATCACGCGTGTCACGCAATTTCGATACGGTCTCAACACAACTTGGTGTTGAACGTGCTCAACAGCAGGCAATTCGTAACTGGTTTTGAGTCAAAACAAATTTTGCAACGTTGCCAAATGACAAATCTGCCCGCTGCTCATGTCCTGCTCGTCGAGGATGATGCTTCACTGCCTGAAGTACTCGCCGACCTGCTGCACGATTCAAACATCACACTCACACATGCTGCGAATGGCAAAGACGCACTACGCCGGATCCATGACTCGCACGTTGACCTCGTGCTTCTCGATCTGGGTCTTCCGGACATCAACGGCTTCGATCTCCTCGAACAACTAAAGGCCGAACCGGAAACGCAACCCATCCCGGTGATTATTCTTACGGCATTCAACAGTCCCGAGGACAAGGTGCGCGGATTTCAGATTGGTGCGACGGACTACCTGACAAAACCGTTCGAAGCATCGGAGCTGCGTGCCCGCCTTTGCGCCGTGTTACGCGCCAAACGTCTCGCGGATGAACTTACAAAAGCAAACCGGGAGTTGGCGGAAGCCCGTGATGCCGCGGAAGCCACCGCGCGAAAGAAGGCCGAGTTCCTGGCAAACATGAGCCACGAAATCCGCACGCCCATGAATGGCGTCGTTTCAATGGCCGGATTGTTGCGCGAAACCAATCTTACACCGGAACAGCGCAGCTTCGTGGACACAATATATTCCAGCAGCGAATCCCTGATCACGATCCTCAACGACATCCTCGACTTCTCGAAGATCGAATCCGGCAAGCTGGAATTTGAAAATCGTCCGCTCGACCTGCGCAACACCGTAGAGGATGCGCTTGATATGCTCGCCGCCCGCGCGAGTGAAAAGAAGCTCGATCTCGCCTACCAGTTTGACGACAACGTGCCGACATCTGTGCTCGGTGACGTGACGCGGCTGCGGCAGATTCTCGTCAACCTCATCGGCAATTCCGTCAAATTCACCGAGCAGGGTGAAGTGGTGACCATTGTCAAAATAACTGCGGCACCCTCATCGCCAGAGGAATCATGGCAGTTTGAATTCACCGTACGCGACACGGGCATTGGAATTTCTCCATCACTCCTGCCGAGATTGTTCAAGCCGTTTGTGCAGGCGGAAGCCTCCACGACACGTCAATTCGGAGGCACCGGACTGGGTTTGTGCATCAGCAACCGGCTTGTGGAATTGATGGGCGGGAAAATGTGGGCTGAAAGCACACCAGGTATGGGCTCAACATTTCATTTCACTCTGCCACTGCACGCCGCGCCACTGTCCGCGCAACCACGCGTGGACAGCACGCAGCCGAAACTTTCCGGTTTGAAACTTCTAATCGTGGATGACAACCCGACGAATTGCCGGATTCTCTCGTTACAGACCGCCAAGTGGGGCATGACCACACGCTCGGCCTACAGCGGTTTGCAGGCGCTGGAATGGTTGCGCGCGGAGGAAACGTTCGATCTGGCCATTCTCGACATGCAAATGCCGGGCATGGATGGCTTGATGCTCGCAAGTGAAATCAGAAAAATTTCAAAGGCCCAAAGGATGCCGCTCGTGCTGCTTACTTCGATGGGGATGCGCGGCGACAGCCCGGATTTTGTGCAGGCATCATTCGCCGCCTGCCTGACCAAGCCCATCAAGCCGGTGCAGCTTCAGGAATCGCTGCTGAGAATCGTCTCTGGCACACGCTGTGCACCCGTGCCTGTTCCCACCAGCAAACTTGATCCTTCGCTCGCCGCGCGACTGCCCCTCCGCGTGCTGCTATGTGACGATAATGTCATCAATCAAAAGGTCGGTTCACGTGTCCTGCAACAAATGGGTTATCGCGCCACTGTCGCAGGCAACGGTGTCGAAGCCCTTGCCGCAATCGAAAAGCAACAGTATGATCTGGTGTTCATGGATGTGATGATGCCCGAGATGGACGGACTGGAGGCG
>CAYSDO010000258.1:0-6652 GCA_964429665.1 uncultured Bifidobacterium sp.
TGGGTGATCCGCGCCGCCCAGGCTGGGAAACATGTGCTTTGTGAAAAGCCGTGCGCTGTGAATATCGGCGATCTGCGTGCGATGACATCGGCATGTGAGCGCGCAGGCGTCCAGTTCATGGACGGCGTCATGTTCATGCACAACAACCGCCTCCCCCTGCTCCGCTCAACACTGGATGATGCTGAAGGTTTCGGAAACATCCGTCGGATCAATTCAAACTACAGCTTTCTCGCTCCCGAGGGTTTCATGGATTCCGACATTCGCGCCAACAAGGTGCTTGAACCCATGGGCTGCCTGGGAGATCTGGGCTGGTATTGCGTGCGGCTTTCACTCTGGGCGATGCGATGGCAGATGCCAGTGCGGGTGCAGGCACTCATGCTCAACCAACACGCCGGCGTCCCGACTGAGTTTTCCGGAGAACTCCTTTTTCCCGGCGGGGTTACTTCGGCGTTTTACTGCTCATTTGTCGCGAACATCGAACAAATCACGAATGTCATCGGCTCGAAGGCATGTGTGGAATTCACAGATTTCGTGCTGCCGCTCACGACAGAGGAAACAGCATACGACGTTCGACAAAATAGCATTTCGACCAACGGGATGGCATGGCAGGTGGAAACCCGGTTGAAGCGAGTGAGCACTGGTCAACGGGGTAACGACTCCACCCACGCACAAGAGGCGAACATGTTTCGAAACTTCGCCGCGCAGGTACAAACCGGCACACTTTGCGCCGAGTGGCCTGACCAAGCGCTGAAGACACAAAGCGTGGTGGATGCCTGCTTGGAATCGGCAAACTCGGCAGGAAAGGTCGTGCTTCTTCAAAAAGATTGAACCGATCAGTTTCAAACAAGTCTTAAGGATTATGAAACACATCACAACCGCTCTCATTACAATCCTCGTTTGTGCAGGCACCACACTTTACGCCGAACCTGAAATCAAAGGCACTGCGAGCGAACTCGCCCAATATCTCAAAGAGATTCCACGGACGGTAACCCTGACCGGGGAATCGGAGGTTAAGATGGCGGCCGACCGGGCCATCGTCTCCATCCGGGTTGTGACGGAGAACAAAACGCTGCAGGAAGCGTCGAGGCTGAACCAGGAACTGCGCACGAAGATGATCCGCACGCTGGCAGAGAAAAGTTTGCCTGCCGATCGCATCCACGCCTCGCGTTTCTCATCCACTCCAAAGTACGGAGTGTTCAGTGAAAAGGCGAAGAGCTATCGCGTTGAGAACGTGGTCAAGATCACGACGCACGACGAAAAGGAGTTTCAGTCCGTGGCAAGCCTTGTGGACACGACACCGGAATTTCGGCACGACGGCATTGAATTTGAACATTCAGACAAGCAGGCGCTGAAAAGGCGTGCAATGGAACAGGCGCTCGACAAGGTCATGGAGAAGAAAAAGCTGTACGAGGAAAAACTTGGGGTGAAACTGACACCGAAGAGTTTTGATGAGGGCCGCGTTATGATTCCGAACCAAGCTGGACCACGAAACAAATACTACGCGACCGCCAAGTCGATTGCTCCAATCAGCCCTTTGGATTCCAACTATCAGAACCGCGCTGCAGACGCTGCGGGTGACGAAGAAGCAACCACTTCGTTTGACGAACTTGTTTTCAAAGCGGTAGTCACTGTGGAATACGCAGTAGAATCCAGATAATCCATCCCATCTTGGGATTAAGCAGCTCTCAGCAGACAGCCAAGGAAGGTTTGAAAAAGGCAAAAATAGCCATTGCACCACTAACGTGGCTTTTGCACTATTAGGCCAATCTCAGCCCCACCAAGCCACAATTAGTAGTAGTTCGGGCTGATTGACGTTAAAATAAAAAAACAATGTCACGCACCCAGAGATGAAGGTTCTGCTTCAGCAAAAAGCAACAAGCCTCTACATCAAGGATGTCGGCGTCATGACCCGGGATGCGCTGGAAGCGATGGATTTTCTCAGTTCCACAAAAGCCATCGAATACTGCGCGATCAAGAAAGTCACCGGCGTGCAAATCGTCCTCAAGTTCGACGAGCAGCATTACGACATCGTTCTGCCGATGGTTTCCGAACGGCGTTATCATGGTCATCGAGCGGCGCAGGCCTTTTGAGATACCGGATCGAGATGTCGCGGCCAGTTAATTGACCGCGTTTCAACGCGCATCCAATGAGTCCAAACTTGCGGAGGCTCGTCCGAGCAGCAAACATGTTCCCATGACTGTCACAACGTCCAGCGCCAGCAACCACACCCGCATCGCCGAACTCGGCGAACGCGTTCTCGGCGGCGGTCGCATCACGCGCGACGAAGCACTTACACTCTTCTATCTCGAAACCTCGGCGGACATTCTCGATCTGCTTTCGTGGGCCAACCGCATTCGTGAGAAGTTCAAGGGCAACAAAATTCACCTTTGCTCCATCGTCAACGCCAAGGCAGGTGCGTGTTCGGAGAACTGCAGCTTCTGTGCGCAGTCTTCGCACTACCAGACCGGCTCACCCAAGTATGGCTTTGTGGATCCTGAGCCCGTGGCCGAGGCTGCGGACGAAGCGAACAAGAATTCCGTCACGGCGGTTGGATTGGTCGCAGCATGGAAAGGACTCAACGAGGGGCCGATGCTGGACGAAGTTTGCGACCGGATCCGTGAGTTGAAGGCAGGCGGCAAAACCCGACCGGACGCCTCGCTCGGCATCATCAAGAAGCAGGAAGTGGCGGACCGATTGAAGGAAGCCGGGCTGGAGTGCTACGGCCACAATCTCGAAAGCTCCCGCCGCTTTTTTCCGCAGACTTGCACCACGCACACTTTCGATGACAGGCTTGAAACCATCGGCTACCTGAAAAAAGCGGGCATTAAGATTTGCTCGGGCGGCATCATCGGCATGGGTGAGACGCGCGAAGACCGTTGCGACCTAGCATTTTCCCTCAAAGAAATCGGTGCAAACGTCGTGCCCGTCAACATTCTCAACCCCATCCCCGGCACACCGTTTGCCGACAAACCACGCCTGCCAGTGATGGAAATTCTGAAAACCATTGCATGCTTCCGGTTTATTTTGCCACGGCAGGAAATCATGATCGCCGGTGGCCGCACGGTGAACCTGCGCGACGCGCAAAGCATGATCTTCATGGCCGGAGCCAGCGCGCTGATGGTTGGAAACTATCTCACCACGCTGAACCAGCCCGTCGAGAAAGATCTGCAGATGATCCGCGACCTCGGTCTCGATCCCAATTGGGACGCTCACGACTTTAGTGATCAGGAAGAAGGCATCTGCGGGTGCGGAAATCAAGCGTGTGAGACGGAATCCATCCTTGCCAAGTAGCGGCTAGTGACGATGAGCACGGCACAGCAATTCCGCCTGCTTCGAGTTGCTTTGGTTTTCAGCGGGTGTGTCTGGGGCATTTCTGCGTGCGGAGTTTTCATGAAATGGGAGACAGCGGCAGGCGCGCTGCAAGGCATGGGAGCGAGACCTATCAGCTACGACCCAATGCTAGATTACTGGTTGAGGATGGCTTCAGGGGCATTTGCACTTTTGGGCACGGGGTATTTTCTTCTGGCAATCAATCCTCGAAAATTTGCAGTAATGCTATCGTGGTTCGGATGGATCATGGTTCTCGAAGGTATTGTACTGCTCTTTCACGGGCTTCGGCTGGGGCTGTCTCCATTTCCATTTGCGGGTGACGTCTCAGCCTCATTTGCAGGCGGGTTTGGGATTTTGGCATTTAAGAAATCCGCGCTATCCAACTGACGATAGTAATAATGCGCCTTGGCGAAACGCTTTGCCGCAAGAATCGGGTGGGAGCGGCAAGCGTGTCGTGGCAATGTGAGCGCATGAACGACTACGAACGCATCGCCAAAGTCATCCGCTATCTGGATGATTGCCATGTCGAGCAGCCCGATCTGGTGACTCTGGCGGCGCGGGCAGGCCTGAGCCAGTTCCACTTCCACCGCGTGTTTTCAAATTGGGCGGGCGTAACGCCCAAGGATTTTCTTCAATGCCTCACGCTCGCACACGCGAAGGAATTGCTCCGCGAGGGCGGGAGTGTTTTGGATGTCGCGCTGGAGTCCGGTCTCTCCGGGCCGGGCCGGTTGCATGATCTTTGCGTGAACCTCGAAGCCGCATCGCCCGGCGAATTGAAATCCGGCGGCGCGGGCTGGACGATTTCATTCGGCTTCGCGGACAGCCCGTTTGGAAAATGCTTGATCGCTGAAAGTCCACGCGGTATCTGCCGTCTCTCGTTCGTCGAAAATGAAAAGTCGGCTGAGGCTGAACTGCAAAAAAATTGGCCCCGCGCAAAGCTGAAACGTGACGATACCGCCGCCACGAAGTTCGCTGAAATAATATTCGCTCGTCACGATGCAGTTCAACACGCCGGGTTCAAGACCGGCGCTCCGTTGCGCGCGTTGGTTCGAGGAACATCATTCCAACTGCGCGTCTGGCGCGCCTTGCTTGCAATCCAGCCGGGAACGCTCACGAGTTATGGGAGATTGGCGGAAACCATCGGCAAACCGTCCGCCGCACGCGCTGTCGGGACTGCTGTTGGAAACAATCCACTCGCCTATTTGATTCCCTGTCATCGCGTGATCCGCGAGACGGGTGTTTTTGGTAATTATCGTTGGGGAGCAGCCCGTAAGCGCGCGATTGTCGCCTGGGAAAGTCTGCGGCGCTTCAACGGCGAGCCACTGGCACTGGCGGAAGAACCGAATGCATAAAATTGTTTTGCACCATCGCCGCTTTGCCTGAAACTTCTCCCATGCAGAGGCTCGGTAAAAACCATGACGGCTACCACGGCGAAACAATTGATATTCGCGCCGTGCTCCGTGATGTTCAACTCGCGGCCAAACAAGCTGGCTGGACTTCTGAATCATTCCACACCAACGGAGATTTCGACTGGCTCGCGTACCGTCGCCACCCAAAAATCCAATCACAACCCTCTCAACTTCTTTACATCTCCGCAGGCATTCATGGCGACGAACCCGCCGGCCCACTTGCCGCGCTGCATCTGTTGCAGGAGAACAATTGGCCGACGAACGTTGAAATCATCCTGATTCCCTGCCTCAATCCTGTGGGCTTTGCAGCGAACTGTCGCGGGAACGGCGAAGGGATAGATCTTAATCGCGATTATCTCAAACCGCAGGCCGCCGAAACGCGCGCACATATCGCCTGGCTGGAAAAGCAACCTGACTTCGATCTCTCGCTTTGTCTGCATGAAGATTGGGAATCGCACGGCTTCTATGTCTATGAGGTGAATCCCGAGAACAAGCCGTCGCTCGCTAAATCCATTGTTCGTGGCGTGGAGAAGGTCTGTCCATTGGACTTGTCTGAAATTATCGAAGGCCGTGAAGCCCAAGGCGGCATCATTCGTCCCAATCTCGATCCGCGAACCCGTCCACAGTGGCCGGAAGCCTTCTGGCTGATTCAAAATAAAACGCGTCTCAGCTACACGCTGGAAGCTCCATCGGATTTTGAATTGAACGTCCGCGTCAACGCACTTGTAGCGGGTGTGCAAGCTGCATTGGCTGCTTACTTTCCAATATCAAGCAATCTGTGATTTTTCAGCCGACAACATCCTACCCAACCATCCCATCGCACATAGAAACACCAACGTCCCGACGATCACCCCAATCTTCAGCGCCCAGGATGCAGCGCTCACAGCGTCCGCCTTGAGACTGATGCGCAAGTCAGCCTCCTTGTCCACCGCCACCGAACGTTGGAACGTGAGCACCCGCCCCTGCTCGGGAATGTTCGCTCGAATTGCCCCGGCACTCGTCACAGAGGCGTCCTGTTGCTGGATCAATTTCTCCGCAAGCTTCATCGTAGCCGCATTGTCGTCGGCGCTATTGCGGTCAATGATCTCCTTGGCGTCCTGCTGTGTATAATTCAAATCCTTCACACCTCGAAGGTCACGGAAACGATTGCCAGGAGCCGTTGCGTCGCCACCGTTCGCCGCCTGCCGCACATTGAGCCCCACAAGCGCCTGCTGCAATTTCAGGTTGTGCAACTGCACACGCGCATCCTCGTTGAAAGCGTTGTCGTGAGTGCTCAATCCAAACGCAGATTGAAACGCCCGGCGCGCCTGCTGCGGATCACCCTTCGCGAGCGCGTCATTGCCGAAAGCCAGCATCTGCTCTGCCTCTTGGGTCTTTGCGCGCTGCCATGTCGCCTCGCCCTGCAAGTATTTCTGTAGATCAAGTGATGCTAACACAGGCGTCACCTGTTGTTCCACGAGCTGCAACGTCCCAGTCCAATTCTTTACGCGCCACTTTTCGTTCAGGTGTACCCGCCACGAAATGTTTTCAAGCGGCAGATCAAACTTCGGCGCGAGCAGTTCCAAGTCAAGAGCGCGTGACCCCGATTTACCCACCTGGCTGCTGTAAAAGATTTCAACCGGCACGGGTTTGCCGCTGCGCGATTGCTGCTCCAATGGAATCAAGATGGCGTCACCTTCGCGCCACGGCCATACGCCGTTCTGGTTCACAAACGCAAACCAGTAACGCGCATCTTTGGGAAGTTTCACGTGCAGCAAACGTTTGTCACCAGGTGACAACTCGAGCCGCACCTGTGTCAACATGACGCCCGCGTCAGAGATCACCGAGGAAAACGCAACGCTATGAACACGCGCCGGCAATAACTTCACCGCTTCATGACGATCCAACCTCAGCGACACCTGGAAGGAGGGTTC
>CAYSDO010000259.1:0-6650 GCA_964429665.1 uncultured Bifidobacterium sp.
GTTTTCCAGATTGGATGCCGACGTTCGGACAGGACTACGACGCCTGCCTGTTCACCGCGCAATCTGCGATTCTGAACGTGGATTGGACCATGGACGTGTATGACAGCCAGAGCACATACATCGGCACCGTTGGCAGCACCACAACCGATGGAACTTTTGGATTTGCGTGGAACCTTATTGGCCCTGGCAACGTGCGGCATGATGATGATTTCTTTTACGCGGTTGTAACCGTGGCTCCAACCGGACAAGGCAGTGGTGGAGGTTCCGCTTCCACGCCGATAACGGTGAAAAATAAAGACCGGTGGACAAATCGCGGTGAG
The DNA here is from genome assembly GCA_964429665.1 of uncultured Bifidobacterium sp. GTDB lineage: Bacteria > Verrucomicrobiota > Verrucomicrobiia > Limisphaerales > JADLHS01 > JADLHS01. The sequence goes on from CAYSDO010000259.1 coordinate 321, forward strand.
TGGGTCGTAGCAAATCAACAAGCGTGGTCAGAGGATAATGGCTATGTAGGTGGCAACAACCTGGACGCGATGACTGATGGGTTTGCGATTGCGGCGGAAACGGTCGGTATAACAGTGCGCCCAACACATCCTTCCCAGGAGGCATTTCGTATTCACTTCGTCGGTGCAGGTGCTTCGCAAGGTGATGCTGATTGGGCGACATTCCGTGGGGCGCTTTACCATACAAATTCGCGAAACGTGTTTTATTCAGGGCACGGAGGAACGGATGGAATTGGATACAATCCTGCGAATACGAATCGCTTCATTTCGATTTCCGAACTTACGAATGTATTCCACACAGTTCCAGCGGGTCAAACCAACCGCCACGGCTTCCGGTTTACCTTTCTCGACGGGTGCAAAACGGCAACGAGCAGCAAAATGGCCGAGGCCTTTGGCATTGTGCCAAAAGTGAATGTCGCAGTTGACTATTACAATGCTTCCGGCGAAAGGCCCTCCGCTTTCGTGGGCTGGAACGTTGCACCAGCCGCTGGCTATGCGAACCATGTCGTGAATACGGATCATTGGAAGTTTATTCAGAGCTTTTTGTATAGGTGGTCAACAGGCGAAGGGGTAAGATCGGCTCTTGATAACGCTCCGGGTGGTCCGTTTCCCAACGGGATCAATCCCAATCGTCTCACAGTTTACGGCTACGTCGGTTTGGGGTATCAACAGGGCAACCATTAGGAATAATATGAATCCACTTTATGCTGAACACCTCCTCCACATGACAGCAGCGTACTCTAACGCTCTTTTGCTGGTCGTAATCACCAATGTTTCAGATTTTGCCCGCAAGCTCGATTTGCCGCTGGTACAACCGATCACAGCGAGTCAGGCGTTGAATTTTAAGCCGCACCCTTTCACGACAATGGTGGGAGGGTGGCTGACTCTGACGAACGGCCACCAGTTTTGGTTTGAACATGGACGAGTGCATTCCTACCGATCTCCCTCCAATTATTTTGTCATACCTGACGGTTGGGAGCCTGAAGATTACATCAAGTTTACAAATTACTGGGGGCGGATGAACATGTCTACAAATGAGGTCATTGCATTTGCACGGAACACGCTGCTCAAACTTGGTTATGATCCAAAGCAAATGAACACTGAAGGTCCACCGACAGCCTTTGAAGGACCTTTCGAGTTCAAAGGGCACACCATCCCTCAATGCCATGTTGAGTGGAATACTTCCGAAGAGGATCAAAAAACCTCCGGGACACAGATTGTCAATATTTGCGTCAATGCTGAAACCAAACACGTAATTCAGTATTCTGTGACTAGCACAAACACATGGCGTCCTGATCCTAAACTCGGTGTCGTTCCTGAATTAGAGGTTGATTATCAAAAACGCACGGGACGAAGTATGTTTATCCGCAGCAACGCCCCGCCTCGAAGCCCAGCCCCCGTTGTCCGGCCAGTGCGGCCAAGAGAAGAAAGAGAATAACGGGCCAATAGGGCAACACGATTCAGCAAAACCATGAAACATTTGGAGACTTATTCAGGCCTGAGTTGATACGCACAAACAGGTGAATCTCGTGCTATGTGCGTTGGTGAAACACCTCAATGATCCCATGTGGCCCGAATCAATCATCATCGTCCTTCGTGTTCTTCACAAGCACCAGGCCGAGTTGCTTCAATCCTTTGCCATGTCCGCCGACAAATCGTGACGGGTAGCGGGCATCGCCTTTGATGGTGTGCCAGATGTAGCGATTGAAGACGTCATCATTGATCCGGTCCGGTTTGCTCAAATCCATCTTCTGCACTTTCTTCGCGTAATAACGCTGCTTGGGAGACATCAGACTTGCGACAACGTTTTCGGTCAGCGGGATGTTATTCGGCAGCGCGGTGTAAGGCGTGAAATTGGGGACATTGGTAAAACACTCGGACATGATGGGGGCCATTGCATCCTGCTGGTTCATGGGCGGCAGGCCGAGGATGCGTTCCATGGTGTGGAGCACGCCCGCCTGGTTGTAGAAATTGCTGATGACCTTGCCTCGTTTTGTATAGGGGCTGATGACGAGGCACAGCGAACGGTGTCCGTCCACGTGGTCGTAGCCGCTCTGCGGATCATCCTCAATGACGAAGATCACGGTGTTGCTGGCGAAGCTGCTCTTTGTGATGGCTTCCACCACCTGACCGAGGGAGAGGTCGTTATCGGCAACCTGAGCGCGAGGGGAAGGTGTGCCGCCGGTGTGGTCGTTGGGCAGGTAAAGCAGATGGAACGAGGCCCAGACACCGTTGGATTGCGCGGCGTTGAGTTCCTTGATGAATCCGCGGGCCCGGACGACATCTGGGATGTTCATATTCCAACCGGGCACGTTTGTTGAACTGTAGGGGCGCAGCGCAGCAATCCCGATGTTCTGGACGTAGCGGATGGTGTCTGTGTTGTTCGTGTAATCCTGGTAAATCTGCAACCACGATTTTGCTGGCGAGGTGGAGGCGTAATCCATTTCGCCGTAATTGCGAAACGTCAAACCATGTTCCAGCACGTTGTTCCAGATGAAACCTGTGGAGGAATAGGTGAGCGGGTCATCGCCGAAAGTATAGCTGCGGTTGAAACCGCCAAAGGCTTTTTCAAGATGATCACCGCTGTTGCCTTCGGTGCTCCAGGAATGTCCATCCGCCGAGAGCACGCCATTGCAATAAAAGTTATCCAGCAGGACGTATTGCTCGGCAAGTGCGTGGTGATTCGGGGAGACGAGGCGTGGATAGATGCAGAGGTTGGAATCTCCGTTGCCTTGTGGAAGGTCGCCAAACATCTGATCGTATGTCTTGTTCTCCTTGAGAATGTAAACGACGTGTTGGAATACCGAAGGCTCGCCTCTGCGCAGGGGCACCGGCAGCGGAGGCTGTCCGGCGAGTGGAGGCTGCTGGGCTTTCTTGATGAAAGGGACGCGACCGGCTTCGAAGGATTGTGCCGTGTACTTGCTCAAAGGTTCAGCTGCGGGAATTGGAATCTTGTTGGCAGTGCCAAGGTGTGCGCCTATCTGCCAGCTCGTGTTGACCGGCTGACCATCGCGGCTGCCGAGACCCTTCACGTTTGCGACGTAAAGGTGGTTGCTGTCCGTAACAACGGCGCCGGGATACCAGTCGGTGGGCAGAAATCCTTGAACGATGCTGTTCGTGTGTTGCGCGTTCGGGAGTTCCACCATGGCGACGGCGTTGTTGCCTCCGCTGGTCACGAACAAACTCGAACCATCCCTGCTCAACGCCAGACCGGTGCTCGCGCTCCCGTACGGAAACGTGGGATCAGGCCGCACGAGGATGGTTTCCTTGACCGCTCGCGTGACGGTATTGATCACACTGACCGTGTCCGAATTTGCATTGGCCACAAAAAGCGTCTGGCCGTCCGCGCTCAGTTCAAGATCGCAGGGATGCAAACCGGTTGCCGTCTGAGCCGTCTGCAAACCAGTCAAGAGATTCACGAAAGACACGACACCACTCGACGCCACACCCCGGCTGTCAATCACCACCTGAGTGCCGGCAGAAGGTGCAGTGAGGTCGCCACCAGTTGGAAAGCGTCCGCCCCAGTCGGAAACATAAGCGGTGTTCCCATCCTGTGAGAGGACCACGTCCCATGGCGCAATGCCCACGGTGATTTGTTGTGTGACCGCACCACTGGTCAGGTTCACCACGGCGAGTTTGTTTGGGATGGAGAGGCACACATAGGCTTTGGAGTCATCGGCAGAAATCGCCAGGCCGCAAGGAAACGAGCCACCAGGCATCGCGATGGTGCGCGAGAAGGTGACCGTTCCGTTCAGCCCCACGGCCCATTCGTAGAGTTCGTTTCCTGCGCCCGTCACATACACATGCGAACCGCTGTGGCGCATCGCGATCCCATGCAATGATGCGCCGCTGCCCGGATAACTGATGGTTTGAACCAGCGTCCAGGTCGCAGCATCCACCACGAGAAGGTTGTTGATGTTTTTGATATAGATGAATTTTCCATCCGGTGACAGCACGAGGTCAACAGGCCGGCCGCTGAACTGGATTTGCTTTCCAGCGGCTCGAAGGATTTGCTTGGAGGGTAAGGATTGCTCACCATCCGGCAACTGCCCGACCCGGATGTCCGGCTTGATCTGGCCGACCCGGTAAAAAGCAGTGTTGCTGCTGATGGGAACATTGAGATTTCGATTGGTGATTGTGCTGTTGACCACCTGCCAGTTCGGGGAAAAGAGATTCGTCGTCCGCTCCACGAAGCAAGCGCCGTCGGGCGACATCCAGTTCAATGTGACGGACGCAGCAGCAGCGACCAGATTGGTGATCCGGATGGCGGCGTTGCCTGCCGGAAGTCCGTCCGCAGTCGGTCCGCCAAGAGCGGCAATCGCGGCGGGTGACATCCAACCGTTGACGAACTGGATGCTGTTCACAAAACCGGGTTGTGTGAAACCGCCCGCGCCAATCCCGGCGGTGAAAAGAAGCGCGGTTGGCCCAAGCGCGTAACCGCCATCCACGCCACCCGATAATGACTGACTGCCGACGTTCACGCCATTGACATACTTCTTGAGCTGCTGACCCGCCGGTGCGGTCAGATCTACTGCGAAGGCCACGCGATACCAGGTATCGGGCGAGAGAGTGCCATTAAATTGCGACTCAGCGCCAATGCCGCTCGGGTCTGGCAGCACGCTCGCGTTACCGACTAAAAAATCAGCATCGTTGCCCTCGTGATTGAACGGGTCGGTCTGAAACAACGCACGCCACTGATCGCTGCTCGGCGCCGGATACATCACATCCATGAGCAACGTGTACTGATTGACGAACTGGCCGCCGCCGTTGGGCTTGACCTCGTGTCGCATGTAATAGCCCTGAGTGATGGTGTTGCTGCCGAAACCCATCACTTGAGCCGGTTGGCCATTGATCGTCACCACCGGGAAAGTCGTGATGTTTGCCGTGTCGGTCAGAAACTCCAAATCCGCCCCGACTGTCGCCCGCAGATCACCGAGATTGAAATCCCATTGCCCGGTGACGACCGGGACATAAACCGTCAATGTCGCACCTGCGCTTTCAATAGCGCCGGAACTGTTGCTCACAACCACGGTGTAAACGCCCTGGTCGCTGCTGTTCACTGTTGAAATCGCAAAGCCTGCATTCGTAGCGCCTGAAATGTTCGTGCCGTTAAATTTCCATTGATAGCTGAGAGGTGGTGTCCCGCCCGCAACGACCGTGAAGGTGGCAGCGGAACCTGCGCTGAGATTCAGACTTGGCGGCGCATTTGAAATGACCGGCAGCGCGCCGGGCGTAATGCTGTAAAGGCCGAAGTCATCAATGCCGAAGTACCAACTGTCCGCGCCGGCATGAGCGAAGCGGAAGCGCACGGCGGGCTGGTTGTCTGCTGCAATCAATCGGAATAGTTCAACCCGTTTTGATTCCACCGGATTATCATCAACGCGTGCGCTGATGTTTGTCGCCAATGATTGCGAAATGGGGGCGGCGATGAATGCCCCGTAAAATCCGCCGTAGGAAACGCCGCCGATAAAATTCGTGGCGACGTCGGCATATCGGTTGGTCAAAGTTTTGATTGCATCAATCGCGCCACCGGCACCTGTCAACACGTCCGGCCCGTCCAGCATGTACACAATTGGCAGCCACGTCGCGCCGCCGTTCACCGAGTACTCCACGGCACCAAAGCTATCCTGGTTCTGTTCAAAGAGGCTGTGATACGAAACGTAGATGTTTGTCTTGCCGGCCAGATTGAAATCCGGCGAAAACAGATATTGGATCTGACTGCCTTCCCGCCAACCCGAGGTACAGAATGCAAATTTTCCTTGCGCCAGGTTCGTCACCACCTGGCTATTCACAACATTGGCAGTATTGACCGACAAAACGCGGGAATAATCTTGCGGCGTGTGGGCGGCGTAGGTGAGAAAGTTTGAAGTGAAGCGCGCACGCTCCAGAACCAGCCAGCCGGCGTAAGGAGCAGAATCGAGATCGTTGAGATTGGAACTGGCGAATGGGAGAGTCGAATGGTTCGTCCGGGACCAGCCCGCAGGCAGACCGCCTTCCGCCACCGCGTCGAAGTTTTCAAGATGGATCGGCAGCGGCAGGGTGATTGGGGCAGCCATCGCCGGCACGAACAGACCCATGAGCGCCAGAAAAAGTGGTGCGAGGTGCGAAGTGCGAGGTGTCAGGACACCTGACACCTGACATCTGACACTTGGTACTTTCTTCCACGTCGTATGAGTTCGACAAAAACATTTCATAGATTCTGGCTAAACATAATTGAGACGAACCTGCACAAAGCGGTCCGACGGATTGACGCCAAGCTATACTTCCAACAAATTCCCACAATGCCTTGTT
>CAYSDO010000260.1:0-6642 GCA_964429665.1 uncultured Bifidobacterium sp.
AACCTGCGACCCCCACAATGCCATTGTGGTGCTCTACCAACTGAGCTACGACCCCTACCAAAAAGCGATGTCAGTTTAATTGGCGGCGATTTGAAGTCAAAACGTTTCTCCTGTTGCAAAATGGTTCCGGAGTTTCAAAGCCGCTGTTCGGAGGTTGGCAATGGAGGCGTTGACCACCCTCTGCAATTCTGAATTCTTTCCATGAGACGTCGGTTTTTCAGACCAGTATTTGCCCCGGGATCCGCGCAACGATTGTTGATATTCGGGACAAGGTTTGTCTTTGAAATTCCCCCGGGGGCGTGTCAAACGCCCGGTGCTTTTGCCCGCTGCGATTAACCTCTCATAATTCAGGTTCTTACCGCCTAAATTGCCGTAAAGACCGTTCGCTCTCATTGTGGGGAATTCGTACATGGAATTCTTTTCCGTGCTGTGATTCGCGTTGGCAATGGAATTGCGAGTGAATTCAGTCGATGTGTCGTCGTAAAGGAGTTATTCGTCGGGTGGGAGGCAAGGTTCTATCTTTGGTTTTCTGCTTCTTCACTGTACTCACGTACCAATCCGCACTTGGCGCCGGCAGCGCCAATCTTATCTGGGATGCGAGCCCAGATGCGAATGTGGCTGGCTACAAAATTTACTATGGCGTGGCGAGCGGCGCGTACACCAACTCGGTGTCGCTGGGCAACGTTACATCCACTACGCTCAACGGTTTATCAAACGGAGCGACGTATTTTTTTGTTGCGACGGCGTTGTCTGCGACCGGGATTGAGAGCGATTTTTCCAACGAGACCAGTTACTCGGTACCCGTGGTTGTGGCGACAAACCGTGTGCCGACGCTTAACACGATTGCTGCTGTCAGCATCAATGAGGACGCCGCCCAGCAAACCGTGAATCTTTCGGGCATCAGCGCGGGCGCAGGTGAAAGTCAGACGCTTACTATTTCGGCTTCGTCCAGCAACACGGGCTTGATTCCGAATCCAACCGTGACCTACACCAGTCCCGGCGCGACGGGCAGCATCAGGTTCACGCCGGTCGCCAACGCCAACGGATCAGCCACCATCAGCGTAACCGTCAACGACGGCCAGGGCGCCAACAACACCGTCACGCGCACATTCATCGTTACGGTCAACGCCGTGAATGACGCACCTACTCTCAACGCGCCAGGCAACATTTCCATCGCCGAAGATTCAGGCCAGCAGACGGTGAATCTCACGGGCATTGGCAGCGGCGCGGCGAATGAATCTCAAACGCTTACGGTTACCGCATTATCGTCCAACACGGGATTGATCCCAAACCCGACTGTGACCTACACAAGTCCGGGATCCACCGGGACTCTCAGATTTACTCCGGTGGCGAATGCAACAGGCAACGCGACAATTACGGTCACTGTCAATGATGCCCAGTCAGCGAACAACACCGTTTCTCGAACCTTCACGGTCAGCGTCGGTGCGGTCAACGACGCGCCAACGATCACCAGCATCAACAATCAGACCATTGTTGCCAACGCAGGAACGTCACCAATCCCGTTCACGATCGGTGACACTGAAACGGCAGCGGGTTCACTGACACTCAGCGCGACATCAACAAATCTGGCATTGGTCACGGCAACAAACATTTCCTTCGGTGGCAGCGGTGCCAATCGCACCGTGACGGTGACTCCGATCGCCGACCAGACCGGGGAGTCAGATCTGACCATCACTGTGAATGATGGAACGACGTCAACAAGTTCGACCTTTCATCTCACAGTGACGGATGCGCCTCCGCAGAATCAGTTGCTCGTCAGCACGCAAGGAGCGGGCACGGTGTCGCCGAATCCATTGACTTCCACGCTTGTGGAAGGCAAGGCCTACTCGATGACCGCGAAGCCGGCCACTGGATACGAATTCGCCGGCTGGTACGGCAGCTTCAACTCGATGAATCCCAAGCTTTCGTTTGTCATGACGTCCAACATTGCCGTGGAGGCGCGTTTTGTTCCGAGTCCCTACATTCCCAACGCGGCTCTTTACAATGGCCTGTTCTACGAAGAGGAGGCGGTGCGCCTGCACAGTGCGGGAAGTTTCAAAGTGCTCGTAACCACGCGCGGACTTTTCTCTGGCACACTCCAACGCGGCGCGACGCGGTTTTCGTTCCGAGGCAAACTGGATTTGAACCTGCACGCGAACGTAGTGATTGTTCCCAAGACCGGGCTGCCACTGACCCTGGATTTTCAACTGGGGACAAACTCCAACGCTGGGGAAGTCACGGGCACGCTGACAGATGGTTTGTGGACGGCAGACATCACCGGCGCCAAGAGTGCATTCAATACAACGCTCAATCCCGCGCCCCAGACGGGCAGCTACACGCTCGTCATACCCGGATCTGATGAAACTGGTCAGCCGTTCGGTCACAGTTACGGCACCGTTTCGGTTCGCGGGAACGGGATGGTGGCCTTCTCAGGCACGCTGGCGGATGGCACCCGCGTGACGCAGTCTGCGTATGTGACGCAGGATGGCGCATGGCCGTTTTATATCCCGCTTTACAAGGGGGCGGGTTCATTGACGAGCTGGTTGACTTTCAAGGATGAGGCGGAAGATGACATCAACGGCTCGTTAAGCTGGATCAAACTCACCAACGGCCTCGCGAAGTATTTCCCGCTTGGCTTCACGAACGAGGCAAAAGCGGTCGGATCGGTCTATGTGGCGCCGAGGTTCCCATTCAAGGTTGTTGAGTTGACTGATGCCTTCGCCAGTTTCGCCGGAGGCAATCTCTCCGCCGACTTCGTCAACAACATCAGCGTTGCGCCCAATTCAATCGTCAGCAACCAGAGCAGCAACGCGCTGAAGCTGAGTTTCAGTTCCAGCCGCGGTACGTTCTCGGGTTCGGTCACGCCTCCGGGCGCCGCCAAGAGTCTCTCGTTCAGTGGCGTTGCCTACCAGAAACTCAATTCCGCTTACGGAATGATTCTCGGAACGAACCTCAGCAGCCGCGTCATGATCGCTCCGGCTTCGTCGCCTTCACTGACCTCTCTGCCGTGACCTGAAATCTCGGGGGCGGAATGATTCTCCGGCGGGGTGGTTTGGGGTTGCGCTCAATCAAGGCCGAGAATCTTCCGCCCCTGTTCCGTGATCATCGAATGATGCCATGGCGGATCCCAGACAATCTCCACGGTCGCATCATCAATTCCTGAAAGACTCAACAACTTGACCTGTGCATCGCCTGCTATCGAAGGCCCCATCCCGCAGCCCGGCGCGGTCAATGTCATCTTCACATCCACGCGCGAACTGCCGCCCGGGGTCTTTGTAAGTTTCATGTCGTACACAAGTCCGAGGTCCACGATGTTGACCGGAATCTCGGGATCGAAACACGTCCTCAACGTTTCCCACACCGCTTTCTCGTCTGCCATGCCTTCGTGGGACAGCGTTTCGGTGGACGATTCGAGCCCGAGTGCGTCTGCATCCTGTTGTGCAATCCTGAACAGCCCACCCTGTGCCTGCACCGTGAAACTGCCTCCGAGCGTTTGCGTCACGGTTACCGGAGTTCCTTTGGGCAGGGTGGTTGTGGTTCCTGCCGGTATTTGAACGGCGGCGCATTCACGTCTCAATTCCAAGGCGGTCGGAGTGCTCATATCAATCGTCATGTTGCAACAGGGTGGGTGTGCGCGCCACAACAGAATAAATATCAATGCACGTCTCAATTCCCTTCCTGGCCTGCCGATAGACAACTTATGTCCCGCCCGGAAAATGGATGTCTGAGGACCACCTGTTGCAGGCCCGTGTTGATTGGCAGATGCTCCGCAAAAAGGCATTTGGGATCACTCATTGGAATTGATTGGAGTCTTCGCCAGATTGGCACGTTCCGGGCTGGATTGGCGTCGTGAACAAGGACATAAAATCCATGTTGCCCGCTGTACCAGCCATATCCCAGCCCGCAGGTTCTAATGCTGCGGGAAGCTGGACCACGGCTTTCTACCGCGCGTTTTCGAGAATTGTGGATCGTCCGCTGTCTGAGGAATTTTGCTGCGACCTCGAACAGGCAAGGCGTGCGCGGCTTGTGACCCGGTTTGGCGTTCTCGGCTCGCTGTTTGGTCTCGCATTCGCAGTGTTTTACATGCTCATCGGCCACAAGTGGGGCGCCATCATCGTCCTTGTTTGCAGCTTGGGAGTGGCCCTGACGCCGGCTGTCATGTGCGCCCGCAACTCGGTCTCCTTCGGTGGCAATTTTCTCTCGCTGGTTCTAACGCTCGGTTTCACGGGATTGTGCTTTGTGGAAGGTGGATTGCACGGACACGCCATCGCATGGCTGGTGAGCGTTCCGCTTTGTGCATTGCTTTTGCTTGGCGAAAAGCCTGCCGGCAAGTGGGCCATCATTTCATTCCTGGCGGCTGGAGCCATTGCCAGCGTGAGTCTGGCAGGAAATAAACTGGCCAATACATACGACCCCGCCTGGGACAACATTGTCTCTGCGGCCGGGTATCTTGGTTTGATCCTGTTCATGTTCATCCTCGGTCTGATTTTTGAATCTGGTCGCGCACAGGCGTTCTCGAAAATGCAGGAGGCACTTGGTGAACTTGCCGCGTCGAATGAACGTCTGCTTCACCTGAACAACGAGAAGAATGAATTCCTTGGCATCGCAGCGCACGACCTCAAGAATCCTCTGACAGTCATCTCCGGTTGCGCAGAGTTGCTTGGCATGTCCAGGGATCCCGAGCGGGTTGCCAAATTGTCGGCGAGCATTGTCGGAGCTTCCAAGCGCATGCGTGATCTGATCACCAATCTTCTTGATGCCAATGCCATCGAACAGGGCAAGTTTACTTCAAACATTGAGAGATGTGATCTCAACGCATTGGTGGCTCAGAGCGTCGAGAACAACCTCCCTGCTGCGAACAAGAAGGAGATTTCCCTGCGGGTTGGCAACTCCGACCCGCTTTGGGCCAGGGCTGACAAGGCCGCTGTATTGCAGGTCCTCGACAACCTGGTTTCAAACGCTCTCAAGTATTCTCCACCAAAAACCATCGTCCACGTCCATACACTTCCCGAGCAGGAACGGGTGGCGGTATCGGTTCGCGATGAAGGTCCCGGCATCAGCGAAGCCGACCAGAAAAAGCTCTTTCAAAAATTCAGCCGGTTGAGTGCGCGGCCCACTGGAGGCGAATCTTCGACGGGCCTGGGATTATCAATCGTCAAACGCCTCGCCGAGGCCATGGGTGGATCTGTCTCCTGCAGCAGTGTTCTTGGCAGCGGTTCGACGTTCACCTTCCGCCTTCCGGTATGGCCCAGGGAAGATATAACGCCCGAGCGGGCCAGCCTTTCCTTTCGAGATCGCGAACAAGGCGACCGATTGAATTCCACACTCAGTGTGTCTTCAAAGAATTAGGCTGCCAACATTCAATTCACGTTCAGAAATCTTTACTTTGAAGTGTTCGCGCTTTCGTACATTCTCGCGCCGGAGAAGCGCACAGCATAATTATGAAAATAGCCATTGTAGGGTTGGGATACGTCGGATTGCCGCTCTGCCTTCAATTCGCCAAAAACGGCGTCGAGGTCATCGGGCTGGACATTGATGCCACCAAGGTCCAGTTCATCAACTCCGGCAAAAGCTACATCGAACATATTGACGGCGCGGGCATCAGCGAAGCCGTCAACAGCGGACGTTTGATCGCCTCAGGGGATTTTGCGCGCGTGAGTGAAGTCGAGGCCGTCATCATCTGCGTGCCCACGCCGCTCAACAAGAATCGCGAGCCGGACATTTCCTACATCACCAAGACGGGCCAGTCCATCGCGCGCCACCTCAAGCCTGGCGTGCTGGTCGTACTCGAATCCACAACCTATCCCGGTACCACCGATACCGACCTGCGTGTCGTGCTCGAAGCGGGATCCAAGATGAAAGCTGGTGTGGATTTCCATCTGGCGTTTTCCCCCGAACGCGAAGACCCCGGCAATCCTGACAGCAAGGTCGCTCAGATTCCCAAGGTCATCGGCGGTTACACCCCTGCCTGCCTGGAAAAAACACGCGCCCTCTACTCCAAGGCCATCAAGACGCTCGTCCCCGTTTCATCCTGCCGCGCAGCCGAGGCCACCAAGCTGCTCGAAAACATTTTCCGCGGCGTCAACATCGCACTCGTCAACGAACTCAAGATGGTTTACGGGGCGATGGGCATTGACGTCTGGGAGGTCATCAATGCGGCGAAGACGAAGCCGTTCGGTTTCATGGCGTTCTATCCCGGGCCGGGACTTGGCGGCCATTGCATCCCGATTGATCCGTTTTATCTCACATGGAAGGCGCGCGAGTACGGGCAGAACACGCGCTTCATTGAGCTTGCCGGCGAGGTCAATACCGCCATGCCGCAATTCGTCACCCATCGCGTTGCCGATGCGCTTAATTCACGCAAGAAACCCGTCAGAGGCAGCCGCATCCTCCTGCTCGGCATCGCCTACAAGGCCAACGTGGACGACGACCGCGAATCCCCGAGCTACACGCTCCTGGATTTGCTCAAGCGCCAGGGCGCGGAGCTTTCCTATTACGACCCCCATGTGCCGATCATCAGACCCACCCGCGAGCATCCGCACTGGGCCGGTGTCCGTTCTGTAGAATGGAAAAAGGAAATCATCGCGGGCTTCGATCTCGTTCTCATCGCCACCGCGCACAAGGCCGTCAACTATCAGGAAC
>CAYSDO010000261.1:0-6636 GCA_964429665.1 uncultured Bifidobacterium sp.
GACATCGCCGTGGCAAACGTCGTCGCAATCTGCAACACGATGCCGATGACGCCGGGCACGAAGAAATTCGGGCTGCGCATCTCCGGGTTGTAGAGAATCTGCGGTCGCACTTCGACCGGCAGTTCGCGCAGGCCGATCTTTTTCGAGAGCGTGAGCAGCCCCTTGCGGAAGCCGACGTTAAGAGAGGTGTTGAGCGCAGACGACGCGATGCTGGAGTTTGAACCATCAATGAGCACCTGGATTTTCGCGCTGCGCCCGGCGGCCAGATTGCGCGTGAAGCCCGACGGAATCTGCACGCCCACGCGGGCTTTGCCGCGCCGGATGAGACCGGCAAGTTCGGTCACGCTCGTCGCCTCGCCCACAACGCGGAACGTGCCCGTGTTCTGGAACTGTTGCACAATCTCCCGGCTTTCCGTTGTGCGGTCTTCATCCAACACAATCGTCGCGATGTTCTTCACATCAGTATCCAGCGCGTAACCGAACGCGATCATCTCGACCAGCGGAGGAAAGATCATGAAGAACAACGTGAAAGGATCGCGCAGCACCACGAGAAACTCCTTGTAGAGAATTGCGGTGAGGCCGCGAAAGGGAGTTTTCATTCGCCCTCCCTCCTGGCCTTGATCTCAATCCTGCTCTCCAAACTGACTGGATCAAGATTAAGAAAAGTCTTAGGCTCGGGACTTGTGACAATGACGCGCGGTGCGATCGCTGACAATTCGACCAGCCTCGACAATGCAGAGATGGCTCGTGCTTGTTCTGAAACCTTCACTTGTCAGAGTCTGGCGTTCCGGCCATAAAGCAGCAATGCACTTTTTGATCGCGGCAATCATCGGGCTGGTCAGTGGCATTACCAGCGGACTGTTCGGCGTGGGTGGCGGCATTGTGATGGTACCGGCCATGGTGCTGCTCCTCAGCCCGCCCATCCGCGACATCAAACAAGCCATCGGCACCTCGCTGGTGGTCATCATCCCGACGGCGTTGATGGGCTCGTGGAAACACGCGCAACAGGGCAACATCGAATGGCGCACGGCACTGGCCATCGCACCGCTGGCGATTGCCGGAAGCTACCTCGGAGCCTGGTTGACGAAGGAAATCTCGGCCGAAAGCCTCAAGCGAGGCTTCGGTGGATTCATCATTCTGGTGGGGGTGAAATTGCTGGTGGGGAAGTGAGCCATCTCGGAGTTCTGAATTCGGAATTCGCTGTGGAAGATAATTCTACCCCTGCTTCACATGGACCGTCTGCGTCGGGAACGCGAACTCGATCTTTTCCGCGTCGAAGCGGCGCTTGATTTCCAAATTCAATTCCTGCATTCCAGCAAAGTATTCTGGTGTATCCGCACCCTTCCACACGTGGACGACAAAAATGTTCAGGGCAGAGTCGGCAAACTTGTTGAAGCTGATGATGAGTTCGCCCGTCTTGGGATGCGCCCGATAGACATCTCCCAGGATGGCGGTCGCGCGTTTCATCATTTCCGGTGTGGTGTCGTAGGTAAGGCCAATGTTGAGTTCGGTGCGAATGATCGGGCGGCGTGTGATGTTCGTGATGATGGCATTGCCCATGATCTTGTTTGGCACGGTGACGAGATGTCCGTCCAGACTTCGCACGCGTGTGCTGCGCAGGCCGATGGTTTCCACGCTGCCATCAACCGAGTCCACCCTGATGCGGTCGCCGACGTGAAAAGGTTTGTCGAGCAGGATGGACACGGCCCCGAACAGGTTGGCCACCGTGTCCTGTGCAGCGAGGCCCAGCGCAAGACCGCCTATCGACAGGCCGGCGAGCAATGATTTTATTTCAAATCCCATGTTCTCCGCTGTGATCAGCACCGCACCGAACATGATGGCGACTTTCAGCGTCTTTCTAAGCACCGGGAAGAGATGTTCCGCAAACAATTTATCCTGGGCGGAGGCGGATTTTGCACGCCACAGACCCAGCAACACGTCCACGACCTTCAACGCGACGTAGGTAATGGAGCAGGCCATCACCACGGTAAGCGCGCGGGAAAGGTAAAGCGCCGCACGCTCCGGCCAGTCGAACACACCCAGGCCGACATGCAGGAAGATGACGAACACAACCACCTTCACCGGGCCGCGCAACAAGTCGAGAACGAGGTCGTCGTACTGGGTCTGTGTCTTTGCAGTCCAGCGCTTGAGCCAGACACCTATGAGCAGGTCGGCGAGTTTGGCCGCATAAAACGCCAGTAGGATGTAGATCAGGAAGGCGAGATATTTCCACGCCGCAACTCCCAGTACCTCATGTTGAAGAAATGCCACGCTCGACAAGGACGAGGTCAACGCGTTGGTCTGGCCTCCTTGGAAGGCCACCTCGGCCGGAATCTTGTTCGTCGCCGGAGTCTCCTGCGCAGTGGACCAGCAGGCCCAAAAGGCAATACCCACAAAGAGCGCCAGTCCGAAACGATATAACCACTCAAATCGCCATCTCATCATGCCGGGAATTATTGCGAGTCTGGGGGCGGGAACAAGGATTTCCGCAGGCCGTCCGGTCCGAACTTGCAACTTTGAACTTCGGACGCTGAACCTGTAACTTCAATGCCATGCCGGTATCCGATCACATCCGAAAGAAGCTCAGCACGCTGCCGCACAAGCCCGGCGTGTATCTGCACAAGGATCGTTTCGGCACGGTCATCTATGTCGGCAAGGCGCTCGATCTGCGCAAGCGCGTGAGCCAGTACTTTCATCCTTCGCGACGCATGGGCTGGGATTTGAAATTCAACGCGCTCGTCGAAGCCATTCATGATTTCGATGTTCACACAGTCAAGAGCGAGCCGGAGGCATTGCTGCTCGAAAGCAAGCTGATCAAGGAATTTCACCCGCGCTACAACATCAGCTTCCGGGATGACAAGCGCCACCTGATGGTTAAAATCAATCTCAACGATCCGATTCCGGGCTTCGTATTCGCGCGCATCCGGAAGGACGATGGCGCACGCTATTTCGGGCCGTTTGCAAATTCCGGCGCGTTGCGCAACACACTGGCACTCGTGCAAAAGCAGTTCAACCTGCGCGGCTGCCGCGTGTTCACGCCAGGCGAAGCAGACTACAAGCATTGTCTCTACGCGCACCTCAAGCACTGCACCGCGCCATGCATCGGCAATGTCACCCTGGATCAATACCGCGACCAGGTTCGTGCGGCGTGCGATTTCCTCGATGGGCAATGTCATGAAATGCGGGACCAACTCGAAACGGAAATGCGCAAGGCGGCGACCGCCCGGGATTATGAAAAAGCCGCCGGCCTGCGTGACATGATCCAGGATCTCGAACGCACCACGAAGCGCACCGAGAAATTCGCGCGCATCCCCTACTCGCTCCCTCTCTCGATCAACCCTGAAGCCGATCTCGCCGCCCTCGGAAAGATTCTCAACCTTCCCGCGCCTCCGCAGCGCATCGAAGGATTCGACATCTCGAACATCAGCGGCACGTTCGCCGTGGCGTCGCTCGTAAGTTTCAAGAATGGCCGGCCTGACCGCGCAAACTATCGCCGCTTCAAAATCAAATCAGTTGAGGGTCAGGATGATTTCGCTTCCATGGCCGAGGTCATCCAGCGCAGGTACACACGGGTGCTGAACGAGACCAGAGTCCAGAGTCCGGAGCCCAAAGTTGAAATCCGCGACGAGGGTGATCGTGCGATTGTGGACGAGTTGCGGACGCTGGTGAAGGAGACGAGCAAGGCATTCAAAAAAAAGCCCGGATTCCAAAGCCCAAAGTCCAAAGTCACTGCGCCATCTTCCGCTCTCCATCTTCCATCTTCACTGCCCGACCTCATCCTGATAGACGGCGGCAAAGGACAACTCAACGCAGCCTGCGCCGAACTAGCCAAACTGGGTTTGCAACAGATTCCAGTCATCGGACTTGCCAAGGAGTTTGAGGAGATTCATCGCCCGGGCGAAAGCAAACCGCTGAGGCTCGGCCTCGATCATCCTGCCGTAAAACTTCTCCAGCGCGTGCGCGATGAATCGCATCGCGTGGCCAACTCCTACAATGCGCAACTTCGCATCAAGAAAATCTCCGAAAGCATCCTGGACGATTTCCCCGGCATCGGCGAACAACGCAAGTCGGCGTTGTTGAAAAAGTTCGGCTCGGTGCAGCGTTTACGAACAGCCACGCTTGAACAAATTGCCGCCGTTCCAGGCTTCGGCGGCAAGGCGGCAGCTGAGTTGAAATCTTTTCTGGACGCTCGATCCAACACGGGGACCGTTTCCTCTGCAAACAACGACGCTCCTGCTCAGGATGCTTGAAGAAGTATT
Source organism: uncultured Bifidobacterium sp. (assembly GCA_964429665.1). Lineage (GTDB taxonomy): Bacteria > Verrucomicrobiota > Verrucomicrobiia > Limisphaerales > JADLHS01 > JADLHS01. Next base: position 4,260 of record CAYSDO010000261.1, read on the forward strand.
CGCACTTCCAATCCGTTTGGCTCGCGATTCCGGGCAGACACCGTACCGCCGCAGGCTTCCACACAGGTTTTGACAATCGCCAGGCCAAGACCAACACCGCCGGTGTCACGGCTGCGGGATTCTTCAACTCGATAAAACGGGTCGAATATCTTTTGCAAAGCTTCCTCCGGCACACCTGGACCGTTATCACTGACAGATAGAAATACCTTTCCATCTTCACTTCCGGCCACGATTCGCACAGGACCGGATTCTCCTGCGTAGCGAATGGAATTGCGCACCAGATTTGCGAGTGCGCGTGCGAGCAATTCCGGCTCGGCCTGCGCACGGAGGATTTCGTCCACGTTCACCTCGATCGCCGCACCACTGCGGCCCTCCCGCTCTGCAACGCGGCGTGTGATTTCCACCAGGGCCACAGATTGAAGCGCAGCGGGTTGTTGACGCAATCCAGCCTTGGAAAAAGAAAGCAGTTCATTGACGAGATGAGAGATGTGCTGCAATTCCTCGCGCACGTCGTGCACGTAAGACTGATGTTTTTCCTCGGCGCGCTCCTCGAGAATGCCGAGCGCGATTTGCATCCGGGCGATAGGCGCGCAAAGCTCATGCGCGGTATCGCCGAGAAACCGTTTCTGACCGCTGACAAAACCGGAGAGTCGTGCAGCCATGCGATTCACAGCGGCGGCGAGCAATCCGAGTTCGTCTGAACGTCGTTCGTTCACGAGCACGCCGAAGCGACCTTCGGCGATTTCCTCCGTGGCGCGCGTTGTTTGTGAAATTGCGCGTGTAATACCGCGCACCAGAGGCAACCAGAACAGGAGGGAGATGATCAGCACCACCGCCCCGGCCATCAGCCACGGAGTGTAATCAAACAACAACCCGCCACCCCGAAGCGAATCAGACACAGCGAGCAAAGTGAGGCGGGGCTGAGGTCGTTGTGGACCGTTTTGCGGCAACGGAATGCCTGCCCAGTATTTCACCGGGTTGGTCGTGCGAACCAAGAATCGGGGACGTGGCTGTGGCGGTGGATTGTTAAACTGCCGATCCATGCGCGGCGGGAGTTGACCTGGCGGCCCGAGGCGGTCGGGATCATGTCGTTCCGCATCGCGCTGACGGACGTTGTCCGGATCAATCCCTTCAGGGCGAGGATGTTCATTGAAACGTTCCGGCTCGCCACCGGGGCCGCGCGCATTGTCCCGCTGCGAACCATTCAACTGTTGTGGCATATTTGGTGACGGGCGTTCGCGTAAGCGATCGAGAACTGCGCGAGGCAACTCTGCCAATTCCCCGGCGACAATGGATTCATCCGGGCGTGCGAGCACGAGTTGGACGCCGTAGCCATCGCCAAACCGTTTTAGAATCGCGTTCCATTCCTCACGAGGGCGCTCACCCAATTCCGCGCTGATGATGTTGGCCAGACCTTGAAGCTTTTCACCCCCAGGACCACTCACGAGCATGTCGAGTCCGAACCGGAATTGGCCACGCAACAAAACAAAACCCACGAGCACGAGCAAGATGAGGTTCAGAAAGAACCAGAGCAGAATTTTTACGGAGAGGGGAAAGCGTGGTTTCATTCGTCAGGGTTTATGAGCATATAGCCAGCCGAGCGCAGCGTGCGAATGAAGCGCGGTTCGCGGGGATCGTCACCAAGTTTCTTACGCAGCCCGGAAATGTGAACGTCAATACTTCGGTCGAAAACCTCGTAATCGCGCTCCCGAATTTCCTCAAGCAACGCTTCGCGGGTTTTCACGCGCCCGCGTGTGCGGGCAAGGCTGGCGAGCAGATCAAACTCCACCGGCGTGAGAATGAGCGATTCGTCGCCAAGCACGGCGGTACGAGTGTCAGGACTCACACGCAGCTTGCCAACTACGATTTCCGGATGGGTGGCAGCATCATCGGTCTTTGTTGCAGCACGTGTCGATCGACGTGTAACCGCCCGCAGGCGCGCCAGCAGTTCGCGCGTGGAAAATGTTTTCGGCAGATAGTCATCTGCGCCAATTTCGAGCCCAACAATGCGATCCGATTCCTCGCCACGCGCAGTGAGCATGAGCACGGGCACGTCTGACTTCGCACGAATGCGCTTGAGCACTTCAAATCCATCCAACCCGGGTAGCATGAGATCAAGTATGACGGCGTGCCAAGGCTCAGTTGTGGCGCGTTCGATGCCATCAGGGCCGGTGTGGGCCGCAGAGACATCGTAGCCCATGGGTGTAAGATAGTCGCCGATAAGCCGGCAGAGCTTTTTATCATCATCAACTACAAGAACACGCGTGTGACCCGGCAGGGATGCCGGAACTGGCGTTGAGGATGACAATGATTTGCTCATCTGCGCCGAAGATTAGCAGATCGAGGCAAGGGATTTCTAACTTTTACATTTCCTTTA
>CAYSDO010000262.1:0-2685 GCA_964429665.1 uncultured Bifidobacterium sp.
CTGACCACCTGGACAGCCATGCATGTCGAGGATGAGATAGAGATGATGCGCCTCGCACCATGAGAGCAAATCGTCCGTGAGCTTGAAGCCGTTCGTCAGCCAGGTGTTCTGGCCTGGCACCGGCTCTTGTTCAATCGGCAGCGTGAACAGATTGTAGTGCATCGGCAACCGGATCGAATTGAATCCTGCCGCCGCGAGCGCGGCCACGTCTGCTTCGGTCGTGTAATTCGTGAGCCATGAGGCATAGAAGGCCTGCATGTTGTCTGGGCCGATGAGTTCTGCGATCTTTGTCTTGATCTGCTGTTGATTTGACGCGATGCCGGAGACGTCCATCATGTAAGGCTCTTGCAGCATCCAGTTGCCCAGACCCATGCTGCGCAAGATCAGGTTCTGCCCCTGCGCATCCACGATTTGTTTTCCGGAGACGCGCAGGAAGCCACCTATGAGATCGCGCTGCTTGGTGAGGTGGAGGTAGTTCAGATTCTGACCGCCCACCTGGAAATCCAGTCGCATCAATCGTTGGCCAGCGGGAATCACAAGATTGCTGATGGTCACGGTCTGCCACGTCTGCCAGCCGCCAGTCAGCGGCGTGGCCACCGAGCAAAGTGGAATTCCGTCCAGAGCGACTTGGATGTTGCCCTGGCCATTGCCGGACGCGACGCGGAAAGCCACCTGATAAACCGCCGTGGTCTGTACGTTCAGCGTGTAGTTCAGCCATTCACCTGTGGCGATCCAGCCAACATTGTATCCGCCGCCTGCATCGGAGGTGGCTTCAATGTCAACGTCGTCGCTGCGGTAGACACCGCCGGAGTTGCCCGAAGTATTGTCATAAAATGAAATCCCGACGCCGTTGGTGTCGTAATTCTCCGCTTCGACCCGTCCAGGAACAGGAATGGGGCGGACCACCTGCGCGGAAGCATCAGCCAACGCGAGCACGACAATCCATAGCCCCGTGCAAAGCCGCAAACTCGCAAGCAACTTCACCCTGCGCAAGGCGCGGAGAATGGTGAACCACGGCGCAAGGCGACTTGCCATCCTGCGGACGATGCGGGGATTTTCTCTCATTGTTTGATCGTGGCCAATGCAGCGGCAAGGTTATGCCGCACGTTCCTGCTTATCCTAAACTCCTGTTCGGCAACTGTCATCCCTCAAAAGAGGGATGCAGTTTCCTGCGACATCCTGACAGCAAAGGTCAGGCGCGGTGGCGAACCAGACGACAAACCGTCTTTCACAACAATTTGGAACTTTCATCAGAACGACAGAGCTTGGTGTCAATTCTGGTGTCAATTGCCCCTTGGGAGCCGGTGGTGAGAGCCAAAACCTCAAGAAAGCTGCGGTAAATGTAATGGCTCCAGAGGAAGGACTCGAACCTTCAACCCCACGGTTAACAGCCGCGTGCTCTACCATTGAGCTACTCTGGAATCCAAAACCAACACCGCTACTATCGCGGCCAAACCCGATGCGCCGGAATCGTGCGCTTTGGCCCTTGTCCGACTTAAACGGATGAGCAATCTACAAAATCGCCAGCGGCCCCGTCAAACGCTTTCATTGGTCAGGCAGCCATTTTTTGCGGCTGACCGGTTTTATTCCAGAGTTTTCACAAGTTCTGCTTTTCATCGTCCTACCATGTTGTTATCTCTCCCACGATGGCACAGCGCGCGAACAAGGGCGAAAAGGTCTTCCGCGGCATTCCGGTTTCTGCCGGTGTTTGCCGAGGCAAAATCATCGTGCTCGACAAAGTCAGCCATTCCATCGAACACACGGCAGTAGCTGATTCTGATATTCCCATTGAAATCGGACGCCTCCAAAAATCTCTCACTGACACACGTCACCAGTTACAGGAGGTTCAACATCGGATCGCCGAAAGCATCGGCGCCGAGGAAGCCCGGATCTTTGACGCGCACCTGATGGTCCTTGAGGACCCGGCGTTGATTGACGAAGCGGTACGGGTGATTCAACTCCAGAAAACCAACGCCGCGCACGCTTTCCACACCGTAGCCGAACGTTATGCAAAGGCCCTCGACAGGGTGGAGGATGAATTCCTGCGTGAACGCGCAAGCGACATGCGGGATGTGACCGGGCGCGTGCTCGCCCATCTGCTCGGACAACAGAACGAAGTGGACATCCGGCATCTCTCCGAACCGTGCATCCTCATTGCGCACGACCTGACGCCATCAAAAACCGCGCTTCTGGATCGCACGCACGTGCTTGGCTTTGCCACAGACATCGGCAGCCGAACATCTCACACCGCCATCATGGCACGCTCGCTTCACATTCCAGCGGTGGTCGGGTTAAAATCCGTAAGCAATGAACTGGAGAGCGGTGATTACGTTCTCGTGGACGGCTTCAACGGGATTGTCATTCTCAACCCGACGGAGCAGACGCTGTTTGAGTACGGCCAGCTTGTTCGCAAGCAGGTTTCGCTGGAGGAAAAACTCCGCGAAGTTCTCGATCAACCCGCTGTCACCCTGGATGGACATCGTGTCACGCTCTCGGCGAACATCGAACAGGCCGCAGATACCGAGTCCGTGTTGAACACGCGGGCCGATGGCGTGGGACTGTTCCGAACGGAATATCTTTTTATCAACCGCGATTCTCCACCAAGCGAAGACGAGCAGTTTGAGGCCTATCGTAAGGTTGCCGCCGCGCTCAAACCTCATCCCGTGGTCATCCGCACCCTCGACC
>CAYSDO010000262.1:2695-6623 GCA_964429665.1 uncultured Bifidobacterium sp.
AAGTTTCTTTCCTCACTTCACGTTCCGACCGAGATGAACCCATTTCTTGGGTGGCGCGCGATCCGGTTTTGCCTGCAACAGACCGACGTGTTCACCGCACAACTTCGCGCCATTCTCCGCGCCAGCGCCGAGGGCAACGTGAAAATGATGTACCCCATGATCTCCGGGGTGGATGAATTGCATCAGGCCAACGCCCTCCTCAACCGCTGCAAGGACGAATTACGCGAACGAAACATTCCGTTCGACGACAAGCTCGATGCAGGGGTGATGATTGAAATTCCGTCCGCCGTACTTGTGGCTGACGCACTCGCAAAGCGTGCGCCGTTCTTCAGCATCGGCACGAACGATCTCATCCAATACACGCTCGCCGTGGATCGGATGAATGAAAAGATCGCACATCTGTACGAACCCACGCATCCGGCAATTTTGCGCCTCATCAAACAAACGATTGATGCCGCACGCGTACATAACGTCTGGGTGAGTGTTTGTGGTGAGATGGCCGGCGATCCACTGCTCGTGCCGTTGCTCATCGGCCTGGGCGTGGATGAACTCAGCGTGACGCCGCCGTTTCTGGCGCAGATCAAGTTTCTGATCAGACGATTGAAGCTCTCCGAAACCAAGGCGCTTTCTGAATTTGCCTTGAATTGCGAATCGCCTGCGGAAATCCTCTCGCGCTGTCAGGCCGTCGCCAAGAGCGCCGCACCCAGTTTATTCGACACCCAAAAATGAAAGTCATCATCCTTGCCGCCGGTTACGCCACGCGGCTTTATCCACTCACCCTCACACAACCCAAGCCGCTGCTGCCCGTTGCCGGCAAGCCGATGGTTGAACATGTGCTCGATAATCTCGCGCCCATGGGCGGCATTGACCGCATCTACGTCGTGACAAACGCCAAGTTCGCGGGTCACTTTGAACAGTGGTCGAACAACTACTCGGCTAAGGCCAGGCTGAACTTCACAACGGTGAACGACCACTCAACCAACGATTCCAACAAGCTCGGTGCGATTGGTGACATCAATTATGTCATCAAGACGCAGCACGTGGACGACGACATCGTGGTGGTGGCGGGTGACAATCTCTTCGACACGCCGCTGACAGACTTCGGCCGGTTCTGCCGTGAAAAGAATGCACCCGCGCTGGCGGTTTACGACGTCGGCAATCTTGAGGAGATCAAGAAATATAATTCCATTTCAGTGGACTCATCGGGAAAAATCACCTTCTTCGAGGAGAAACCGAAGAATCCTACAAGCACACTCACAGGCATCGCGCTCTACTACTATCCCAAACACACGATCCCGCTTATCAAGCAATACATCGCCGAGGGAAACAATCCCGACCAACCTGGCCGACTCATCCAGTGGCTTTATCCCCGCACTCCAGTTTACACGTGGCGCGTACCCGGCTTGTGGTACGACATCGGATCAAAGGAGACCTTGGAGGAAGCGAACAAGATTTTCGCGAAAAAGTAGGCAAGCCAGATTCGAGTCCGTCCTCGGACTGACTGTATGAAATCAGCGGCAGGAAAGTGGATAGATCACGCAAGCCATGCGTTACGTCCCGGCGACACGGCTTCAATCAACTCATGAACTTCTGCCGCGCGAGCGGGTGCAATGTTTCCAAATCCAGCAGCGTGAGAAAATCAATCGTCTTGAACTGGCGATCCAGCGCAGGCGGTCCGCAAATTTTTGCTCCGAGCGTCATGTAAGCCCTGAGCAATTTGGGAATCTTCACCGGCTCCGCCGCCATGTGTGTGAGCGAACAGTCATACGCCTGCAACGGACGCGTTCTCCACTCTGGAGACGCCAGATGTTTACGGCACAAATCGGCATAGGCTGACGCGCCAACCGCCGCGTCCTGTGACGTGATGGAACTGCAGCCCACGAGATAACGCGCGTCCCGGGCTTTGGCGTAATCCGCGATGCCCTTCCAAAGCAACCCGAGCACAACCAGATTCCGATGGTTCTTTTCCACGCACGCACGTCCCAGTTCAAGGATTTTGCCACGGGCTGGTTCAAACGGGGTGAAGTCAAATTCCTGCGCGCAGTAATAACCACGGTGAGCTGCCGCACTCGCCCCAGTCTGCAAGCGATACGTACCCACGATTTCGCCGGTTGGCACATGTTCCACCAGCAGGTGATCGCAGACTTCGTCAAAAGGATCCGCGTCCAGGCCTGTGGCATGGGATTCAATCAGGCCCTCATCCAGTTCCACATTGAAAACCTGGAAACGCAGGGCCTGTGCAGCGCGCACTTGATCGGATGTGCGCGAAAGTCGTGTTTTATAGTGCGCCGGGGAACTGATCAACAGTCGGGCAGATTCTAGCGTTGCGTTCATGGCCTAGTCTTTCAATTTCAGGTGACGGTTGAGCGACAGTATTGAGACAGATGAGTCAACAATCCCAGAATGCCTAAAACCCGTTCGCAAGGCAAACCCTCTGTTTTGAACTGTTCACAACGTTCAGTCGGCAGTCACGACCAAACCTGACACAAAAAAGACACCCCGAAACGTTATGCCGCCAGCATCGCCAAATAACCACCCCGCTCGCTCAGGCGTGCCGCCACGCGACGGCGCAATTCTATCGAATTGAGTGGAGTCCAACGCAGCAACCGATGCGCGATTTGAAGGCGGGCCTTCAAATCGTCCCCGCCAACCATCGCCGCCAGCGCCGTGCGCGCGTGTTGTTCCATCCGCACAAGACTGTCGTTGATGAATATCAGCGTCAAATCGGTCATCATTGCCGCGTTCGCTCCTTTCGTTTTCGCCTTCAAGGTGCGCAGCAACGCACTTTCGCCAAGGAAGAGATCAATCATGATGTCGGACTGGGCGGCAAGAACTTCCTGTTGTTCCGCAAGTTCCTTTCCAAACCGCTGCATTGCGCTGCCGCCAAGAACCAGAACAAGCTTGCGCGCCCCGGACAACGCCGTGCGCGCATTTTGCAATGCATCGCCCGAATCCTCCGGCGGTGTCCACGCACGCACTTCGGCAAACGCTTTCGCGGTGGCATCTGCCAGCGGCAACCTGCCGCGTTCCGCGCGACGCACAAGTGCTGTCGGCATGAAAAGCCGGTTGATTTCATTCGTGCCCTCGAAGATGCGGTTGATGCGGGAATCGCGACAGCCGCGCGCGGCCGGGAATTCCTCCGTATAACCATAGCCGCCGTGGATTTGCAGCGTCTCATCCGCCACACGGTCGAGTGTTTCACTGCAAGCGACCTTGATGATCGAACATTCCACTGCGAACTCGTCGAGCGAGCGCGGGAAACACGGCTGGATCGAGTCAACCATTTCGCCCGTGGCCATCACCTCGTCGATCATGCCGCTGACGCGATACACCGCACTCTCGGCGGCAAAAGTTTTTGCAGCCATCTCGCCAAGTTTTTGTTGGATCAAACCAAAAGACCCAATGGTGCGGCCAAATTGCTTCCGTTCGCCGGCATAACGAACTGCCACGTCGAGTGAAGCTTTCGCCCCACCCACGGCACCCGCACCCAGGCCAAACCGGCCATAGTTGAGAATGTTGAACGCGATGTAGGCCCCTTTGCCTACCTGGCCGAGTACGTTCTCCACTGGCACGGGCACATCTTCCAAGATGAGCTGGCGGGTGGAGGACGATTTCAGTCCGAGCTTGTGCTCTTCCTTGCCCGTGGAGACGCCGGAAAATGTCCTCTCGACGAGAAACGCGGTGACATGCTGGCCATCCACCTTGGCAAACACCGTGAACAGGTCCGCCCAGCCACAGTTCGTGATCCACATCTTTGCGCCATTGAGAACATAATGTTTTCCATCGGGAGAGAGGACTGCACGGGTCTTCATGCCGAGCGCGTCCGAACCCGAGCCGGCTTCGCTCAAACAATACGCCGCCATCAATTCGCCCGTGGCGAGCCTGGGTAGATATTTTTTCTTCTGCGCCTCAGTGCCGAAGTAAGTAA
>CAYSDO010000263.1:0-6575 GCA_964429665.1 uncultured Bifidobacterium sp.
AAATTGATACCTGAAACCATGTTCCTCTCCAAATCACTTACTCTGGCTCTGCCTTGTGGCATCGCAATCCTCGTGTCCAGTTGCGCGAATCATCAACCCAACAGTGATGCACGCTTCGTGACCGGCGAATCGGTGATCCTGATTGGTGAAGAGCCGGCCAGCCTCGCCTTTGCACCCAACGTCTCCAAGCCGGTAAACGTTCGTAGCACGTATCGCGATGGTTTGCCACAGACAGTTCACTACGAGTCGGGCCGCGATTACTTGCTGGATGCCGTTGGTCACATTCGCCGCACCAAGGATTCGAGGATTCCCGACTTCCGCACAAACAGCCTCTACGGAAAGGAGGATTTTAATCACAGCCAGTTTCCAGGATTTGGGAACGGCGGTTTCTTCGCTTTCGTGGATTATTCGCATCGTGAGAAATGGTCACCTCCTCGACGACAGGATGGAACGGGAATGGCCAATCTGCCTGACACGCGACGAAAACTGAAGGCTGGTGAGAAGATTCGTATCGTAGCCTACGGCGACAGCATTACATCCGGAGGGGATGCCACGTCGCCGGGTTTGATTTTCTGGGAGCGATGGGCTGGTTCGTTACGACAGAAATATCCGCAGGCCACTGTTGAAACAGTGAATGGCGCGACGGGCGGTGACTCGACTGTGCAGGGATTGCAGCGTCTTTCGGATAAAGTGATCGCGCAAAAGCCAGATTTGGTTCTGATTGGTTTCGGCATGAACGATCACAACAAGGGCGGTGTACCTCCGGCTGCGTTTGCTGACAATCTTCGGACGATGATTGATCGCGTGCGGAACGAAACCGGCGCCGAGATCGTTTTGTTTTCTGCATTTCCGCCGAACCCGAAATGGCATTACGGCACGCACAACATGGCGGCGTATGCCGCCGTGACCGAACAGGTGGCGTTGGAAAAGCAGTGTGCGTTTGCCGATGTGTATCATCTCTGGCAGGAATTCGCTGGGAAGAAAAAGCCGGAAGACCTGCTGGGCAACAACATCAATCACCCGAACGATTTCGGGCATTGGATTTATTTCCAGGCATTGGCCGGGATGAATGCGCCATAGAGTCAATCCGGTTGATTGCGATAATTGCGAACTTCCATTTGGCGAGATTGCTCCAGAATGAAAACCGCCATTGCCAGAATTGAAACATTTGCCGTCTCCTACGCGACGGCAGGTTTTTTCAAATTCTTCGAAGGGCCGAAAGGTCGGCCGTCAGGTCGGCCATCTGTCTTGGTGAAGATCACTGCCGACAACGGTGAAGTAGGTTGGGGGCAGTGCGTTCCTTCCCACCGTTGGAGTTACGAGACGCTGGAAACTGTCGAGACCACAATTGAAAAGTATCTCGCACCAGAGTTGGTCGGGCTTGATCCCTTCGATGATCCGGCCATCCAGGCTACGATGAAAAGTGTCGTTGCGAATTCCTTTTCGACAGGCCAGCCTATCTGCAAGGCTGGCGTGGATCTGGCGTTGTTTGATCTGACGGGGAAAATGCTCGGTCAATCGGCGGCGCAACGATGGCAACGAAATGGCCGCGACAAGATTACCCTGAGCTGGACGGTGAACGTGCGGTCGCTCGAAGAAGCCGAGAGCGTCGTTGCGCAAGGCCTTGTGCGCGGCTATCGGGATTTCAACGTCAAGGTTGCACCTGATCCAAATTTCGATCTTGAGTTATGTCGCATCGTGAAGCGTTTCGCTCCGGATGGATTTCTTTGGGTTGATGCCAATGGCGGATACGACGAGGCTGCGTCTCTGGCTGTCGCTCCGAAACTGGCGGACCTTGGCGTGCCAGTATTGGAACAGCCTTTGCCCGCCAACCGGCTCACGGGTTATCAAAGGCTAAAACGTCAAGGCGCGCTGCCGATCATCATGGACGAAGGCATCGTCTCGTGTGTCGAGCTTGAGGAGTTCATCAAACTGGATTTGCTTGGTGGTGTTGCGATCAAGGTGGCTCGCTGTGGCGGAATCACCGAGGCGCGACGACAGATTGAAATGGTGCTGGATGCAGGGCTGATGTTTTTGGGCAGCGGCCTGACTGATCCGGACGTGTCCCTTGCGGCGTCTCTTGCTCTATTCGGTGCTTATGATCTGAAATACGCAGCCGCGCTGAATGCTCCGCAGTTTCTTGAGGGGAGCATTCTCAAAGAACCTTTCTGCGCCACAGGTGGGGAGTTGGTTGTGCCGGTTGGAACCGGACTTGGTGTGGAGATTGAGAAGGCTGCACTTCAATCTCGATGATTTGATCCACTCGATGTTTGTAAAGCTGCCAAACTTCACCACTCGCCTTGGCGTTTAAATTTCTCCTTCGCATTCTTGCCAAACTCGGTTGCCGCGTTGTCTATGTTGTCGCAAATCTCAGTCGCGCTTAGTCCGATGGAGCCTCGGGCGGCTGCGATCAGCGTGCTGCATTCGTTCGCATCCATGAACTTTGCGGCATCGAGCAGCGCGTCCTGTTCTTCGGGTGCGATGACGATGAATCCGTGCTTGTCGGCATGGATCAAATCGCCGGGCTGAACCTTCCGGCCAAACACTTCAACCTCACAGTTCCATCGGATTGGGTGACCAAATGCGTGACCTACGCAAAGCCGCCGTGCCAGTGCCTTGAAACCAGCGTTGTTCATTTCATCAAGATCACGAATGGCGCCGTCAGTTATTGTGCCCACACAACCCAGCGCACGATGGATGTCGCTGTTTACCTCGCCCCAAAACGAACCGATGACTTGGGGTTTGTCCAGATCCTGGATCACCACGATTTTCGGTCCGGGAACCCCCGCCATGTAGCAACGATACTCCGACCAACCATTTGGATTTGCTTTGCGATGCTTTGGATTGCCTGGTTCAATCACGACCGTGACCGCGTAGCCGACCATCGGCCCCATGTGCGGCATGAAGTCACGCGTCTCTTCCAGGTTGAACGCATCCTTGGCAGGGTTGCGTTTGGTGATCTGCTCCCAGCCGTTGTAAATGGTCGGCGTGTTCCAACGCTTGAGCTGCAATAGTTCGGCGTGGGTGAGTGATCTTTTTGAATTCATTTTCACGAGTGTTCCTGTCGTCTTTGAGTCAATCAAGACCGAAGCGCAACATGCCAAGCTCAACGCCTCTGCCGGATTTCGACGACCACTCGTCCGCCGGCAGACGGTAAAATTGTGGTGAGTGAATGAGCTTTCGGGATTGGGTCTTTGAGTGGCAGCAAGCCGTTGCCGACTGAAAGTATCATGGAGTGTCCTTCGGGCAACCAGTCGGCGAGTTTTCCCTCGCGAACGATCAACCTGGTTCCATTTTTCCAACGCAGTTCATTCGCGACACGGGTTGGTTCACCTTGGGACCAGAACCGGAAGGCAGCCGAGCCTGATCGCCGGATGAAAATCTTGTTACTGCGGCGATCCAGTTCGACTTCCAGAGATGAAATGGCATTGGTGCCGCAGCGAATCATCGCACACCGACCATTATCCGTCGTGGACAAGATGGAGTCGCCGGTGGGTGCATTGGTCGTTGTGCCCGGTTGAATCAATACGGCCTGTCCGCCGGCATGAATCACCACTTCACCTCTTCGGATGCCTGCAAGCAGATCGCCCGGCCTCCACGAGCGTCGAGCATAAGCTTCGTCCACCGAGGGAAAGTGCCAAGAGAGTTTGCGTTCACCGGCTTTGGCCCGCAACGAATCGTCGTTCCACACGTAGGCATAACCGCCGAGTTCGAAAAGAAGCTCTTCCCCATGCGGTGTGACGTAACGTGTGTGTTGCAGGGATCCAAGCGACTTGTCCCAGCGAGCGAAGTGTTGATAAAGCGGACGACGATATTCCCGCGCAAGCGCGAGGAGAACCGGCGCATAGTAGTCAAGCTGTCCATAGGAAGGTTCCATCACCACGTTCGCGTGATGTTCGTCCAGGCCGGGTAGCTTGAGGCAGGCGATGCTGGCTAGAGCAAGGTCGGCATTCATCTGATTTCCGTACCGTGCATACAAATCATTTCCGGTCACGCGCCGGAGAGCATCCATGAAGAACAGGCGATACTGCATTGTGGAGGCCCAGAAGGTTGAGCCTTCGGTTTGTGCCCCGTCCGGCGCGAGTCCGTTTGGAAGAAGGTGATCTTCAAATTTTCGCGTGGTGGCATCAAGCCATGCTTGTGCTTCTGGAACTTCATCCAACAACGCGAGCGCCGTCACACCGAATGATGCCCATTCCACGATGGCATGGTGGGTGTGAAATCCCGGGCCGGCAATTGTCGCGGTGCTGAAATAATCTGTGAAATAGTTATGGCCAATGCGACCGAGCGTTTCACGGATCTCGTTCCGCTCAGCTTCAGTGAACCGGTCGTAAACAATATCGTAACCAACAGCGACGCCTTTCAACAACCGCGATACGGCATATGCCTTGCCGCCATCGGGTTTGTTGTCGGCTTCGTGCGACCAGGCACGGCAACTGGCGAGCACCCATTGCCGGGCGGCCTCTCCGTATCGTGCATCGCCGCTGAGAGCGTAGGCGAAGGACAAGTGCTCCGTGATCGCAAGATCACCCATGATTGCATAAAAACGGTCGTAAAGATTTTCGTAGCGTGGGTCGGGAGAGATCGGAGCGATCCATTTTTCGCGCGGCGTTCGTGTTAGACACCAATCGGCGGACTCGGCGAGGTTTTTCCAGATCATCGCCCGCGTGCCGGTGAAGCGTCCGGCGCGGAGCGCAGGCAGCTCGTTCGCTGTGAAATAGAGTCGGGGGTGGTTGAGATTTGTTGCGACAGCGCCATTCAGTGAGGTGGAGAGCAATGCGAAAAGGGACAGCGCGACACATCTCAAATGTCTGCGCACCCAACGGAATGGCTCGAATTTAGCATGCACTTGGGAGTTCAGTTGTGACGTTTCGATTTGAGCAATGGCTTGACGCGCCAGTCGGCGTTATCTCCGAAGCGGAGATTGTTGCCACCCCAACCGGCCCATTTGTCGCCATAAATCGAGCGGATACCGATCGTATAAAGGGTCATGGTTGCCACGAGTAGAATGCCGATCAACATTGCGGATTTGCGGATAAGCAGACCGAAGTTGGCTTCTCGGATTGCCGGCGTTTCATCTTGTTGCCGTGCGAAGCCGAGGATGAGCACGGTGCAAATGAGGGCATTCACCATGACCATGCCTTCCGTCGCGATGCGCCCATCTGAAAACGCCGTCACGGCCTTGGTGAAGTTGGCAATGACGATCAGCCAGAGAAACAACAGATAGAGAAATTGCCCCTTGCCAAGCCATGTCGAAGGAATCAAAGCGACTGGTTGCCTCCGATGCCGCACCAGCACGATGACGACGCATGCGGTGAACGCCAGCCACATCAGTGTGAACCAGGTCCACGCTGACAGTGTGATGTTGCCGATGAGAGGTGCGCGGAGAAATTCGGCAACTGAGCGGAAAATACCCTCGCCAATTTTGTGGACCTCCGTCCAGTCGCGCACGTTCTTCACAACGTTGATGTATGCGACGATGTTGAATACGAAAACGACGGCGAAGATTTCAGTCCACGGTCGGGCGCGCGGTTCGTCGCGTCTTACAGGCAAACGCGATGCGAGCATTCCCATGGGAATGACGATGGCAAGGCCATAGAGAAAGCCGGCGAATTGTTCGAGGGCGATGCTGTGCCAGTTGGCGCTGCGCCAGTGCTTCCAGAACTCAATGGCGGCGGCGTTGTCGGTCAGCACAGGATTGCCCGGAGAAACGCACAGCACTTTGACGAATTGCGCGGTCGTCAAGGCCAGCCCGCCAAGCGCTCCGGATAACAGGGCGGCAAAGACCATGGGTTTCTGGCCCGTCTTGCGAAAGTAGAGCAGGAGTCCGATGTAGCAGCCCAGGATATTCGACCAACTGTCGCCGCGCGGTGGCGCGAGTCGGAATCCCCCAACAATCTGGAATATTGGCAAGTTTGAAAGGAGAACCGGCCCAACGAGGAAAACGATCATGCTCCATAACGCCATTCGAACGAGCAGGGCAGATCCTGAGCGCCATGCTCCGTAGCGCCAGAAATAAGTGCCGATGCCAACCGCAACTCCAAGCATCCAGCCCACGTACATGGGGAGTTTTGAAAATAGCAGAGGCCAGTTGGTCAGCATATCCTCGGCAGAGAATCTTGGTGCACCGGTCGAAGGATCAATTAACGAGATGTCGCCTTGCGGGTGAACGAGAGCACCAAGGACGGCGGATTGCCAGTCCGTTGCCGCGAGCAACAGTTGAATTCCCCAGCCTACTGCCGCGCCGCCGACGGCGAACAGAACCAGATGGCCGAACTTGCTAAAACGCCGGTCCCACAAATCGAAAGCGCACAGGGCCATCAAAGCCAGCATTGCTTCAAGCCATTCGCTGTCCAACCAGTAAAGCGGATCGCGCTGGCGAAAGTCAGAGCGGTCTGCACCGAAGGCGGAGAACAACCGGTCTTGAAAATCGAAGGGCGTATCCTGAATGACGTATTGAATCGTCCAGATTCCAAAAATCCAGAGCAGCGGACGAAAGATCGCCGTGAGTTTCTCCCGCTCCTCAACCGCTGCGTAAGCCGTGGCCGTGCCGCCGAGACCGGCCCAAAGAAAGG
>CAYSDO010000264.1:0-6557 GCA_964429665.1 uncultured Bifidobacterium sp.
TGAAACGCGGCCGCGAACTTGGCCTGCCCGGTGCGTCGGCGTTTGAATTGAAACCGCTGCTCGACCTCGTCGCACTGGGCACCATTGCCGATCTCGTCCCGCTTACGGGCGAGAATCGCATTTTTGTTTCCACAGGGATGGAGCGGCTGAAGACCACGGATCGGCCGGGACTGGTCGCGTTGAAGAAAGTCTCCGGAACCAATGCGGAGATGCGCGCGCATGAAGTCGGCTTTCAACTCGCACCCCGTCTCAACGCCGCAGGCCGCCTCGAAACCGCCGAGGCTGCGCTCAATCTTCTGCTCGCCAACTCGCTCGAAGGCGCAATGCCCATGGCGCAACTGCTCGATTCGCAGAATCGCGAGCGGCAAAGCATCGAGCGTGGCATTTCGGATCAGGTCGTCGGTGCGGTGCGTGCGCGGTTCAAGCCAGAAACGGATTTCGTAATCGTTGAGGGTCAGTTGCTCTGGCACATCGGCGTTGTGGGCATCGTTGCCTCCCGCGTGCTCAATGAATTTTACCGTCCGACGATCATCCTTGGCGGTGACAGCGACAACTGGCGCGGCTCGGGCCGCAGCATTGCCGGGTTTGATCTCGCAGCCGCGCTGCGCGAGTGCGATGACCTGCTCGTGCGTCACGGCGGTCATGCAATGGCCGCCGGGTTGACGATCCACCCGGATAACCTGGATGCATTTCGCAAGCGGTTGAATGAAGTCGCACGACGCGGGATCAAACCGGACCAACTGCAACCGCCGTTGCGATTGGACGCTGAAGTGAAATTGCACGACGTCTCGCTGGACACCCTTGCGGAACTCGATCACTTGAACCCGACGGGGCAGGGGAATCCCCCGCTTCAATTCTTTGCGCGCAATGTCCGGCACAACCGCCCGCTGATGCGCATGGGGAATGAGAAGCAACACGTCAAGATGTGGATCACCGACGGAAAGACAACGCACGAGGCCGTCTGGTGGCGTGCGGGGCAAGGTTCGTTGCCCGTGGGTGAATTCGATCTCGCCTTCGCGCCGCAGGTGAATGAGTTCAATGGCCGCCGCTCGGTGCAGTTGAAGGTTTTGGACTGGCGTCCGGTGTGAGGAGTGCGCCTGTCCCCGGGCGCAGCAACGTGAGCATTTGTAGCGCACGCGGCAATTCCACGCCGGTTGTTCTTCCAAGGCTGCTGCGCCCGAGAACGTGCGCACCCCGATTGCTTCGCTCAGAACCCGGCCATTCCAAAAAAAGGTGATTTGCGCTTTGCCCTGAAAATCGCAACAATTCGTCTCGCTCCCGTGGAGCAGAAAACAATTCTTAGCAAACAACCATGAGCACGAATTCACAGATCACTCTCGGCATCATCGTCGGCAATCGCGGTTTTTTTCCTGATCACCTTTGCGATGCAGGTCGCAAGCAGATTCTCGCCACGTTGGAGAAACTGGGCATCGGCGCTGTGATTCTCGACCCTGCCGCCACCAAGTTTGGCGCGGTGGAATCCATGAGCGACGCCCAGAAGTGCGCCGAGCTGTTCAAGGCCAATGCCGGCAGGATTGACGGCATCCTCGTCACGCTGCCGAACTTTGGTGACGAACGTGGCGTGGCCAACGCCATCCGCTGGTCTGAACTCAAGGTGCCGGTGCTCATCCACGCATTCAATGACGATCCGAAAACGATGACCATCAAGGACCGGCGCGATTCGTTCTGCGGCAAGATGTCCGTCTGCAACAATCTTCGCCAATACGCAATTCCGCACACACTCACACGCCTGCATACGGACGGCCCGGATACAAAAACATTCGCCGCCGATCTCCAGGATTTCGTGATCACCTGCCGCGTTGTTCGAGGCGTGAAGAATTTCCGCATCGGCGCACTCGGCGCGCGGCCCACGGCGTTCAACACGGTTCGTTACTCGGAAAAACTTCTCGAACAATCGGGCATCAGCGTCGAGACCCTCGACCTGTTCGAGCTGTTCGGTTGGATCAACAAGATGAAGGACAGCGACGCGGTCGTGAACGAGAAGCTTGCGGAGATTCAGCGTTATGTTTCGGCGAAGTCCGTTCCGCCCATCGCGCTGCTCAAGATGGCGAAGTTCGGCGCGGCGGTGGACAAGTGGATGAAAGAAACGCGCCTCAACGCGACGGCGATCCAGTGTTGGACGGCAATGGAGGAATTTTTCGGCGTCGTGCCTTGCACGTTGATGAGCATGATGAGCAACATGGGATTGAGCAGCGCATGCGAGGTGGACGTGGTGGGCACGGTTTCCATGTATGCGATGGCCGTGGCGAGCGGGAAGCCGAGCGCGCTGGTGGATTGGAACAACAATTACGGCACAGACCCGGACAAGGCTGTCATTTTCCATTGCTCGAACCTGCCCAAGGATTTGTTCGTCACGTCGGGCGAAGACGCACCGGTGATGGACTTCCAGGAAATCATTGCAGGCACTGTTGGCAAGGAAAACACCTACGGCACGGTGGTGGGACGTCTGGCCAAAGCGCCGCTCACATATCTGCGCGTCAGCACCGATGATTCCGCTGGCAAGGTGCGCGCCTACATTGGCGAGGGCGAGCTCACGGATGACCCTCTCAAGACATTTGGCGGTTACGGCGTGGTGAAGATTCCCGATTTCCAGAAATTGCTTCGTTACATCTGCGAAAACGGATTTGAGCATCACGTGGCCGTAAACCCGACCCGGGTGGCTGCGGGCACGCGCGAAGCGTTGAGCAAGTATTTGGGCTGGGATGTTTATTGCCACGGGTAACGCTCCGTTCGTTCAATTCATTCTGGAAACTCGCTGACACTGGTGTTAAACCTTTTGCGTGTTCGGTCTATTCAGGAAGTCGCACGATGACAAACCCTCGCAGCCGGGGCCGTTTGGTCGCTTCCAATTGCAGGAACTCGTCAACAGCGGCGGCATGGCGGAAATCTGGCTCGCCACGGATTCCAAGCACAAGAGTCTCGCAATCCGCCGCCTCCATCCGCAACTGACTTCCGATTCAATTTCCAAGAAGCGCTTTCTCCAGGGTTGCGAAGTGATGCAGAAAATCCCCGATCACAACTGCATCATTGGTTACGTTGAGCATGGCAAGATTGATGGACGGCTTTACTGCGCGATGGATTACGTGGAAGGTGCCAACCTGAAGGAACTGCTTGCGCGTCACGATCCCGTGCTCCTGGAAAACGTCGCGCAGATCATTTTGGACATGGCGTCCGGGCTGGAGCACATGCACGAGAACGGTTTCATGCACCTCGATTTCAAGCCCGAGAACGTCATCGTGACACGCAACGGCAGCGTGCGACTGGTGGACTTCGATCTCGCGCAGGAGATTCCCGAGGAGCCGTTCAAGCTCAAGAAGAATCCGGGCACACCGAACTACATGTCGCCCGAACAACTCTCCGGTCAACCGATAGACCAGCGCGTGGACGTGTTTGCGTTTGGCGTGACAGCGTATGAATTGCTGACGAACGAGCAACCGTTTCCCGGCGATGCCTCGGCTGAGATTTTGAACTGTCAGACGAACCGTACCAAGTTCAAGACGCCGCGGCAATTGAACCCCGACCTTCCTCCGGGTCTCGAGAAAATTGTGCTCAAGTGCATCGAAGCCAATCCTGACAAGCGATATCCCTTCTTCAGCATGTTGATGCACGACCTCAAGACGGCGTTGTACGTTTGAGACAGGCTGCCCGCAGTGGGCGAGCATTGACGATGTGTGGTGATGAGAGGGTCGAAGCACCAAGTGCCAAAACCCAAGCATTGATCATGATGAGCGTACTTATTGCACCGGCACCTTTTCCGGGATGGCGCTGAAAAATCGTGCGAGGTCTCGATCAGTATTGGCGACGGCTGGTTGGACTACGATCCAGTCATTGAGTTGCGAGATTCGTTGTGTGTTCGCTTCGCGCCAACGCCATTTTTCCACATGACCGTCGGCAAAACTCATGGTTCCCGAATTCTGATGGCGCGTTGCGGGAAAACTGATCCATGTCCACAACGATGAATTGAACATTGTGAGTGCGTCCGGAGCATTGATGCCAAACGCGCTTTGCTGGATGCTCTTCTCATTCTCCTCGATGAACACGGCGGCGAGGCTGGGGCCAGGTCGCAGGATTTGGGAAAGGCGATGCCAGCAGAGCGAGTAGCCCGGGTCTTCAGTCTTCGTGCGAAAATTCATGTACATGCTCATCGAGACACTCCGGTTCCGCGGCGTCAAGCCTTGGTCGAGAACCGTGGAGCGATCTGCCGGGCAACGATAAATGCCCACCGACTGGTTGTAGCGATAAAGCACACCTTTCTGGAGGCTTGAAGGCGTCGTGTCGGTCCAGGCATTGCCCTGCAACCATGAGATCGGGTCAGCCGTCCAGGTTCCGCGATCGGCGATGTCTCCAGGATTCAAGGCGGTGTTGCCAGGCAGGTTGTCCTTGTTGTCCTCGATGTACATCTGCCAGGCAAGTTGCAGTTGTTTGAGATTGTTCAGGCAGGAACTGCCTTGGGCCATCACTTTGGCTTTGTCCAACGCGGGCAAGAGCATGGCGGCCAAAATCGCGATGATTGCGATGACAACCAGCAGCTCGATCAAAGTAAAGCCGCAGTCGCCCGCCCGCAGTTTGAATATCCGTGGTGCATCCTTCGCTTCACGCAAGGGGACCACCAAGAGGGAGGAACGGTGGAGTCGTAAGGTTGGGTTTTCAGTATTCATGCGTTTTTTGTCTTCCTGCCAACGCCATGCATGAGAGTTCTGCTGCCGAGCCTCTCAAAGCACTTCACAGTGCAACCAGTCGCCAAGGGATGCTAGCATTTCGTCAATCCTGTTTTCAAGCTTGCGTTTTGAGGGTGCGGCATCAACCATACGCCGCTCAAATATGGAACAAGAAACACTGCAGTTGTCGCTGAACGACCGGCTCTTTACCTGGTTCGAGGCGAACCGGAAAAACGTGGTCACCGGCGGGGTCGTTGTGATCGTGGCTACGTTCGTCATCTTCTTTTACCTTGATGCCCAGCACAAAAAGCAGGTCGCCGCAGGCGAAGCTCTCGCCCGAGCGTTGATGACCGAGTTTCAAGCCAACGGTCGCGTGGCCGCCCCGGACGGTATGTTAAAGGTTGCAAACGAAAAGTCCGGCACGCAGGCCGGTGCGCAGGCGGTGCTGCTGGCGGCAGGCGCGTTGTTCACCCAGGGCAAATACGCCGACGCTCAGGCGCAGTTCGAGCGTTTCATGAAGGAGTATGCTGGACATCAATTCAGCCCGCAGGCGTTGCTCGGCGTGGCCTCGAGCCTTCACGCCCAGGGAAAACTGGATCAGGCGCTCGCCGCATACAAGACTGCGGAACGTCCTGGCTCAAGCACAGCAACGCAGGCGAAATTTGGTCAAGCCTCCATTCTAAATGCTCAAGGCAAGTCGAGTGACGCGCTCTCACTTTACGAAGGCATCTACATGGAACTGCGTGAGGATCGGAACAACCCGCTCGGTTTGGAAGCTATGATGAGAGCAATGGAACTGCGCGCCAAGATGCCTGCTCCGGCAGTGTCTGTGGCAGCACCCACAGCAGCACCATTGAAGCTTCTCACTTCAACCAACACGCCGTCCGCCAAGTGATGAGTCCGAGTCTCTTGAAGCACCTCGTCGCGGAATCCAACGGACACGTCGGACTTTGTCTCGTCGAACCGGTTTAATCAACATGAGATTGACGATCATCGGAACGGGCTATGTCGGTTTGGTGACGGGAACGTGTTTCGCGGAGGTCGGTCATCACGTCATCTGCGTGGACAACGACGCCGAGAAGGTAAAGCTGCTCCAGGCTGGCGGCATCCCGATTTACGAACCCGGACTCGAAGAACTCGTCAAAAAAAATGTCGCTTCAGGGCGGCTATGTTTCACGGCAAGCACTGCCGAGGGTGTAGAGAAGTCCGACATCATTTTCATCGCCGTTCCCACGCCGCCGCAACCTGACGGTTCGGTGGATCTGAGCTTCATTGAGCGCGTGGCCCGCGACATTGCCGCCGCGATGAACAGTTACAAAATCATCGTGGACAAGAGCACGGTGCCGGTGAAGACCGGCGACAAGGTGGCCGAAACCATCAAACGTTATTGCAAAGCCAGGGTGGAATTTGACGTGGTCAGCAATCCGGAATTTCTGCGCGAGGGATTTGCCGTCGAGGACTTGATGAAACCGGATCGCATCGTGGTGGGTGTGCGTTCGCAGCGACCCGTGGCTGCGATGAAGGAAACCTACGAGCCGTTCAACGCGCCAATCATAGTCACCGACATCAATTCCGCCGAACTCATCAAGCACGCGTCGAATTCGTTTCTCGCGCTGAAGATTTCCTACATCAACGCGATCTCGGTGGTCTGCGAGGCAACCGGTGCCAACGTGCAGGAGGTCGCCACCGGCATGGGCATGGACGAACGCATAGGTCGCCGTTTTCTGAATCCCAGCCTCGTCTTTGGCGGCAGTTGTTTTCCGAAGGACCTGAGCGCGTTCATCAAAATCTCCGAGCAATGCGGCTACGATTTCGCCCTGCTCAGGGAAGTCCAGCGCATCAACGCGCAACAGATGGATCGCTTCGTCAAAAAGATCA
>CAYSDO010000265.1:0-6512 GCA_964429665.1 uncultured Bifidobacterium sp.
GCCATTCCACATCCCCTCCGGCCACGACAAAGTAGCTGACGCACGCAAAAGCCCACGCCGCCGTGATGACCCACAAGATGAGGCGCAGTCCGATGCTGCGTTGCAACAACCAACGCACCGGGTCGCCCTCCACGCGGGAGGGCGTGGCGTTGCGGCGGCGTGAAGTGAAGATTGCCGGGATATTTGCCGAATCCTTTTTGTCCTGCCATGCCGTGTGGATTTTGAACGTGGCGGCGATCAAAAAACTCCACGCCATCGCATGAGTGGTGAGTGTTGAAATCCAGAACGGTCGTGGGTTTGAATCGTATTGGCTTGCGAGTCCGTGGATGAACGCAGAGGTCGGACTGCATGAGAGTTGAAGAAAATCCAGCCACGATGGCATGGCAGGAATGGCCGACAAGGCAGGAAGAACAGCGAGCAGCACGACCAGCATGAGCGTCGTGCCGGATGCCCGCGCCGATTCGCGCGACCACGCGGAGACACAAATACCAGCCGCGAGGGAAAGGAACAGCGTGTTGCCCAGCGTGAGTGAGATGCACCAGAATTCACCGGGAGCCACGCCGCCCATGACCAGTCCCAGCGAAATTCCGGGTAGAATGGCGAGCAGCCCGAGCAGAGGATTCAACCCTCGTGCGACGAACTTTCCCACCACCACATCGTAGCCGCGCAGGTCGGTGAGGAAAAGCAGGCCGAGTGTGCCGTTGCGTTTTTCCTCGCTCAAAGCGTCCGCTGTCACGAACACACCCGAGAGCAGGCACAAACCGAAAGCGTAACAACTCAGGATGGAAAACAACATTGCTCCTGCGTCCCTGCTGCTGCCGAGTCCCTCCGTTACGAGCAGAATTGCACCGACGATGATGCACACCACCGTTGTCCAGAGTCGCACACGCCGTGCGGTTTTGCTGCGGGCGGCGATGCGTAGTTCACGCGTGGCGATGGGCAGCAGCGTCATGTGATGTGTCGCGCAAACTGCTCCGAGACCTGCCTGCGGAAGTCGCGCGTCAATCGGCGTCTGGCCCAGGCGATCAACACAAGGTCGTAGTAAATGTCCGGGATGCAAAAGAAGAACATCGGTACGAGCAGCACGATCATCACCGCCACGCCGGGTGCAAGCGCGGGTTTTTTGAGCCAGACCGAAAGCCACATGCCGGTTTCCCCGAGTGCGAGAAACTCCGTCACCGTGCTGACGAGAAACATTGTTCCAACACCGGCGGCCCCGGTGATGTTCATCAACGGGAGAAACGGAGTCGCTGTTCGTGTGACGGTCATGGAGAATTCCTGAAGGAACATCACGAAGCACACCGGTATAAGGAAAACGACCAGCGGCGGCAGGAACAAATTCCGCAGTTGCTTCCATTGCACACGGATCACCTCACGTTCTGGCAGCGGCGTGCAAAGCAGAAGTTCCAGCGCGCCACTTTGCCGACATTCAACAAAGAAGCGGCACGCCTGCGCCGCAAATAAAACCTTCAGCAGAAACGCTGTTGCCTTGCTGCCGTAGAAAGCCACGGGCCATTTGATTCCGCCGGGCAACAGGCACGAGGCGATCACGAGCGCGGCCCATCCGATTGCCACGACCCAGACGGTCGCTTGCAGATTGCCTCCGGTTTCCATCAGCCACAGAAGCGGACTGCGATCGCCGAGTCTGCTGCGGATTGTTTTTTTGTTTGATCGCCACGCCCGCGCGGGCTTTTCCGAGAGCGGATCATCCTGCCACGAGGATTGAATCGTCCAACCTGCCAGCATCAACAACGCCGCGCCCGCGCCCAGCACGAACAGCAACGACAGCCAGAACGTTTTGGAGCCGATGGCATAAGCATGTTCGAATGAGTAGCCGAAGCATGTGAACGGACTTGGCAACGACGAAAGATAAAACAGATCGTGCCACTGCGTTCCTCTTGTGTTTGCGCTGGCCAAGGTCAGCCCAATGCATACCGCAAGCAGGACCATCAAAGTTGCGCCTGAAGCCTTGTGGGCTTCCCGCGAACGCGTCGAAATGTACATGCCAGTGGCCAGCGAGAACCAGAGCGTGGCCACCAGTGCGAGTGCCATGCGCCAGAACTCGCCCGCTGTCACCCCGCCGACGAGAATCGCCAGCGAGATCACTGGTAGAATCGCCAGCAACGCGAGCAGGGGATTCAACGCGCGGACGGCGAATTTCCCCAGCACCACCTCATAGCCTTCAAGGTCCGTCAGGAAAAGAAGTCCGAGCGTGCCTGTGCGTTTTTCCTCGCTGATGCAATCCGCAGTCAGAAAAACTCCCGCGAGCAGGCACATCAGGAACGCGTAGAAGCCAAGCGCGATAAACAGAAACGTCCCATCCGGGGAACTGCGGTTTGCGGACGAAATAAGGATCGTTACACCGACCGCCACGCCCACCACCGTCGTCCAGAGCCTCACGCGTCGTGCGGTTTTGCTGCGGGCGGCGATGCGGAGTTCACGCGTGGCGATGGGCAGCAGCGTCATGTCATTTGCTGAAAAGCCGCTTCAATATTGACGGCCTTTGTTGAAACCGTTGCGCTGCGCGTTCACGGAATTCTGAGAGAAAACAGTGCCGTGCCCTCAGCCCGAAGAACAAGTCAACGCCAAGACAAGTCAGCGTCCAGAACACGAGCATTGTCGTGGCTGCGGCTTCTCCGCTGCTGAAGCCTTCTGGCGAAGTGATTGTGACAAAGGTTGTCAGTGCGGCAAACAGAATCCAAGGCACGATCAAAATGCGCGTTACTGTGCCGCTGAGAGCCAGCTTGGGATTCCGCGCCGTCAATCCAAGCCACAGGCTTACCCAGAACAGCGCCACCGCGTCTGCCAAGGCTACGATCATGGCGGCAATCCAAACCGCCAGCCACCAACCGCGATCGTTCCTGTAACCTTGATGGCTCGCACCGAACACCATCATCATTACTTCCGCGCACAGTACCACCACAACCGGCGCGAAAAACTGGCGCATGAGCGCGAGCCGTTGGCCACGTACAATGTCGCGCACCGTGATTGGCGTGGAGAGCAGCAATTCCATTGCGCCGATGCGGCGGTCCTCAATGATTTGGCGTGAAGACTCGGAAGCAATCCAGCACTTGAGCAGCGCGTTGAGGATCATCGCGGTCATTACGTACACAGGCTCGCTGAACCAGTCGCTTTTGAACTCAATGGCCCCCCAGCACCAGCCCGCACCAAAAAGTCCCAACACGAAGATGACCCAGAGCGGGCGCAACCTCGGACGAGTGGACAGCCAGTAGAACGCATTTTGATCCAGTGTTCGGGCGCGAAATGCGATGCGTTCAGCGTCGCCGCCTTCGAGCCATGAACGGCCGGCGGCACTTGCGCGGGCGATGCGTCCGGTACGCGGTTCATCCTGCCATGAACGCGGTGTGATGAGGCTTGCCAGCACGAGGAATCCCCAGCCCAGCAGATGGATTACTCCCAGCGTGGTGTAATAGGGTTGGTGGCCAAGCTTGGTGAACATTGCATCTACGCCAGCCACGTAAGAAAAAATGGGGCTGGTCAGATAGCACCACGACGGGTCCGGGTATCCAGGGGTCAGCTTCCAAAACACCCACTGGATCAGGAGTGGCAGTCCGATTGTAAAAAACAAAATGAACAGGAGTGCAACACCCACGGCGCCCCGAGTCGACTTCATCCAGGCAGACGCGAGCATTCCCGCCGCAAGCGAAAAGAACAGCGTGTTGACCAGCACCAAGGTCAGCCGCCCGAACTCGCCAATTGTCACGCCGCCCATCAACAACGGGAGGCCCATCACTGGTACAACGGCCAGCATTCCATAAAATGCATTCAGCGAATTGGCCACAAGTTTTCCGATCACGACATCGTAGCCCTTGAGGTCGGTGAGGAATAACAGACCGAGCGTGCCTTCGCGCTTTTCCTCGCTCAAGCAATCCGCTGTGAAGCGCAGGCCCGCCGCCAGACAGTAAAGCTCGGCCGCGCCTGTGAGCAGGTAGAAAAGTGTTTTGCCAACCTCGGCTGACGAGTCGTCACGTTGAATGAGCAGAACCCACGCTGCCGCGAAAAGCACCGCCAGTACGACCCCGCTACGCAGCCAGAATGTCGCACCGCGTCGTGCAGTGACACGCAGCTCGCGCCCGACGATTGGCAGAAAGGCTGTCATGCGTGGCAGTTAGCCGGAGTCTGGGCGCGGGCGCAACCCTTTTGCGATTCTCGCAAATCGTGGACAATCTGACCTGCATGGATGGAGTTGCGAATCTGTAACGCTTCGTGTTGTGACAAATTTCCGTTGCTCTGCGCCTCGGCAATCCGCAAAGTTTTGCCGCTTTCAGATCATGTTGACGACGCTGCGCATCAAAAACCTCGCTCTGGTGAGCGACCTCACTTTGGAGCTCCGCCCCGGCTGCAACGTCATCACGGGCGAAACCGGTGCGGGCAAGTCCATCATCCTTGGAGCGCTTAATCTCGTGCTTGGGGAGCGCGCCGACCGCGCGCTGATCCGAAGTGGCAGCGATTCGTGTTCGGTTGAAGCGGTGTTTGACGTGTCCAAAGTGCGCAAAATCTTCGTGAAGGTTCTTGAAGAGAACGGCCTTGAGTCATGCGAGGAAAATCAGCTTGTCCTCAAACGCACGTTCACGACTGCCGGGACAAACCGCCAGTTCGTCAACGGCTCGCCAACCACGCTCGCTGTTCTCGCAAACATTGGCGAGTCTCTCGTGGACATTCACGGCCCACATGATCATCAGTCGCTTCTGCATCAGGCGAAGCAACTCGCCATCCTCGACGCGTTTGGGGGATTGGAAGGCGAGTGCGAGGCTTTTGGCAAACTTGTCTGGCGGCGCGGCGCGCTCGAAAGCGAAAAAACTGCGCTTATCGTGGATGAAATGACCTACGCTCAACAACTGGACCTGTTTCGTTTTCAATTAAAGGAGATTGAGTCAGCTCGCCTACAGATGGGAGAAGACTTGGAAGTTGAGCAGGAGTTTCATCGTTCCAGCAATGCTGCAAAGTTGTTGCAACTGAGCCAGGCCGCGCTGGATTTGCTTTCAGAGAGCGAAACCGCCGTGCTGACTCAATCCGGAATTCTAGGCCGCACATTGCATGAGCTTCAGCGCGTGGACGCCGGCGCGGGTGGACTGGTTGACCTCCACTCGCAGGCCGTTGCTACGTTGCGCGAGTTGCAGATGGAGATATCGCGCTACGTCGGCAAGGTGGATGTTGATCCCGCGCGGTTGGCCGGGCTTGAGGAGCGGTTGAATCTGCTTCACTCGCTCAAACGCAAATACGGCGCGACACTTCCGGAAGTCATTGCGTTTGGTCAGGAGACGAAACAAAAGCTGCAAAGCCTCGAGTCGCGTGATGCCGAACTCGCCCGGCTCAATTGCGCGCTTGAAAAACTCGACGCTGAATTATGGAAAGCCGGGCAGTCGCTTTCCGGGAAAAGGAAGAAAGTGATACCTCGACTTGCAAAGGCCGTAGCAAAACAGCTTGGTGATCTTGGTTTCAGGCAAAGCAAGTTTGATGTGGCGATCAAGACTGCCGGGATGGGTGTGTCTGCCGACGCGCTGCCTGGCGGGGACGCTCGCCCCACCAGCACAACCGGTTTCGATACAATCGAATTTCAGTTCTCTCCAAACCTTGGCGAGCCGGCAAAACCGCTCCGAGCCATCGCGTCCTCCGGCGAAATGGCCCGCGTGATGTTGGCGTTGAAAACCGTGCTTGCCGCCGAAGACGAAATACCTGTGCTTGTTTTTGATGAAGTGGATGCGAACGTCGGCGGCGAAACTGCGAATGCTGTTGGCGAAAAGATGAAACAGATCGCCGCCAAGCGACAGGTGCTCTGTATTACGCATCTTCCGCAGGTGGCCGCGCCTGCGGACGCGCATTACGTTGTGACCAAGCAGGTGCAGGACGGGCGGACTGTTTCAGAGATTGAATTGCTGGATAGAAAATCACGCGTCACCGAACTGGCGCGAATGCTTGGAGGACAAAGCGACGCGGCAAGGAAACATGCGGAGGCGATGTTGAAGTGATCGCTTTGATGACATGGTACGGATTGCGGCCCTCCACGTGGCTTCTGTTGATTCTCGTTTCTGTCATTGCGCTCATCTTGTGTGTTGTCTTCGGGTTTCTATTGTTGACCTTCCTGACGTGTCTGTTGGAAAAGCAATACGTAGAACTGCTCGTGCCTCTTGACCCGCGACGTGCCTTGCGGGGGAACGCTTACTTCGATGTCATGAACAGGATGGCGGCGGAAGCGGGCTTCAATCCCTGCGGCGTGTTTCATGCAAACGGCAAGAGCCGCCACAGCAAGGGGAAATCGGCGTTGTGGTTGTCACCGGACAGAATGTCGCTGGCAATGATCACAGGCGGCACAGTGGCGGGTTTCACCTACCGTAAAACATTTTTCCACTCCCGTTTTTCGGGAGGCAAAGTTTTCGTGACGCGTGATGACATCGGCGTGGGAGATTTGACCGGGACGCGACAAACAGTCCTGTTGCTCAATGCTGATTTTGCCGAACTGGCACGATTGCACATGACCCGGGTTCAAGGTG
>CAYSDO010000266.1:0-6462 GCA_964429665.1 uncultured Bifidobacterium sp.
TTTGAATCGCGCACACTCGCTGCCGAGCTGCGACAGCAGGCCGCTGCCGATCTTGATGTCATAACTGCGATTGCCGAGGGAAACTTTGACCGTGCGCACCCCGGCAGCATAAAGACTCGCGCGATGCTGTCAAAACATTGGCGACCTGTTGATATTCATGCTTCCACAAGTTCCCGAGGCAATCCGAAGCTTGAACTCCAATCGAGCAAACATATTCTGTGCGCACATGAATCCGGTCGCCCTCATCACCGGCGCCTCACGCGGCATTGGCCGCGGTATCGCGCTGGAACTTGCCAGACTCGGTCACGACCTCGTCATCAATTACGCTGGCAATTTAGAGGCCGCTCGAAAAACGGCGACAGATTGCATCGCAGCAGCCCAGGTCGGGGGCAAATCAATTCGGGCCGAGATTTGTCAGGCGGATATTTCCGTGGGGACAGATCGGTCGAATTTGATTTCGTTTACGCGGCACCATTTTGGCCGCCTTGATTTACTCGTGAACAATGCCGGGGTTGCACCAAAAGTGCGCGCGGACATTCTGGAGGCCGATGAAGAAAGTTTCGACCGCCTCATTGCCATCAATGTCAAAGGACCTTATTTCCTGACACAACTCGCGGCGAAATGGATGATTGAGATGGTCCGGAGTTCAAAGCCCAAAGTCCGAAGTCCGAAGATTATCACCATTTCCTCAGTCTCGTCCTACACCGCCTCGACGAATCGCGGGGACTATTGCGTAAGCAAGGCCGCGCTCTCCATGTTGACGCCGCTGTTTGCCTCACGGCTCGCGGAACACGGAATCAATGTCTATGAAATCCGTCCCGGCATCATAACCACTGACATGACGGGCGCGGTGAAGGAGAAATACGACACGCTCATCGCCGGTGGATTGACGCCCATCAAACGCTGGGGCACACCGGAGGACATTGGCCGCGCGGTCGCAGCCATCGCGAGCGATGCATTTCCGTTCAGCACGGGCGAGGTTATCAACGTGGATGGCGGCTTTCACTTGAGGAGATTATAGACAAATGCATACACCGACTTCCAAGACCTGCATTGTTCGGATTCGACCAGAGTCAATCTTTATTTTCTCACAACGACGTACCGATTATGGAGATTTTTCTGAAGTTCCCGCAATACGCATGGAGCGAAATAATGATTCAGTTCTAATTGGTCAGACTGTGATCGAATCATTGCGACGTTCGCAGTATGTGCCTGGAGAATTTAACCTCAAGCAAGCAGTCATTGACTATAAAGATTATCTAAAGTCGGTCGGGTTTCGAAGTCTGGCTTCCTTCGATAGAAATACAATTTTGCTTCACTTCGAAGAGAAGGAAGATGGGATAGACATTCAACTGTGGGAACAGCAAACACGAGGATTTGCCCCATCAACCTCTCCAAGCGTTAGCGTTGCTTCAGAGAGCTCGATGCTTGGAGATGCCATTCTGCAAATTCTTGCTCAAGTAAAATAAGATATGGCCGTCAAAATTGATTCCAAGTTAACGCCGAAGAAGCTCGTCCCTCACATTGAGCGGGTGTTCGAGTTATCTGGCCGAAAAATCCTGACCATAGAAAAGTCCTGGAAGCCGTCCGCCGGAACTCCGGTGTTCACCGTGAAGGGCAAATACACTTCGCGCGGATGGACCGAATGGACACAAGGGTTCCAATACGGCTCGGCGCTCCTCCAGTTCGACGCGATGGGTGACGAACGGTTTCTGGAGATCGGTCGGCGCGGAACGGTGGAGCGCATGGCGTCCCACGTCTCTCACTTTGGTGTGCATGACCACGGGTTCAACAATGTTTCCACCTACGGAAATTTGCTCCGCCTGATGCGCGAGGGAAAAATCCCGCACAACCAGCACGAGAAGAATTTCTACGAGCTGGCTCTCAAGGTCAGCGGAGCGGTACAGGCGGCACGCTGGACGAAACTTGCAGACGGCACTGGATTCATCCACAGCTTCAACGGTCCGCACTCGCTTTTCGTAGATACAATCCGCTCCTGCAGGTCGCTGGCCGTGGCGCATCAACTCGGGCATGTGCTCATGGGCGAGCAGGACGCGAAGATTTCGCTGCTGCAACGCATCGTTGAGCACGCTCACAACACCGCACGCTACTCGATTTACTACGGTGAAGGCCGTGATGCCTACGACATTCGAGGTCGCGCGGCGCACGAGGCTGTCTTCAACACTGCCAGCGGCGTGTTCCGTTGTCCCAACTCACAGCAAGGTTACTCGCCGTTCAGCACATGGACGCGTGGTTTGGCCTGGGCGATCTGCGGATTTGCAGAGCTACTTGAGTTTTTCAAAGGCCGTTCCGAATCGGAAATAGGCATAGCAGCAGCGCCGAGCTTGGAGCGTAGCAGGGCAGAAAATAGAGCACTAAAGCGTCCTGTCTGGCTTCGACAGAAGGTGGACAAGTTCATCCAAAAGCAAGTGGTGAGTAATGCTCGGATGTTAATTGAATCGTGTTGGAAGGCGTCTCAGGCCACTGCGGATTTCTATCTTGAAAATTCGTGCGCCGATGGCGTACCGATGTGGGATACGGGTGCGCCAAATCTCCATCGCCTGCCCGCGAACTATCTCAACAAGCCTTCCGATCCATACAACAAGTTTGAACCAGTGGACAGTTCAGCAGCAGCAATTGCGGCTCAAGGATTGATTCGTCTCGGCAATTATCTCGGAGCAAATGGCGACAAGAAATCTTCCAGTCGTTATCGTCAGGCCGGTCTGACCATCGCGCGCACCTTGTTCAGTGAGCCGTATCTTTCCACCGACCCGAAGCATCAAGGTCTGTTGCTTCACTCGGTCTATCATCGTCCGAACGGTTGGGATTACATCGCGCCCGGCCAGAAGGTGCCGAACGGCGAAAGCTCCATGTGGGGTGATTATCATTTACGAGAACTGGCGTTGCTGATTCTTCGCGAAGCTCGCGGCGAGCATTACCTGACGTTCTTCGGCGGTGTGCAATAACCGCCTTGGGCTTGCGTGAAAACCCGGCTTACCTCAGCCTTGGCTTCAAGAAACACTCCATATTATGAACCATCCAACAAATGCTCCTGCCAACAACCGTGACGAAAGTGTCGTGAGCGGTCACCTTAGCCGTCGTAATTTTCTGGGCGCAACGACCACGCTCGTTGCCGGTGCTCTGGCACGGCCCCTTCTCGCCGCCGACCGGGATTGGAGCGGTCGTCAACCGGTTCGCTACCCAGACCCCGACATCATCTCGCTCGATCCGCGCTTCGGGAGATACAAAATTGGCAACACGCCGATTCAGCGGCTGCACACAGGCATGTTGTGGGCCGAAGGCCCGGCTTGGAACAGTGTCGGGCGCTACCTGGTCTGGAGTGACATTCCCAACAACCAGCAATTGCGCCGCCTGGATGAAGACGGACACGTCAGCACATTTCGGAACCCATCCGGCAACAGCAACGGAAACACGTTCGACTTCGAGGGGCGGCAAATCTCCTGCGAGCACGGCAACCGCCGCGTCGTTCGATACGAACATTCCGGCAGCGTGACGGTGCTCGCTGAAAAATGGGACGGCAAACTGTTGAACGCGCCAAATGACGTCGTCGTTCATCCGGACGGCGGCATCTGGTTCACGGATCCGGGCTATGGTCGCATGATGAATTACGAGGGCAACAAGGGTCCGCTGGAGGTCAAGGAGGCGATTTATCGCATTGACCCGAAGTCCGGCAAAATGGATCGCGTGACCGACGCCTTGCACAAGCCAAATGGATTATGCTTCTCGCCCGACTACAAGAAGCTCTACGTCACTGACACAGGCGCGCCAGCCACAAAGAATTTTCCGGTATTCGACGTCGTGGAAGGAGTCAAACTCGGCGACTCGCGGCAGTTCTGCTCGATGGAATTCAACGGCAAGACCGGCGGCGCCGATGGCATCCGCGCTGACACGGACGGGAACATCTGGGCCAGTGCCGGCTGGGCGGGCGAAGGCTATGATGGCGTTCACATTTTCGCACCGGACGGAAAGCGCATCGGCGTAATCCTGCTGCCCGAGATTTGTTCCAATGTGTGTTTCGGAGGCGCAAAGCGTAACCGATTGTTCATGACCGCGAGCCAGTCGCTCTACGCGGTGTATCTTGAGACACAGGGAGCGCACATTGCTTGAGTTTGTGACCGTCTCGTGAGGAGGCAACTATTCATTTGAATCATGGCTGAACCATTCAAGCTGACACGCATTCCGTCACTCAAGACGGTGGATGAATTTCGCAGGCACATCGCGTCTCTCGGCATTGACTTGCCGTGTGAGGATCAAATTGCCACCGGCAATTCCTCGCCACTGACACAGCCGATTGACGGGGTCACCATCAACGGCAAGCGCATTGGCAATCGCTGGGCGATTCATCCGATGGAAGGGTGGGATGGCACGACTACTGGTGGCGTCACGGAGGAAATGCTGCGCCGTTGGGAGCGATTCGGTGAGAGTGGCGCGAAACTGATCTACGGCGGCGAAGCGATGGCGGTGCGTCCGGACGGTCGCGCGAATCCGAATCAAATCATCATCACTGAAGAGAACAAAGCGGGCATTGCCTCATTGCGCGAGACGTTGGTAAAGGCGCATCAAGAGCGATACGGCAAGACGGATGATCTGGTCATCGGCTTTCAACTCACGCACTCCGGGCGGTTCTGCAAGCCGAATGATAAGAAACGCATGGAGCCGCGTGTGGCATTCCGGCATCCAATTCTGGATCGCAAGTTCAACGTCACGAGCGATGCGCAGATGTTCACTGACAGTGAAATCGAGGAATTGATCCAATGCTACATCCGTGCGGCGCAGATCGCGTGGGACGTGGGCGCGGACTTTGTGGACATCAAGCATTGCCACGGCTATCTGCTCCACGAATTCCTCGGCGCACACACGCGGCCCGGCAAGTTCGGTGGCAGTTTTGAGAACCGCACCCGCATTCTGCGCGACATCGTGGCGGGAATTCGTGCGAGCGGGAACAAGATCGAACTCGGCGTGCGGCTGAGCGCGTTTGATTTCGTGCCGTTCAAGCCTGATCCCGCGCTTTCGCAACCGGGCAAACTTGGGCCGGGCATTCCGGAAGATTATTCCAACTGCCTGCCATATCGCTATGGCTTCAGCGTGAATCCGAACAACCCGGTGGATTATGATCTGACGGAGACGTTTCAGTTCGCGGAACTATGCTCCCAACTTGGCGTGAAGATTTTGAACCTGAGCGCGGGTTCGCCGTATTACAACCCGCACATCCAACGTCCGGCGGCGTATCCGCCAAGCGACGGGTATCAGCCGGCGCATGATCCACTGATTGACGTGGCGCGACAACTCAACGTCGTTCGCCAACTCAAAACGCATCTGAACAAAAAGCTAACTCCTAACTCCAAACTACTAGCTCCTATTTTAATCGGCACAGCCTACAGTTACTTGCAGGAATACTTGCCGCACGTGGCACAATACGTCGTGCGCAACGGCTGGACGGACATGGTGGGCCTGGGCCGCATGGTATTGAGCTATCCGAACATTCTGGCCGAAGCGGTGGAGAAGGGGAGCATCACGCCGAAGCAGATCTGCCGCACGTTCAGCGATTGCACCACCGCGCCGCGCAACGGAATGATTTCCGGATGCTACCCGCTCGACAAATACTACTCGGCCAAACCGGAGTTCCAGCAGTTGAAGGAAGTGAAGAAGAAGGTTGGAGGCTAAAGCTTTTTCACTAAATCACCCGTCCGGATCATCGCGGATTGCACCACCTTCGCATTCACCCCGCGAAGGTGGAGCAGTTTGCCTTCGGGCGAATTGACGAACTTCATTGCGTCCGGGCCGAAGCGGGTGGAGAACTTTTTGCAGCCGAGGTGCGGCGGCGCGGTGACTTCAATCACAGCTGTGCCGATGGCGAGTCGCGTGCCGGGCGGGACGTTGCTCTCGCTTAAATCGAAGTCCACGAACAACTGATCGCCAGCCAGTGCCCAGCGTTCCTTGCTTTGAGCGAGCAATTCGATGACGCGGGCGTTCATGATGTTGAGCTGCATCTCGGGATTGGCGGAACCATCGGGTGTGCTGCGGCTGCCTCGCTTTTTCCAGTTGTCTCCCACGAGCCCTTCCAACAAATCAAGCCGACCTTCTGCCAGGACCTCTCGCGTTTCGGTCTCCGGGCGACGAACAATCATGATCAGCTTCCCCATTTCCTTGGGTGACTGGCGGATGTTCTCCAGTCCAGCTTCCATTTCTTCCAAGGTCAGATGTTTCATGGTTTTGACTTTGTTCTTGATCCCCCTTTCAGTCCAGTCGAATTGCGACGATGACCGGTGTATAACCACGCCGCGTCAGAGACCTCAATCCCGGCGGGTAGGTGAACGAATAAACCAACGCGGCACGGACGCGGAGTATTCTCTCCATTCGTCGCCAAACAATTTTTCCAGTCGCGGCTCCTCGTAGAGCACAACGCGTAGATGAAACGCCATCACGAGGACAAGTGTGTAC
>CAYSDO010000267.1:0-6459 GCA_964429665.1 uncultured Bifidobacterium sp.
AGCGACGCAGAAACTCCTCCTGCTCGGCATATTGTTCGCGGAGGGCAATCTCGGTCATGCAGGACTGGGCCAGCTCGGTGAGCAGCGACAATTCCTCCTGGGACCAGCATCGCGGGCGAACGTCTATGACGCAGAAACTTCCGAGCGTGTGACCGGCGGAAGACTTGATCGGAATACCGGCGTAGGCGGCGACACCGAGCGCGCACACGGCGAGGTTGTCTTTGACGACTGGATCGTTGGCGGCGTCATTGATGATGAGCGCGCCACCGGTGCTGACGACGTGTTTGCAAAACGAGTGGGTCAGGGGAGTGCCGCGGTCGGAGGCCCAGGGTTCGCCAAGTCCCACGGCACTCTTGAAGAACTGGCGCTGGTCATCCACAAGCGATACAAGTGCGATGGGAGTACGCAACAAACGGGATGCCATGCGCGTCAGACGATCGAATGCCGGCTCGGGTGGAGAATCAAGAAGTCGCGTCTTGCGCAGCGTGTGGAGACGCGTGGCGTCGCTCAACGGGTTGGTTGCGCTCATTGTGTCTGCCTACGGTTCTCCCGTGCGAATTGCGTTCCCCAGCCGTCCCTGGCCGGGGAGGAATTTGCCGTTCGCTTCTGCGGCTGTGATTCCGTTCACGCCAGAAGAATGTCAAGAAGCCTGCCAAACCCCATCCCGGCTAATGGGTATTAACCGCTACCGGATAACATCTAGTAAGAAGGGCGGATTACGCCTCGGCGAGATTGAACAGGAACAGGCGCGACAGCGATGTCGCGCCTGCGTGATTCGTGCGATGAGCGCCAGCCCGCCCTCTCCGCCTCGAACGGGGAGAGGGTAGCCACGTAATTGGCGCAAGCGCTTGCATCGCTGGTGGATTGATCCACACGGCCCATCCATAGCGAGCCGTAATGTTCGTCACAGACAGCGGGCGGCATTTGGTAGAACAAACTAGTGTAATCCGCCCCAGGAGTGTTGGGTTGGATGACGATGGCTGGCCTGTGGTTGGCAAGGTACGGCTGCGGCGCGCAGTGCATTTCCTGAATCCACATCGAGCCGGGACCGATGTATGTACACTCCGTAGCCCGGGTCGGGCTGGTCAATATAGATTGGATTAAAGTTACCTGATCGCTCCCGAAGAATTTGTTTCCCGGCAAAGTTCTGCCAGCGCCGCATGCAAGAGTCTGGCTGTATCCGGCCCGCAGGAGTTGACCTCGCCATAAACGCCCTTCGTATCGTACAAGTGCGGCGGCTTTTCATCCCATTCACTCTTGGGAATGATGTAGCCCAACTCGTCATTGGCCAGGCCAAACACAAACTTCACTTGCCCGGGCATGAGTTTGCGAAGTGCTGGCACTTCCACAGGCTCGATGTCAAAATCACCGCCCGGCGCACGTTCGATCCCACCATTGATGAGCTCGGGATAAATTTCGCCCGGCACACAAGCGATGCTCGTCCCGCCTAACGTCACGAGCGCCACCTCCGTGCGCATTTTTTTCCAGTGCACGTGCCCCCGGTCAATCAGACCCAAATATGCCGCCGCCAGGAAGAGCTTGTTATCAATTGGTATTTCGATCGTCCGCGCGCGTATGCCGATAGGAGCGATGTCGGTGGATGCGGAGTTGGTAACCTGCAACCTTGGCAGGATCCGCGCTGCGAGCTGGCGGGCAACGGCGCGGGATTTTTCATGTGATGGCTTTTTGAATTCCTGCTGCAAGTATGGATCGCGCACCGTCACGCTTGGATGGGTGGTCATCAATCCGCCGATCGCGCCATTGACGTACAGATGGATGCCGCCCACGCCTGTGGCCAAAGTACGCCCGTCGTTGGTGACACCACGTTCAAGCGCATCGCGCAAGTAGCCGCAGAAGTCGGCGGTGATTTCGGTATTCTTGCCCCACGGAGTTTCCGGATGGTTTGCCCAACCCACGACGCTGCCCAACGTGGCCCCGTTCGTTACACTCGTGAAGTGCATCACGCGGATGTCCGGATCGAAGACGATCGGCTTGCGCGTGTCCGCTACGAGACCGTCCGGAGGCGTGGCGATTTCGTGGAACGCGACACGGGTTGGTTGCAATGCGGCGACGGCGTCTCCCAATGCTTTTGTGGCGGCTGCAATCACCTGCTGGCGATAGCGGGCGTCCACGCCGGTATGCAGGACATCTGCCCCCCACAACCCCATCAGGTCCGGAGTGGAGTGGTTATGAGTCGAGCAGACCGTGGTGTAATCAAGCTTCCACTCCGGAGAGCAACCGCGTCGCACCGCCAGCGCGTCATCGTGGAAAAAACCAATGGCATCCAGCGCGACAACCCCGAACCGCGTGTAGCCATCGTCCAACACACAAGCAATGGCCCAAAGGTCATCATGAATGGCCGTGGCCGCACGATGGTGACTGAAGCCCGCCAACCAGACCGGATTTTTTGAGTCCGAAAGATCAGGATTGATCTTCACTCGCGCGAAACCGACCCGCAACGGGCGAGGCGATGCCAGCGAGTTCGCAGCTTCAATCTTCAAATCCAGCGAGTAGCCCGGCGTCCGATCTCGAAACGCATGGCAACCGCGCACAAGCATCGCGACGATTACCACCAGGAACAAACCCGTACCCCAACGAAGTATCCGCAATAAAAACTTTTTCATATTTGCCTGATGATCCCCCCGGCCTCCGTGGGATGCGCTTGATACTGACCATGGCTGTGATGGCTGTCAAAACATCGTCAAAGCCAGGTGCGCGATACCGGTACGAAGGTGACTCGCGCCTTTGAATCTTGGAGCGACGAGGGGAGCAGTCACGATGGCGGCCACTTTGTCCCCATTTGTCCCCCTATTTTGGTTGAACAAAATCGTTGGAAAACTTGACCAGGGTTCAGTCATCCATTACAAATTTATTGTCTCCTCGAAAGAACCAACGAAAAAGAAGCAACAAGAAAAACGGGCAAGTCGTATCATCATATGAAAACCTCTAACTCACCAATCACAGTTCAACTTCCGCACCACCGGAAGTCAACGTGCTCAATATTCGGCAGCCTTACCGCATTGGCGGCGGGGTTGGCATTGCTCGGCGGGCAATTGATCGCCACAGCTCAAACAGAAAACTTCGACAGCGGTGCCGCCATTTTCTCCGCCGGCCCAAATCAATGGATAGAGGCCAACGTCCTCGCGCCGATTGGAGGATTCGTAAACAATTCTTTCGTGGCTAATGGTTCGGGCTCGGCGCTCCGATTACAGCGGGGCAGCGCCGACATGACGCCCCTAGGCGCACCACAGGCGTACGGCACTGGTCGCGGCTGGATATATCGCACAAATGATTACACCGACTTTTATGTTGCCATGGACTTGGTAAATTGGAATGACGCGACCAATCAAGCGATGGTTTTGCTGGCGCGTGGAACCGGTTTTAATGACACTCCACTTGCTCCATTCCTTCCAGGGTTGGGGGCGGTCAATGGCTACGTGCTCAACTACGATAACCGACAGGACGGCCAAAATCCGGGCGACCGAAATGGTGGGGAACTTCAGATCAACAATATTACTGGTGAGGGTCCAAGCACGCTTGCTGCGGCCGAAGTGACTTTGACGCCAGGGCATACGTACCGCATGGTGTTCAAAGGAGTTGGCACAACGCTTACAGGCCAGGTTTATGATGTAGAAGATTTGACGAAACCCATCGCGACCATCGTTGGTGAGGACACAGACTATTCTTCTGGCAAAAGCGGAATCGTCACTTTTTGTCGCGAGGATATTATTCATCCAAATCGAACCGACGAGACCGTGGACAACTACTACGCGGCAGCTTCGGACCCGAACACCGACATTGCGCCTGCAATACGGCATCCAATAGCTGGAACCCCGCAAGTGGTGACCCGCACACCGGCAAATCGTTTCACCAATTTTCATCCCGCAGCGAGCGGCATCAGTTTCACGGCTCGGACCTTCACAGCCGGACAGATCAATGCAAGCGCCACAAAATTGTATCTGAACGGCGTAGATGTATCCGCTTCGCTTGCTCCCTTGCCGGCCAACGGCTCAACAGTTAGTTTCACCACAGCTGCCGCCACGCTGGCAGCCAACACGATTTACTCTGCCCGCATTGAATTGGAAGATACCACGGGCACGCTCAAATCAACCAACACATTCTGGTTCGACACATTCACAGATGCCTACATGGCAAGTCTGAAAACGGTGGAAGTTGAAGATTACAATTACTCCAACGGTGTGTACCAACTCGATCCTATAGCTGTTTCTGGAAAGGACGCGGGTGGATCTCCAGTTAATGGGAGCGGAGTAGGGTATTTTGATCTAACAGGAACAGCGGGGGTTGATTATTTCAAACCAGGTGGTCACTTCGATTTGCCATTGGCCGAATACCGTACAGCCGACCGCGTTCAGATCACCCAAGGCTCCTTGCTCTATAGTGGCTCGATTGATGAGGCTGGCGATATACAGGATTCAATTACAGCGTTGTCCATGCCGTATCGCATTCATGACACACAAAGGGCCAAATATGCCTCAACGAACGTGTTGGAGTACCAAGTGCGTCTGACTTCACCAGGGGATTGGATGAACTACACGCGAAACTTTGCACCCACGAACTACAATGTATATCTGCGTTGTGGCAGCTTCGGTGATACGACCGTGTACCTGGATCAAGTGACGAGTGACCCCACGACCACCAACCAGACCACCGCGAGACTCGGCGCGTTTAATGTCGGTAACCATATCATGCGTCTCAATTACAAGTATGAGCAATTGATGTCTGGTTCTCATCCTGCGGTGATAAGCCTTTCAGGCCTGAAGACACTACGTTTGACCTTGGGCGGCACTGTCTCAAAGGACAATCGCCTCATCGTCATGGACTACTTGGTCTTCGTACCAACAAGCAACGGCCCCACAATCTTTGACAA
This sequence comes from uncultured Bifidobacterium sp., assembly GCA_964429665.1. Classification (GTDB taxonomy): domain Bacteria; phylum Verrucomicrobiota; class Verrucomicrobiia; order Limisphaerales; family JADLHS01; genus JADLHS01. The sequence goes on from CAYSDO010000267.1 coordinate 4,889, forward strand.
CTTTGATGATGGCAACGACAGCGCCGATGCGGTTTGGGATCGCTATGACCCAATTGGTGGGGTTGCCCCGCCGGTAGCCGCAAGTTACACGTTCCCGAGCGGTCATTACCGGATCCTCAGTCCGGCGCAAACGCCCGTTGGTTGCGCCGCCGGGCCTGCCCGAGCTGGTAGCTTCCTGGCAAATGCGGTTTACAATGACTTCTACGTCTCTGCGGACCTGATTGATTTTGACGATACGGTTCGTCAAGCCTTCGGCATCGCAGCAAGAATCAATACCCCTGGGTTGCAAAGCACCGGTGGTTACCTGTTCAGTTGGGAGCCAGGCAGCGGCTCACTGCCAGGTGTGAGCAATGGCGACCTTGACATCTCGCGACTGGTTGATGAAGCGCCAATCGGTCAGATCGAGACCGCATCCAGCGGTCTGCATCTCACGAAAGGAAAGAGTTACCGCTTCGTCTTCATGGGCAGCGGAACGAACTTCGAAGGTCAGGTCTATGAGCTTCCAGATACAACAAATCCGCTCATCCGACTCCCGGCAAATGATCCGGACAACCTGTATCCAAGCGGACAAGTGGGTTTGATCTCAGCCAGTCAGGGCAGTTGTGACGTTCCTGGCGATGCCACATGGGATAACTTCCTCGTGACAACCGCCGAGCCTCGTCTCGCAGTAAGTGTTTCGGGTGGTACCGCGACGCTGACTTGGCCGCAAATACCGTTCGCACTCCAATCCACACCGAGCCTGAGTTCGCCGGTCTGGACAACCATCACGACTGGGATTACCCCGGTGGGTAACCAGATGGTCTATACTGTGCCAGCAACAGGTACAGCATTCTACCGGCTTGTTTACCCCTAACTAATCGGAGACCATTCTTTGTCTGAACAGCGCAGCCTGACCCTTCAAGGTCAGGCTGCGTGCTTTTGGCAGATACAATTTTCCGAGTTGTATTGCGATCGTTTCTCGATTCAAACCCGAGTCCATTCCCTGGCTCTCGGCGATCACTTCATTTTCAATCTGGGCCAGCAACTAGCGACCGTCGTTCGTTGATCTCGCGATGCGCAGCCGTTTGGCGGCATTGCGAAGCTGCCGGCCATTTGACGCCTCCGCTGGCACGGCATCTCCGCCAAACTAGCGATCCGGATTATCCAGCCGGAGAGAATCTCCTCCATTAGAAAAAAAGGCAACGCGGATGAATTTACCACGGATCGGGACCGCTCTTCCTGGTCGACGTCCGTTGGGCTAGCCACCACACGTCCCGGTTGTTTGCGAACCGTCCGTCATCCAATCGGCTGTAATCCGTTATCTGCGCGTCGAGACCAAGCCTGCCAGCGCGTGGTTTCTCAACCCACTTGTGCGTTTCGGCGTGACCGTCGAGGTAGGAAAACGCGCCCGCACCGCCATGAAATGCCGCAGGATAATCCACCCATCCTTGCTGGGCCGTCGCCGCAAAACTGTCCGGAATGCGGTGGCCGAATCCACCGTCATTGATGCTGGCCGGGTGTTCATCGGTGAACACCCAGATCTGGCTCGGGTGTGGCACATCGCTGTCCTTGCCAAACACGCGCCATCTTCC
>CAYSDO010000268.1:0-6458 GCA_964429665.1 uncultured Bifidobacterium sp.
ACCTTTGTCCCTGCTCGGGTACACTCTGTACGACAGACCGGAAAAACATTTCAACCTTCGCAAAAGTTCTCACTGGAGAAACGGCTTCGTGACAGTTTTGGCGTTCACTCGGCGGAAGGTGAATTCGATGTCGTGCTCCGGTTCAACGCACACGCGGCGGATTACGTCCGCGAAAAGAAATGGCATGAATCGCAGCAACTCCGCCCTCTCAGAAATGGCGGCGTTGAAATGCGCCTCAAACTCTCAAGCCTCCAGGAAATCAAACGCTGGGTATTGAGTTGGGGCGGAGACGTGAGCGTGATAAGACCTGCGGAACTTGCGAAACAAGTCCGGGCCGCTGCGGAACAAATTCTAGCCGCGTGCTAATCCACCAAGGCGTCTGAACATCCGCTGACTCGAATGAGCAAGATGTTCTCGCTCCCAGGTCACCACGAATAATGAACCGTGTACGTGATGATCTTTTCCTCGTCAGGCTTTACTTTCACGCGAAACTCGATGGTTTGCGCATCGTTCTTTCTGAACTCATCCGACTTGGCCGTGATGTTCCAGTTGCTCCAGCGGTAGAGATGTTCGACTACGCGGATTTCCACCGCCTCCTTCTTGCGATTGCGAAGTTTGATCTCGAATGTCTCATCCATCCACTTGTCTGAGCGGTCGGTCTTGAAATCAGTCGGCTTGCGCTCGCCAACGAGGTCGAAGGAGTTGCCGGTACGAACACGGATGGTTTCATTGCGCGGCGTATGGTCAATCTCGTTCTCACCAGTAAACTCAAGCTGGCCGTCGTCGTTACGGCGATAGAAGCGCAGTTTGCCTTTGGGTAAGGCGATGCCGAGGTGATTTGTCTCCGCGTTCACGAACTCGCGCATGACCCAGAACTTCTTGTTGGATTGAGTGCCGTAGCCGGGATCGTTATTGCGTCCGCCGTAGAAGCGATACCCCGCCTCTGCACCGTCATAGACGTAAACGGAGGGAGCTTTGACGGACTCAGCGCGGACAAACTCGACTTGCTTCGTTTCTCGGTCGCGTAAGGTCGTGGCCCGCGCCAGCGTGTAGAGATGGAATTCGTCAAAAGATTTTTCGGAGACGGTGGAATCCATTTCAGCGGCTGCCATGCCTCGCGATTTGAATGCTGCAACATTATATCTGGTCTGCAACGGCTGAATCTTGTTCACATCACCCGCCATCAATTTGATTTTGGCGTTCTCAAACGTTTTCCCGCTCTGATTGTTCATCGTAATCCAGCCGAGAATATCCACCGTGTCGCCTTTGTCTGGCGCGACGAGATTGTAATCCGCCTCCCAGGTGAAGCCTTGCGTGACGTAACTGACCTCGGCGTCCAGTTTGCCGGGTTTATCGGCACGCAAACGCCAGTTGAGAGTGGGCTTGAGAATCGTGTCATCGCCGAGACTCGGAAATAGCGGCTGGCCGGGCAGGAAGAATTGCAACTTGCCGTTCACTTCGATGATTGGTTGCTCCGCGCCACCACCGGGAACATAACCACTGCGGATCACCTTGCCCGGAATAAGCTCGCGCACCGTCGTGTTGTCCTTCATGCGGACATTCTGAAAATCAATCGTCTTGCCCTCGTTAAGCGACAGAAGCAATTCCTGCGAAACTGGATCATTGCGATAATTCTGTTCCAGGATTTGCAATGCGCGTTTGCCAGCGGGGTCGCGCAGGATCACCGAATCAGGTTCAAGGTGTGCCGTGGCCCCGGCAAACCGGACTTCGTTCTCACCGGATTTGAGATCGAGCGAAACTGAATCGCGCACGACGGCGAAATTTTGGTTGTAAATGGTGAGCGCGGGTTCGGCAACGAGGCTCACTTGACCCAGCAAACACCAGCCGAGAAGGGATGGGATGAATTTTTTCATGGTTTTCAATTTGGTTCTTGTGACGTTGGATGAATCATTGAACGGCTCTGACGGCAGGATGCTCCCGGGATATTTTTCTGGCGAGCGTTTTCCAGCAGCAACTTGTTCCCCGAATCATCCACCCACATCCGGACACATCAATGCTCGTACCAGCCCAGCCTATCTCGCTTGGTCACAAATAGAAGACCCAGCACCCGCACGCTCACCGTGATCATATAGAATCCCAGGACCACCAGCGCCACAAACAGTCCAATCATCAGGAAGAATGTTTTGACGGAACGGGTGAATAGGCCCTGAGCAAGGACATAACCCATCATGACATCCCCGAGTGTTGCCAGCACAGCCACACCGGCCAACAATCCCAGCGTGGCGAGATATTCCAAAGGCACACGCCCGATGGATCGAAACACAAACAATGGATTCAGCGCCTTGATGCTGTCCAGCAACACCACCGCCAGATAACCCATGGGGAAATACACGCAGCCAAACAGCAACAGCGGGATACAGGCATAACCAGCGATTTCGGATTCGGACACTGCCGACATCACCGCCAGAGTCAGCGCCGGGCCGAAACAGGCGAAGCAAACTCCGCTGAATTGAAACATGGGTATCAGCACGTCTTCCCACAGGTTTGTCACACTTGGCATGGAAGGCATCTCCTTGTCGCCCGTGGCCGTCGTGTGGACAATGCTCTGGAAAAATGCGGCCAGGTATCCTCCGATGACCATGCTTCCCATCACTCCCCATACTTTCATCCAAAGGCTCGGCATGAGGATCATGATGGGACACATGTGGAGAATGACGTACAGCACCGAGCCGCCAACCAGCATGAACACGCCGCTGCCGTAAACCGGATAACCGAATGCTCCCGGCATACGTCCAAAAAAACCAAGCTTCGATTCCTTGGACGGCGTGATGCGCACGCGTACCGGGGCACAAACGTTTCCGCAGTGACGACAAAAATGCGCGGGCATCCCAGACGTGGTGCGTGTCGCCACGCATAGATCGCAAAAGTAGTGATTGCATTTCGCGCAGAAGAAACGCGCGGGAGATTTGGGGTGCGATTTGCAGAACGCGTCACGCACGTCGAGCATCGGCGGCTCGCCCGGGACGGTTAAATGTGCGTGGGCTGGATGGGCGGCAGGTGCCGTCATTCCACCATCCTGCGAGGGCGCGCCGTGCAATCCAGCAGTGGGCGGAGGCGGCAATGGAACATCACCATCAGGCGTAACAGCGACAGGCGGCATCGCCCCAACCGGAGTCGAGATTCTCACGCGAACAGGTGGCGGAGCAGCCACTGCCGGGGCAGCAGCAGCCAGGGGTTTTGTCGCCGCCTCGAAAATCAAGTCCACCGAACCCAGTTGAATATGTTGACCGTTCTGAAGAGGAATCGGCGACTCGTCCACCCGCGCGCGATTCACAAAACTCCCGTTCGTCGAGCCGAGATCGCGAAAAAACGTGCCATCGTCGGTGACAATGATTTCACAGTGCGAAGAGGACACCGACGAATGTGGGATCGTAAAGTCGTTGTCCTCAGAACGCCCTATGCGGTTGGTGCCCGGCTTGAGTTGAATTTCCCAGGCTTGCGGTGTTCCTGGATTGATGAGCAATCGGTTCATGGTTGCTGAAATTCCCGGAAGCTGATTTGCAATGATTACTGACCGAATACAACGCCTCTGACAATCAAAAACTTTCTGTGACACATGCTCACATCAGTGGCCGCACATTCATGCGAACAACTTTTTTGACCTGATGCCCGATATTCTGCACACTATGCACCAGTTGTGCCAACAGGTGCGAACTTGGGGCGCAACTTGAACCATTGAACTGAAACTGAAACTCAAATTGAATCATGAGCACGGAAATCAAACGCGGACGGTTGGGAATCCTTGTCGGTGGCGGGCCTGCCCCAGGCATCAACGGCGTCATCGCTGCCGCCACCATCGGAGGGATCATGGAAGGCTTCGAAGTCATCGGCTTTCGCGACGGCTTCAAATGGCTCGCGGCTGGCGACACGCAGCATTACACGAAGCTGACAATTGACGACGTAAAGCGCATCCATTCAACTGGCGGCTCGATCCTCGGCACGGCGCGCACCAATCCCGCCAAGTCCGAGACCAGCATGCACAACGTCCTGGACTCGCTCCAGAAACTGGGCGTCAAGGCGCTCGTCACCATCGGCGGCGACGACACCGGGTTTTCAGCCAGCCACGTGTACCGTCGCGGCGAGGGAAAAATCCGTGTAGCACACGTGCCCAAGACGATTGACAACGACCTTCCCCTGCCCGGCTCGACACCGACGTTCGGCTTCGAGACCGCGCGCCATTACGGCGTGCAGGTGCTGCGCAATCTCGCGGAAGACGCACGCACGACGGCACGCTGGTACCTCGTCATCAGCATGGGGCGTTCGGCGGGGCATCTCGCGCTAGGCATTGGCAAGGCAAGCGCCGCCACCCTGACAATCATTCCTGAACAATTTCGTGGCGCGCCGGTGACAGCGGAAGCCGTGGCCGATCAGATCATTGGCTCCATCATCAAGCGTCTGGCGGATGGTTCGGCGTACGGAGTCGCAGTGCTGGCGGAAGGGTTGATCGAGTCCATGGGTGAAAAAGGGTTGATCAGCGCGGTGCCCGGCGGTCACCTCGAACGTTACGGCAAGGTCGTCCGCGACGACCACGGCCATTTGCGCCTCGGCGAAATCGAGTTTGGTCGCCTGATGAAAGACCTCATCAGCCACCGGCTCGAAGCCATGAAGATCAAGTCCACGATCATTGACAAGGACCTCGGCTATGAACTGCGTTGCGCGGATCCGATTCCCTTCGACATCGAATACACGCGCGACCTGGGCTATGGCGCGGTAAAGTTCCTGTTGTCTCCCGATTCAGAAAAGTTTGGCGCAATCATCAGTTTTGTTGACGGCAAGATGATGCCGCTAAAGTTCGAGAACATGCTGAACCCGAAGACGGGTCGTATGAACGTGCGACGCGTGAACGTGGATGGCGAGTCCTACGATTGCGCCTGCCACTACATGATCCGGCTGGAGAAATCCGATTTTGAAGACCAGTCGCAATTGAACAAGCTCGCCAACATTGCCTCCATGTCCCCGGAACAATTCCGCGAGCGGTTTGGCTATCTTGTCGGCATTAAATAAGACCGCTCCTCGTTCAGCACGGATGGCCAGCGCCCCGTGGTGCGTTATCCGCTCCACGGGAATCATGCCCTTGCACGATGAAACAAGCATTGTTGCAGGGATTGGTTGATTTGGGTTAGTTTGGAGCGTAGAGACTGTCGGCGACCTAACAACCGGAGAAAATATCATGAACCTCGTCACCATCCTGACCGCTCTAAATCCTGCTGACGCCCACCTCGCCGCCTCGCGTCTCGAAGCTGCGGAATTTCATCCCTTCGTCCAGCACGAGATTGCCGCCATGGGCATGGAAGGCTACTCGCTCGCAGCCGGAGGCATTCTAGTTCAAGTGCCCGAGGATGAAGTCAACGAGGCAAGAGCGTTTCTCAATTCTTCCGAAGCCTCCGCCGAATGAAGCCGAATCAACTCGCCGCGCTCGCAAAACTGAAACGCTCTCTGCCCCGAGGCGAATTCACACTCGCTCCCAAGACTCTCGCCGCCTACGCGGGCGACAAATGGTTTGCTTCACACCTGCCGGACGCGGTCGCGCTGCCACGCTCGACAGAATCTGTTTCAGCGATCCTCCGATTCGCCAACAAGCACGAAATCCCCGTCACAGCCCGTGGCGCGGGCCACGGTTACGTGGGCGGCTGCGTGCCGTTGCATGGCGGCATTGTCATCTCGCTGGAACGCATGAAACGCATCCGAGAAATCAACGCAGGTGATTTTGTCGCTGTTGTTGAACCCGGCGTCGTCACGGCTGAATTGCAGGAAGCCGTCGAGAAACTCGGGCTGTTTTATCCGCCCGATCCCGCAAGCCGTGCCAACAATTCCATCGGCGGCAACATCGTCACCAACGCCGGAGGGCCGCGCTGTTTGAAATACGGCGTCACCCGCGATTACGTGCTCGGCCTTGAAGTCGTGCTGGCGGACGGCACCATCGTCCGGCTCGGCGGGCGAACGCACAAAAACAAAACAGGCTTCGATCTTCATCGCCTGTTTGTCGGCTCGGAGGGGTTGCTCGGCATCGTGACTGAAGCAACGCTCAAACTACTTCCGCTCCCACCGTACCGTGCGAATCTTGCCATTGGCTTTGGCTCAATGGGCAACGCCATACGCACATTGCACGCGATTCTTAGCGCAGGATTTCTCCCCGCTGCGCTCGAACTTGCCGATCAATTCACACTTGCGGCTGCCTACAAGCGCACCGGCAGCGAACGCCTGCGCGGTTGTCGCGCGCATTTGATCGTGGAACTGGACGGCCAGAAGAATTCCGTCCTTGGCGAAATCCGCCAGTTACAACGCATCGCAGCCCGGCAGCGGGCCATTTTCACGGAAACGGGTCTCGGCTCGAAACAATGCGAAGCCGTTTGGAAAATCCGCCGCGAGTTCTCGTACGCGTTGCGCGACACGGGACTTGCGAAGTTGAATCAGGATATTGTTGTGCCGCGAAGCAG
>CAYSDO010000269.1:0-6400 GCA_964429665.1 uncultured Bifidobacterium sp.
GGGACGTTGAACAATGGACTCTGGACCGTGGACGCCGGAGTCCGGATTAAACGAAAATGCATCGTTTCTTTTTACCACCTGAACAATGCCGTGACGCAGTGCTCGAATTGACAGATCGCGAGGCGCACCACGCCGCGCAGGTTCTACGGCTCACTCGCGGCGAACGCATCACCTTGCTCGATGGCGCAGGCAATGAGTTGCTGTGCGACGTGGCGGAGATAAGCAAACGCACGGTCAAGATGTCCGTTCAACACCGTCATCACACGCCGCGACCACCCTGCCCTGTCACGCTGTTTCAAGCGATTCCGAAAGGCAAGGTGATGGACGTGATCGTGCAGAAGGCCACAGAACTCGGGGCCGCGCGTGTCGTGCCCATCCTCACCGAACGCGTGGTGGCGCATCTCGACGGCGAAGGCGCGGAACACAAGGCAGAGAAATGGCGTGCGATTGCGATTGAATCCATCAAACAGTGCGGCTCGCCGTGGCTGCCTGCCATCGAAACTCCGCTCACGCTCAAGCAGCAACTCGCCCGGCGGGACGTATTCGATCTGCCGCTCATTGCGTCGTTGCACGACGATCGCCGCCATCCGCGCACGCGTTTTCACGACTTCGAGGCTGCGCACAAGCGCAAACCGGCATCCGTCTGCGTGTGGGTCGGGCCGGAGGGAGATTTTTCGCCCGCTGAAATGAACGCGATCAAGGCGGAAGGTGCATTACCGATCACACTTGGCCCGCTCGTCCTCCGCAGCGATACGGCGGCGATTTACAGTCTGTCCGTGCTCAATTACGAGTTACAGGAGTGAACGGCGGCGACATGTTGCAAGCATCCAACGCGGCACATTCCGTTGGAGTTCAAGCTTCAGCCTGCTCCCCGGCAAGCTAAAGCTTGAACTCCAACTCGCACGAGGTGACGCGCCCTACCCTGCGCAACTTTGAACCTCGAACACGGAACAAATCTTTGACTTGCCGGTCTGTGCTCGTTATTACGATCGCATGTATCTGAAATCAATTCGTCCGGCGTGCGTGTTCACGGCAGCTCTTGCGTTGCTCTCCCAGGCAACAATTGCCGAAACCTTCCGTGTCGCCACCTACAACGTCGAGAATTACCTGGATCAAACCACTGAATCCCGCAAGAACGTGAAATCCGATGAGGCCAAAGCCAAGGTACGCGAATGCATCAGGGCGATGAAACCCGATGTCATTGCTTTTCAGGAAATGGGCAGCTTGAGCGCTTTGATGGAATTGCGCGACTCGCTCAAGAAGGACGGTCTTGATTTTTCAAACTGGGAACACATCACCGGCCATGACACCAACATCCATGTGGCAGTCCTGAGCCGTTTTCCAATAGTCGCGCGCAGACAACACACCAACGACAGCTATCTGCTAAATGGACGCCGCTTCAAGGTGAGCCGCGGCTTTGCCGAGGTGGACATCAAGGTGAACAACGACTACACGTTCACGCTCATCACTGCGCACCTGAAATCCCGCAGGCCCGTGCCGGACGGTGACGAAGCGGAGATGCGGCTTGAAGAGGCCAAGCTGCTGCGTGAAAAAGTGGATGCGCGCCTTGCGTCCGATCCAAACGCCAACCTCATTGTGCTGGGAGACTTCAACCACACCTACAACACGCCTTCAACCAAGGCGGTGATTGGTCGCGGCAAAACGGTTTTGGTGGATACACGGCCCGCAGAACGCAACGGGGACAATCAACCGAACCCGACGAACCCACGTTACTCTCCGCGCAACGTCACCTGGACACACTATTACGGACTGGAAGACACCTACGCGCGCATTGACTATTTGCTCATCAGCCAGGCCATGGCACGCCACTGGAAAACAAATGACACCTTTATTCCGACGATTCCAAATTGGGGCATTGGCTCGGATCATCGGCCTTTGGTCGCCGGATTTGAAACCAACACCCAATGAACCGCAGCAGGATGCCGCTAATGACGGCAAATCGCTGCAGAGAGGATGAATGGGAACGAAACACTGTATCCGGAGTTGAGTCCCAACAGCTCACAATCCATCGCCACATCTGATCTTCGATCATTCGTTGGTCTCTTGGGTGCGAAACCCACGCAATCCATCCCGTTGCCTACTCCTACCTTGCCAATTCATCACTCGTGACTAACATTGTGTTCAAACAAAACAGCACCACTCGTATGACCACGAGCAAGAGCTACGATTTCTTGAACCGCCTTCAGCAGATTTCATCCGCTCCGGGTGCATCGGGCGTGTCTCCGGTGACGTTCAATTACGCCTACAACGATGCCGGCCAGCGCACCAAGCGCACGGAAACAGACGCGTCCTATTGGGTGTATCAATACGATTCCTTGGGTCAGGTGATCTCCGGCAAGAAGTATTGGAATGACGGAACACCCGTGCCAGGCCAGCAGTTTGAGTATGGGTTTGACGACATCGGCAACCGGACAAGCACCAAGGCGGGCGGGAATGACGTCGGTTCGGCGCTCCGCTCCGCTTCCTATTCGGCCAACACGCTGAACCAATACACAAGTCGCGATGTGCCGAACGCATTTGACGTGCTTGGCGCGAGTCACGCGACGAACAGCGTGACGGTTAATACGTCACCGGCAGATTATCGCCGTGGAGAATATTTCCAGGAGTTGGTGTCGGTGGTGAACAATGTCACGTCCGTCTGGCAGAAAGTAACCGTCACAAACACAGGCGGCAGTTGGTCCACGGGCAATGTGTTTGTGGCCAAGACAGCCGAAGCCTTTACTTATGATGCAGACGGTAACCTCACCAGCGACGGGCGGTGGACTTACACCTGGGACTTGACCCATGAGATAATAGACTTGTCTTGCCAATGGTGCTTCAAGGTTCATGGAAGTTTCGGAGGAATATTCCGGGATGTGGTGACTATCTCACGGGTCGGAGAGAACCGTTTGGTGAACATGACCAGCGGCAGCAGCACGCCGACGGGATCGAAGTTCAAGATGGATTTTGCGTATGACTGGAAGGGGCGGCGGATCGAGAAACAGGTTTCGACGAACAACGGCTCTTACTTTGGGCAATACACCAATCGCTATGTATATGACGGGTGGAATCTGGTGGCGGAATTGAACAGGACCAATGGACTCATTCGCGGCTACGTGTGGGGCTTGGATTTGAGCGGTAGTGAACAGGGTGCCGGTGGTGTGGGCGGATTGCTTGCGGTGAACGATGCCACCAATGGGTTGCATTTCTGCGGATACGACGGGAACGGGAATCTTGCAGCGATGGTGAAAGCGACTGATGGCACGGTGAGTGCGAATTACGAGTATGGACCGTTTGGAGAAGTGCTGCGATCCTCAGGCACCATGGCCAAGGCGAACCCCTTCCGGTTCTCCAGCAAATATCAGGATGATGAGAGTGACCAGCTTTACTACGGTTACAGGTTCTACAATCAAAGCATGGGAAGGTGGTTGAGTAGGGATCCGATTGACGAAGATGGCTTCTTGACTCAATTGTTCTCGGCCGATTCTTTGAATGAAAGAATTGGAATTATCGAAAAACAACATAGTTCAGGCCTTTATTTGTTTGTTGGAAATAATCCCGTTGAGAACACGGACCATCTCGGCCTATGTTGGAAAAAGGGGCCAATTAAAGCTGATAAGGGTTGGTATTTTAACATGGGTTCTTTGATTCTGCATAAGGAAATAAAGACTCATCCTCCGGCGACTGTTTATTGGACCGATCCATGCGGTCCATTTGGACATATAGTGAATATAAGAGTTACAAAAAAACCAACTAAAGGTTCTGGCGGAGAAAGAATCGTCGGATTAGACGCGGAAATGGCTGTAGAGACACGATACGCTTTGTTCCACTCTGCTGAGGAAGGTGCGGCTGCATCCGAAGCAGAATTTGATTGCTGTTGTAATTAGCGGGAGTATTTCAATGGAAAAGATGATCCAAGGAGTGATTTGTTTCCTGTTGGGATGCCTATTGACTGTGGGGATTAGTGTTTATTCGTCCGGTTCGCGCCAACTGGGGGCGACTTTGGAGAGCGTTCAATTACAGAAAGTCAATCTGGAGAATGTCACGCTGCGACAAGTCGCAGTAATAGTGGAGACTAATCTTTCTCAACAAGGGGTTCGCTGTAGAGTGCTAGTGGAGAATTCATTGCCGGATGAACCAGTTCCGCGCTTTTTGGTTGGTGACGCGAATGCAATCTTTTGGCTCCACGGAGTTGCGAGCATATTTCAATGTCGATTTGAACTATGCAACGAGAACGTTGTGTTATTTTGCAGCAAGCAGAAATGAACTCTCGAGCCGACCATCGGATGCGTGATACCAACAAAAAGCAGTTCGAGTGGTTTGAGATCATCAATGTAGTTGTCGCGCTGGTGCTGACCTCAATAGCCGTTTCGCGGTTGAAAATGGTTGTGCAGCTAAAATGGTTATAAATGAAAGTATGACCATGAAAACAAAACAATTGGCACTGACAGCAATGTTCGCATGTGTGATGTGGTTTACGTCGCAAGAGGCGCAGGCGTTTTACAATCCCAGTACGGGCCGGTGGTTAAGCCGCGATCCAATCGAAGAACGAGGTGGGCTGAATCTTCATGGGTTTGTTGGCAATGATCCGATCGCTCGATTTGATCAAGATGGACGACAATTTGCCGGTGAGCCGCTTGGCTTGGGCATGGCCTGTATCTGCTGGGCGAAAATCAAATGCGAACTTGGCAGTTCCTTGACGTGGATTTCGGGAACAATTGGTCCCATCACATGGGGAAGCAACTATGGAGTCTATGACTGCAAAGTCGTCAGCTTGAAGGGATGCTGTGGCGGCAGCGGGTTGGCAATCGGCAGCAATTATGCAACCGAACGGCGAAGATCCCCGTGGGTATCCATTCGCGGCATCACAACAGGAGGCAACCTGCCTCCGGACTACAGCTATTCTATTTGTGGGGATTGGGGGCCGAGTTACTTTTAATCCAGAGAAACGCAGGTTGCCGATGACAAAGGCCGAGAGAACTGTAACCACGCTTTTGCTTTTTGTTGTGCTGGTTGTGATACCCGTAACTTGCAATTTGTTGCCCGGTCGTAAAGGGCGGAGCGAATACAAAGTTACTCTGGACCGGATTACAGCTTCAGCCGAGAGATCAAAGGCGTTTCGTAATCAAACCGGTCGTTGGCCGACAAACTTTGGTGAATTAGTCTCGTGGGGAATTGACCCGGCTATTACGAATGATGGCTGGGGGCGTCCGTTGATCTATTCGGCGTTCGACTATTCCGTGGGGCGTGGAAGTGTCATGAGCTTTGGCTCCGACGGCTCACCTAAAGGACAAGGTGATGCAGCCGACATGCAGGCAATGTTTTGGTGAATTGGAGCTAAGAACACGGCTGGCAAGTGGAAAATGAACATGGTCACCAATGAGAGTTAACCTATGAAAACCAAACGATTGGTAACGGTGGTGCTGTTCGTGTGTGTGGTGTTGTTCATGTCGCACAAGGCACAGGCATTTTACAATCCAAGTGCGGGAAGGTGGTTGAGCCGCGATCCCATCGGGGAGAACGGCGGTGAGAACTTGTCTGGATTTGTACACAATGGCCCCATTGGCATAGTCGATCTTTTCGGACTCGGTTTCGGGAATCCTGTCCCTCCAATTAATACTGAGTTGCCACCCATAGGCGGCATCCCGCCAGGGCCACTCCCGCCTATCAACCTTCCTCCAATCGGCGAGTGGCCACCTTTGCCACCATCAAATCCAAAGCCCTCACCACCAGGATGGCCAATACTAATACCGCCACCGCCACCTCGAACACCACCATCTGCAGACCCTGGCGGGCCAGCGGATGGTGCTGCTGGTGTTGCTGACGGCTTTTCCATCTGCGCAAATATGTGGGCAGATATTTCTAACAATTCTGAATACCTGGACGGAATTAAAATTTGTAAAAGCCAGATGGGGTCGCAATCAACGAGTTCGCGCTGCTGCGTCATGTATTTTTGTACGCGAAACTGTTGTGGTGGTAGAAAAGTAATAAAGCGTGTGTCGGCATACCTACAGAACAGTAGTTGCTCATATGTGCGAGCTAATCATGCAAAGCCCGGCGCACAGTTGAAACCTGGATGTCCAGAAGGACATAGTAATTCTAAACCAAGCTATGCAGACATGTGGTGGTAAGGAACGTCACGCAGGAAACCAGTTGTTAGCCAGGAGCCTTTTTGTGCTCGGGGTAGCCAGCACACTGGTTGCCGTAAGCTTTGGTTGTGGTCACAAATCTGATGTGGCGCTTGAACTATCTCCGCCTTCTACAATGCAAGGAGGAATGACAGCAATAAGGAGCATGACGGATTTGCGAATGGCTCTTGTTCCCGGGATGCCGACCAACGATCTAGTAACAAAATTTGGACTGCCTCAAAGGGAGGAAAAATCAGGCGGTGGGTTGGTGT